>JBBDXO010000311.1:0-10192 GCA_040902295.1 Candidatus Rokuibacteriota bacterium | reverse complement strand
CCCCCCCCCCCCCCACGACGAGACGGTGCTGGTGGTGGCCAACCTCAGCCCCGTCACCCAGCCGGTGGAGCTGGACCTGTCGCGCCACGACGGCGCGCAGCCCGTGGAGATGCTGAGCGCCTCGCGCTTCCCCGTGGTCGGGCGCGCGCCCTACTTCCTCAGCCTCGGCCCCCTCGGCTACTACTGGCTCCGCCTCGAGCAGCGCGAGCGGCGCCCCGTGCGCTATGGCATCGAGTCCGCCGCCATCTGAGCTGGCCTCCTGGCTCGCCGGCCAGCGATGGTTCGCGAGCAAGACCCGCCGCATCGAGGCGGTGGCGGTGGCCGACCGCTTTGCCGTCGAGGGCGGCGCGCTCCTCCTCGTCGACGTCACGCTCGACGACGGCGCGCGCGAGCGCTACGCCGTGCCGCTGCTCGAGGGGCCGCCCCTGCGCGACGCGCTCGACGACGCGGGCGTCTGCCGGTCGCTCCTCGCCGTCATGGCGGGTGACATGCGCGTGAGCGGAGACCGGGGCTCGCTCATCGGCTCGTGGACGGGCGCCGTGCGCCGTCCGGGCCCGGAGGAGCGGGTGGCGCGGCTGGGCGGCGAGCAGAGCAACACCTCCGTCACCTTCGGCGCCGTCGTCATCGTCAAGCACTTCCGCCGCCTCACCGAAGGGGTGAACCCCGAGCTGGAGATCGGCCGCTTCCTCACCGAGCACGCGCGCTTTGCGCACACGCCGCCGCTCGCGGGCGCCCTCGAATACGAGGGGGCCGGCGGCGGCCGCACGGCGGTCGCCGTCGCGCAGCAGATGGCCGCCGGCGCCCGCGACGGCTGGCAGTGGCTGCTGGAGCGGCTCGCCCAGGGGGACCCCGCCCTCCCCGCGCTGCGGCGGCTCGGCGAGCGCACGGCGGCGCTGCACCGCGCGCTCGCAACGCCGACGGACGATCCGGCCTTCGCGGCGGAGCCGATCGGCCCCGCCGACGTCGCCGCCTGGCAGGAGGCCATCCGGCGCCAGGTGGCGGCGGCGCGCGCGGCACTGGCGCCGCGCGGCCTGCCGGAGGCGGCGCGCGCGCTCGACGGCCTCGCGGGATTGATCGGCTGCGTGAAGCTCCGCCATCACGGCGATTTCCACCTCGGGCAGACGCTGCGTGTCGACGGCGACGATTTCATGCTCATCGACTTCGAGGGGGAGCCCTTGCGGCCGCTCGAGGAGCGCCGGCGCAAGCACACGCCGCTGCGCGACGTGGCCGGCATGCTGCGGTCGCTGCACTACGCGGTGGCCAGCGCCGCGCCGGAGGCCGAGGCGTGGGAGACCGACATGCGCGCCGCCTTCCTCGCCGGCTACGGCGACGCGGCGCGGAGCGCGCCCTTCCTGCCGGCCACCGACGACGCCGTCACGAGGGCCGTGGCCGTCTTCGAGCTGGAGAAAGCCGCCTACGAGATCGTCTACGAGGCGAACAACCGGCCGTCGTGGGTCGAGATCCCCGTGCGCGGCTTCCTGCGGGCTACGGCTTCGCCGGCGGCTGGTCGAGCGGCTGGGGCGGCGTGAACATCATCAGCCGCGGCCGGAAGTTGTCCTTCTCGAAGTGTACGATGAGGCCCTCCGCGTAGATGAAGACGTCGCCGTCCGCCTCACGGCCCGAGCGCGTGGGCGGGCCCCAGCCGGCGATGATGGTGCGGCGATCGAAGGCGCCGAGGTTGGGCTCGAGCCGGAACGTGCGCACGACGTCGCGCCGGAACTGGCCTCCGCTCACGAGGCCGAAGTCGACGACCATCCGCTTCATGCCCGGCGGCGCCTGCGTCCCCTCGTACGTCCAGGACGCTGTATCGTAGCCTTCCGTCTTCTGGGCGTCGGCGCGGGTGGGCCCGCCGTGCCGGGCGCGCACCGCGTCCATGGTGGTGACGCCGGGCACGAGGCCTCCCCACTCCGCGGCGGCCGCGGGCGCCGCCAGCGCGCAGACGATCATGGCGATCAGGATGGGCACACGCACGTCAGAACCCCAGCGCGGCGCCGTCGCCGCGGGGATCGGCGCCGCCGGTGAGCGTGCCGTCGCGCAGGACAATGCCGTGCGCGTGGCCGACCTTCGCGAAGAACTCGGGGGCGGGCTTGACGTTGTGGCCCTTGCGCTCGAGGCCGGCGAAGACGCTCTTCGGCACGCGACGCTCGAGGTAGATGGCGTCGGCGGGATCATCGGGCAGGAAGGCCCCGATGAGAAAGCGCGGGCGCTCGATGGCTTCCTGGATGTCCATGCCGTAGTCCAGCACGTTGGTGAGCACCTGCGCGTGAAACATCGCCTGCCCGTTGCCGCCCATGGTGGCGAAGGCCATCAGCGGCGCGTCATCCCGCGTGGTGATGGAGGCGATCAGCGTGTGGAAGGGCCGCTTGCGGGGGGCGAGCGCGCTCGGATGCTCCGGGTCCATGCTGAAATGCCGGCCGCGGTTCTGCAGCACCACGCCCGTCCCCGGCGCCACCACGCCGGAGCCAAAGGCGTTGAAGAGGCTCTCGATGACGCTGATGACGTTGCCCCGGCCGTCGGCGATGACGAAGCCCGTGGTGTCGCCCTCGGGCTCGCCCGGCGCGTAGGCGCCCGCCTTGCGCGGATCGTAGGACGTGCGCCGGCGCGCCGCGTACGCCTTGTCGAGCAGCCCCGCCACCGGCACCGAGGCGCGCTGGGGATCGGCGATGTAGCGGTCGCGGTCGGCATACGCGAGCTTGACCATCTCGATGAGCAGGTGCAGGTGCGCCACGGAATGAATGCGTCGCGTGCGGAGCGGGAAGCCTTCGAGGAGGTTCAGCGCCAGCAGCGCGGCCACGCCCTGGGTGGGCGGCGGCGTCTCGTACACGGTGGCGCCGCGATACGTGGTGGCGATGGGCTCGCCCCACTCGCCCTCGTGCGCGGCGAGGTCGTCGAGGGTGAGGAAGCCGTCCTCGCTCATGCGCTCGGCGATGGCGCGCGCCACGCGGCCGCGATAGAAGAGATCGGGGCCTTCCTCCCCCAGCTCGCGCAGCGTGCGCGCGAGATCGGCCTGCACGAGCGGCACGCCCTCCGCGGGGGCGGCGCCGCCGGGCGCGAAGATCCGGTGCCACTCGGGATCGGGATTGACCGGCATGTACTCCGTGATGGCCTGGCTCACGAGCGAGGTGGTGGCAAAGCCCCGCTCGGCATAGTGGATGGCGGGCGCCAGCAGCTCGCGCAGGGGCCGGGTCCCGAAGCGATCGAGCAGCATCGACCACCCGCGCACGCAGCCGGGCACGCTCACCGTGCGCGGCCCGATCACGGGCAGGCTGGCGGCACCGCGGCGGTGCAGCTCGTCGAGGGTCGCGCGCGAGCCCGAGCGGCCGGCGCCGTTGAGGAAGTGCACGCGCCGGGTGGCGGCGTCGTAATAGAGCACGAAGATGTCGCCGCCCACGCCGCAGCAGTACGGCTGCGTGACGCCGAGCACGGCATTGACGGCCACCGCGGCATCGGCCGCGGTGCCGCCCGCCTTCAGGGTCTCCACGCCCGCGAGGGTGGCGAGCGGATGCGCGGATGCCACCATCCCGTCGCGCCCGAGGGCGAGGGGCCGATGCGAATAGCCGATCTGGGGCACGGTCAGTCCTCCTTGAAGAGCCTGGTGATCTCGTCCTGGGCGAAGACCGGCATCGGCCACTGCCGGGTGCCGTCCACGAGCGTGACGCCGTGCTCGCGGGCGACGACGGAGCCGATGAAGTGACAGTCGATCGACTCGCGCGCCAGCGCGTGGATGACGATGCCCGCCTCCGCGGGGTCGAGCGTCATGAGCAGGGCGCCGGAGGCGATGGTGCCGAGGGGATCGAGCCCGAAGGCCTCGCACAGCACCTTGCCCTCGGGCAGGATCATGATCCGCGTGGCGTCGATGCGCAGCCCCACCTGGGCGGCCTCCGCCATCTCCACGAGCGCGGTGGCGATGCCGCCCTCCGTGGGATCGTGCATGGCGTGCACGCTCGCCAGCTCGCATGCGATCTCGGCCTCCGGCAGCACGCTGATCCCCGGCACGCGCAGGAAGCTCTTCGCGCGGCGGATGACGGCGGCGGGCACGCCGCGCGCGCGCAGCTCCGCTTCCTTTTCGCGCGCGATGATGGCCGCCCCTTCCACGGGCACGCCCTTCGTCATCACCACCGCATCGCCCACCCGGGCACCGCCCGTCGTCACCAGCTTGTCCTTGGCCACCTCGCCCAGCATGGTGCCCGCCACCAGCGGCCGCGTGAGCCCGTGCGTGACTTCCGTGTGGCCGCCCACGAGCGCGATGTCGAGCTCGTCGCACGCCTCCGCGAGCTGCGCGAGGAGCGCGGTGGCGCTGGCGTCCGTGGTGGTCCCTTCGGGCAGCAGGACCGTGGCGAGGAACCAGCGCGGGCGGGCGCCGCGCACGGCGACGTCGTTGGCGTTGACGGCGAGGGCGTAGCGGGCGAGATCGTCGGTGGCGAAGGTGATCGGATCGGCGCTCGCGATGAGGTAGCGGTCGCCCATGTCGATGACGGCGGCGTCCTCACCGACGCGCGGGCCGACGACGACCCGGCCGTCGCGCGCGGGCAGCTTGTCGAAAACCGCCTGGAGCATGGCGGCGCGAAGCTTGCCCACCGGCAATACGTGCATGGTTCTGCAAGTATACGGCCCTTTCCGCCTCGCACGGATGCCCCTATGCTGGAGCCTCCAGAAAGGAGGCCGCGCGTGGACCGTCGGCTCATCAGCTCCGGCTCCTCGTTCGAGCGGGAGATCGGGTATTCGCGCGCCGTGGTGGACGGCGAGTGGATCTTCGTCTCCGGCACCACGGGCTTCGACTACCAGGCGATGACGATCGCGGACAGCGTGACCGAGCAGGCCGAGCAGTGCCTGCGCAACATCCAGGCCGCGCTCGAGCAGGCGGGGGCCGGCCTGCGCGACGTGGTGCGCGTCACCTACATCCTGCCGCAGGCGGCGGATTTCCCGCCCTGCTGGCCCATCCTCCGGAAACACTTCGGCGACGTGCGCCCGGCGGCCACCATGATCTCCGCCGGCCTCGCGGATCCCCGCATGCGCATCGAGATCGAGGTGACGGCGCGTCGGCGGCCCGTCGACCATGGCAGCGCCTGACGAGGCGCGTGACATGACAGCGGGGATCGAGCGCTCGTTCACCCGGCGGCTGCGGGAGGAAGCGGCGCCCGTGCTGTCGCAGATCGCCTTCGTCTTCGATGGCCGCCGTACCTTTCGGCGATTCCCCGAAGGCCGGGCCTGCGCCCAGATCGTCAACTTCCAGCTCGGCGACCGCTTCCTGTCGGGCCAGTTCACCGTGAACGTGGCCGTGTACGACCCCGCTCGCGGCGGGGCGGGGGTGGACCCGAAGAAGGCGCTGGAGCACCACTGCGCTCCGGCGCTGCGCCAGCGCCTGGGTTTTCTCATGCCCGGACGGCTGCGCGCGCTGGAGCGTCTGCCCATCGCCGGCATGTTCTTCCGGCCCCGGGACACCTGGTGGCCGGCGGACGATGCGACGGCCATCACGGCGGCGACGGAGGCCGTCATCGCCTACGGCGTGCCGTGGCTGGAGGCACGGACGCCCGGAGAGAGCGGGCCGTCGTGGCGCTGACGGCGACCATCCACAGCTTCGACATCGAGCTGTCCGACGCCGACCGCGGCGTCTACGAGACGCTCGCGCTGCGGGTGGCGCGTCATCCGTCGGAGACGGAAGAGTCGCTCGTCACGCGCGTGCTCGCGTACTGCCTGGAGTACGCCGAGGGCCTCGGCTTCTCCAGGGGCCTCGCCGAGCCCGACGAGCCGGCGCTCGCGGTGCGCGATCTCACGGGCGCCATTGCCGTGTGGATCGACGTCGGCGCTCCCGACGCCGCGCGCATGCACCGGGCGAGCAAGGCGGCGCCGCGCGTGGCCGTCTACACGCACAAGGACCCCAGAGCGGTCGCCCGCCAGTGGACGGGTGAGCGCATCCATCGGGCGGCGGAGCTGGAGCTCTATCACGTCGACGACGGCCTGCTCGCGGCGCTGGTGGCGCGGCTGCAGCGCCGGATGGTGTTCGCGCTCTCGGTGTCCGGAGGGCACCTCTACCTCACCATCGGCGGCGACGTCGTCGACGGCGCCGTGGAGCGGCACGCCGTGGAGTGATCAGGCGAGCAGCTTGAGGAGGTCGGCGGTGAGGTCGTAGAGCTGCGCGCAGCCGCCGGCGCCGCCGAGATGGCCCTGGATGCGCCGGCGCAGGCCGTCGTCGGCGGTCTCGCCCACGAGGGCGGCGATCTTGCGCTGCGGCTCCGAGCAGATGCCCATGTAGGGCAGCCGGGGCGTCGTGTGCTCGGCGCGGATCACCCGCGCGCTGGGCACGTCGATCGCGTAGTGCACCTCGAAGCCGTGCACGTTGTCGTGCATCGAATGATGGAGCTCGAGCGTGGGCCCGCGGCGCTCCAGCCGCGCGATCTTCGTGCGCACGAACACGTTGCGCTGGCCCGGCGACGGGCGATAGAGGTGCGGCCCCATCGCCGGCGTCACCCCGGGCCTGTCGAGCAGGCGGCGGCCGGCCTCGCTGTACGTGAAGCAGGAGTCCGGCAGGTCGATCCATCCGGTGGTGTCGAGCTCCCAGCACACGCGCGCGTCGCCGGCGGCGGCCCGCTGCGCCTGCTCGGCGGGCAGCTTCGCCACCTGGCGCGACAGCCGCGCCACCTCCACCACGGCATCGACGATGAGCCGCCCCCCCTCGCCGCCGCCCGCCAGCTCGGCCACGCGGCGCGTGAGCCCGCCCACCATCGCGGTGCCCGCGAGCCCGGCCACGGCGCCCGCGGCCTGCCGCGACACGTCGCCCGCGAGCACGCGGCACCGGGCGGCGGTGATGGCATACGACGGCGACGGCAGCGCCGTGACCGAGACCTCCACGCCGCGGTCGGCATCGGCGAGGCGCACGGTATGCGTGAACGCCTCGCCGGGAGCGTCGTCGCTCCAGCCCTCCATCACGCGCTCGTACCGGTCGCGGCCGCGCAGCAGGGGCGGCTCGTCCATCAATTGCCGGGCGGCAGGTACTTGTCGGGCTCGCGGTCGAATTTCTGCTTGCAGCCCACGGCGCAGAAATAATAGGTCTGCCCCTTGTAGGCCGACTGCGCGGCCGCCTTCGCGGGCTCGACCGTCATGTGACACACGGGATCAGTTGCCATGGCCGGGCCTCCATCGTTTGAGCCTGAGACTGTTGGTGACCACCGACACGGACGACAATGCCATGGCCGCTCCCGCGAGGATCGGCGACAGCAGCACGCCCCACAGGGGGTAGAGCGCGCCCGCGGCCACGGGAATGAGGATGATGTTGTAGCCGAACGCCCACGCGAGGTTCTCCTTGATGATGCGGATCGTCCGCCGCGACAGCTCGATGGCGTCCACCACCCCGCGCAGGTCGCCGCGCATCAGCGTGACGTCGGCGGCCTCGATGGCCACGTCCGTCCCCGAGCCCATGGCGATCCCGACGTCCGCCTGGGCGAGCGCCGGCGCGTCGTTGATGCCGTCGCCGACCATGGCCACGCGGTGACCCGACTCTTGAAGCCGGATGATCTCGCGCGCCTTGTCTTCCGGCAGCACTTCGGCGAGCACCCGATCGACGCCCGCCTGCCGCGCGATGGCATCCGCCGTCACCCGGTGGTCGCCGGTGAGCATGACCACGTCGAGGCCGAGCCCCTTGAGATCGGCGACGGCGCGCGCGGCCTCCGGCTTGAGGACATCGGCGGCGGCCACGAGGCCGAGGGCATGGCCGGCGAAGGCCACGTACACCGCCGTCTTGCCTTCCGCCGCCAGCGCGCGAGCGCGGTCGGCGAGGGCAGCGACGTCGATCCCGCGCGCGTCCATCAGCGCCCGGTTGCCGAGCAGGACGCGGCCGTCCGGCGCCATCGCGTCCACGCCCTGCCCGGGCACGGTGACGAACTCGCTCACGGCGGGCAGGGCCAGGCCGCGGTCCTTGGCGGCCCGCACGATCGCTTCCCCGATCGGGTGCTCCGAGCCCTGCTCGGCCGCCGCCGCGATGGCGAGGACCTCGTCGTCCGTGGCGGGCGGCTGCGCGACGACGTCGGTGAGCGTGGGGCGCCCCACCGTGAGCGTGCCGGTCTTGTCGAGGACGACCGTGTCCACCTTGTGCAGCAGCTCGAGCGCGCCCGCGCTCTTGATGAGCACCCCGTGCTCGGCGCCGCGTCCCGTGCCCACCATGATCGCCGTGGGCGTGGCCAGACCCATGGCGCACGGGCACGCGATGACGAGCACCGCCACCGCGGCGGTGAGCGCGTAGAGCACCGCCGGCGCCGGCCCGAGGATCCACCAGGCACCGAACGTGAGCGCGGCGAGCGCGAGCACGATGGGCACGAAGACCGCCGCCACGCGGTCGGCCAGACGCTGGATGGGCGCGCGCGAGCCCTGCGCCTCCTCCACCAGCTTGATGATCCGCGCCAGCGTGGTGGCGGCGCCCACGCGGGTGGCGCGGAAGAGGAAGCTGCCCGTGCGGTTGACCGTGCCCGCGATGACGCGGGCGCCCGGCGCCTTCTCCACGGGCAGGCTCTCGCCCGTCAGCATGGACTCGTCGACGGTGGAGCCCCCCTCGATGACCTCGCCGTCGACGGGCAGCCGCTCCCCGGGGCGGATGCGGATGACATCGCCCACGACGACGTCCGCGGTGGGCAGGTCGACCTCCCCGTCCGGCCGCTGCACCCGTGCCGTGCGCGGGGCGAGGCTGACGAGCCGGCGAATGGCGTCGGAGGTGCGGCCGCGCGCGCGCAGCTCGAGCCAGCGCCCGAGGACGACGAGGGTGATGACGGTGGCCGCCGTCTCGTAGTACGTCATCGCGCCGAGGGCCATGAAGGTGTGCGGCCACACCGTCACCGCCACGCTGAAGAAGTACGCCGCGTTGGTGCCGAGGGAGACGAGCGTCGACATGCTCGCGCTGCGGTAGCGCAGGTCGCGCAGGAAGCCGCGATGGAAGTCGGCGCCCACCCAGAACTGCACGGGCGTGGCGAGCGCCAGCAGCAGCCAGGGATTGCGCAGCCACATGGGCGCCCACGGGAACAGCTCCGGCATGTTGCCGGCGAGGACGGGAGCGGCGAGGAGCGCGCCCACCATCACCTTGATCTGCAGCAGGCGGGCCTCGCGGGCGTGGGCGGCGCGGGCCACGTCGTCGCCGGCCGCCCGAGTCGCCGGCGCCTCCGCCAGCTCGTAGCCGGCGGCGGCCACCGCCGCGCGCAGGGCATCCATGCCGGTGCGCGCGGGATCGAGGTCGATCGTCGCCTGCTCGGTGGCCAGGTTCACGCGCGCATCCGCCACGCCCTCCACCGACTCCAGGGCGCGCTCCACCTTGCTCACGCACGCCGCGCAGTGCATGCCGCGCACGGGCAGCGTCCGCGTCTCCATCACCGGCCTCCGAAGCGGGTGACCACGTCGAGGAGGGCGTCGATCTTCTGCTGCCGGTCGCCCCGCGTCCCCGCGCGCATCGCGTCCGCCACGCAGGACTCGACGTGGCGGCCCAGCAACAGCTTGCGCACCTGCTCGAGCGCCCCCTGCACGGCCGAGATCTGCAGGAGCACGTCGACGCAGTCGGCGTCGCCGTCGATCATGCGCTGCAGCCCCTGCACCTGCCCCTCGATGCGCCGCAGCCGGCCCCGCGCCTTGGCCTTCACCTCGTCGTCACGCACCCCTGATACCCCCATGGGGTACGATCCCATTCGGAGATGGGCGTGTCAAGGATGCCCTCACGCGCGCAGGCGCAGCGCGCCCGCGCACACGCCGACGGTGACGGGGGTGTCGGCGGTCGCCTCGCCGTCGAGATGCGTGGGCAGGGGCGTGAGCGAGCGGACGGCGACGTGGCGGGCGCGCGCGGTCCACACGCGCGGATGCCGCAGGTGCGTGCCGCGGTAGAGCGCGGGCAGCCAGCGCAGCATCTCCAGACGGCCGAGCGCGCCCAGCACGACGAGGTCGAGGGCGCCATCGGCGGGATCGGCGCCGGGAGCGATCCGCATGCCGCCTCCATAGTGGCTGCCGTTGGCGACGACCGCCGCCGTGATCGCCCCGCGCCAGGGCGCGCCGCCGTCGATGGTGATCTCGGCATCGACGGGCACGTGCGCCACGATGCCCTCCACCACCGCGAGCAGGTACGGCACGGTGCCCGATCCGGGGCGCGCGGCCGCGCGACGCCCCCCCCCCGCCTCGAAGCCCCCGCCCCCCCCGCCCCCCAAATAGCGGCGCCCCCCCCCCGGCC
>JBBDXO010000310.1:0-1526 GCA_040902295.1 Candidatus Rokuibacteriota bacterium | reverse complement strand
TCCGCTTCCAGAAGCGCAGCACGAACTCCCAGATCATCGGCTGCGGGAACTTCGGCGCCCCGCCCAGGCCGCCGTGCTCCTCGTCGAACTGGGCGGAGACGTTCTGGAAGGCGGCGAACAGCACCTCCTCGTCGAGCGCCTGCGCGGCGCCCTTGAGGCGCCCGCCCTGGCCGAGGGTAGCCGCGAGCTGCTGCCCGGACTTCAGGACTTCCTCGCGCCGCGAGGTCCACGCATCCGCCAGCGCTTCCAGCAGCCGCGGGAAGCCGGGCAGGTTGTGGCGGTCGACGGGCGGAAAGTACGTGCCGCCGTAGAACGGGGTGCCGTCGGGCGTCAGGAACACGGTCATGGGCCAGCCGCCGTGGCCCGTCATGGACTGCACGGCTTCCATGTAGATGTGATCGACGTCCGGCCGCTCCTCGCGGTCCACCTTCACGCTGACGAAATGCCGGTTCATCACCTCCGCGATGGCGGGGCTCTCGAACGACTCCCGCTCCATCACGTGACACCAGTGGCAGGCCGAGTAGCCCACCGACAGGAGAATGGGCTTGTCCTCCGCGCGCGCCTTCGCAAAGGCCTCCTCGCCCCACGGATACCAGTCCACGGGGTTGTGCGCGTGCTGCAGGAGGTAGGGGCTGCTCTCGCGCGCCAGGCGGTTGGCAGCCATGGCCTCAGCCCGCGAAGGGAAGGTCGCTGACGCGGGCCGGCGCCACCGCATCGCCGATGCGCACGCCGACGGCGGCGCCCGCCTCCGCGTGCTGGCGCCTGACGAAGCCGAGGGCGATGGCGCGGCCCAGGCCGATCGACAACGTGGCGCTCGTCACGCGACCGACGGCCGTCCCGTCGACGACCACCTCGGCGCCGCGCTCGGGCACCGCCGGTCCTTCGATGACGAGACCGCGAAGCATCCTGTTGACGTGGCCACGGTCGCGGATGCGCACGACGACCTCCTGCCCCGGATAGCAGCCCTTGGAGTGCGACAGCAGCGGCGCGGCAGGAATCTCGGGCAGCAGCACGGTGTCGTCCACGTCGCGTCCGAAAAGCGGCGTGCCCGCCTCGATGCGCAGCGACTCCAGGGCGGTGGCGCCCACAGGCCGGGCGCCGGCATCCAGCGCCGCCTGCCACACGCGCGCGGCCGCGCCCGCCGGCACCGCGATCCACATCTCCGCCCCACCTGTCTCGCCGATGCCGGGCGCTCGCCGCACATCGACGTCCGCCAGCTCGCCCGCGATCCGCTCGGCGACAGCGGTCGCCTGCGGCCCCGCCAGCATCGCCAGCGCCGTGTCCGCCGTCACGTCCGTGAAGTACGCCTTCTCGGAGAACAGGTACTTGTCGAACGCCTCCAGAGCAAAGGCGGCCGTCCCCGGCGGCGTGATGAGCAGGATCCGCTCCTCCATCGCCCACACCAGCACCACGAGCTGGACCTTGCCATGGATATCGAGCAGCGTGGCCCCACACATCTGCCCCGTCGCCAGCGCCTTGACGTCATTGCTCACCAGCGCATGCAGAAAACTCGCCCGATCCCTCCC
>JBBDXO010000309.1:0-10247 GCA_040902295.1 Candidatus Rokuibacteriota bacterium | reverse complement strand
CAACAGATGGCGCTCAGGATTTCGTCCAAGCCCTTGTCGGGCGATGGGCTCCGGTCTTCGACGTCTGGAGCGAGCGTGCAGCCCGGGTGTGGCTACGAGCAAAATTCAGGTCCGAGTACTGTGGCAAATACTTTCTGGAGAAGTATGAGTGGTATCGTTCGGCGGAAGTGGAGCACATCCTCCCGCGGTCAAGGTATGGCGATTGCGGTGAGCACGGTCTCGCGCTCAGCTGTCGCGTATGCAACCAGCTCAAACTTCGCATAGACGTCGGCGATCCTGAGAAGTGGCGGCGCCTTCAGCCGCTGAGGGGTTAACGGTTGCCGGCGGGCTCGTCGAACCAGCCGTTTTACCTGACGGCGATCTCGGTCGCTCCGATCGCTCGGTCCGCCACAGGTGACCGGCACCGAAAGGTTAGCGCGCGGCTCTCCGCATGAGAGCGATCACCCCGGCGGGGTCAGGCGCGCCGAAGATGGCCGAGCCCGCGACGAGGGTGGTCGCCCCGTGCTCGGCCAGGGGCTTGACGTGCTCCACCTTGACGCCGCCGTCGACGGACAGCTCCACGGGCCGATCCCCCAGGAGCGCCCGGAGACGACGGATCTTGCCGTATGCGCTCGGGATGAAGGCCTGGCCGCCGAAGCCGGGGTTCACGGACATCACGAGGACCAGATCGAGGTCATCCAGCACGTACTCGAGGACGTCGGGTGGCGTGGAGGGATTGAGCGCCACGCCGGCCTTGGCGCCCAGCTCGCGAATCTGCGCGAGGGCGCGCTGCAGGTGCGGGCAGGCCTCCGCGTGCACGGTCACCATGTCGGCGCCGGCGGCGATGAAGTCGCCGACGTAGCGCTCCGGCTCCACGATCATCAGGTGCACGTCGAGGGGCAGGCGCGTGCGCTTGCGGATGGCGCCGACCACGACGGGGCCGATGGTGATGTTCGGCACGAAGCGGCCGTCCATGACGTCGACGTGGAGCAGATCGGCGCCCCCCGCTTCCACGCGGGCGATGTCGTCCGCCAGCGCGGCGAAATCGGCGGACAGGATCGAGGGCGCGATCTTGATCACGCTTTCGTTATACCCCATCCGTCACGAGCGGCGGAAGCGCGCCACGGTGAAGCCGTCGGTGCCGTGCCGGTGCGGCCGGCAGCGCAGCACGCCGTCGGCGTCGAGCGGCAGCGGGAAGCCGGCCGGCGCGTCCAGCCGAAAATCCGGCCGCGCCGCCAGCAGCGCGCGCGCGACCTCCTCGTTCTCCTCGGGCTCCAGCGAGCACGTGGCATACACGAGTCGGCCGCCGGGCTTCACCATGGTGGCGGCGGCGGTCACGATGGTCCGCTGAAGGGCGGCGCTGACGGCAATGTCCTCCGCCCGGCGCCGCCACTTCACCTCGGGGTTGCGCCGCAGCACCCCGAGGTTCGAGCACGGAGCGTCCACGAGCACACCGTCACAGGCGTCGGGCCACCGCGGCGCCAGGGCTTCCGCGGTGCCGCCCGTAGTCTCGATGCTCGTCGTGCCCATGCGCTGCGACAGCTCCACCACGCGTGACAGCCGGGCCGGCTGCGGGTCGAAGGCGAGCACGCGCCCGCGGTCCTCCATGAGCTGCGCCAGGTGCGTGGTCTTGGTGCCGGGGGCGGCGCAGACGTCGGCGACGGTGTGCCCCGGCCGAGGCTCGAGCAGGCGCGCCACCAGCATCGAGGCCTCGTCCTGCACGAGGCAGGCGCCCTCGGCGAAGGCGGCCCACGCCCCGGGGGTGCCGCCGCGCTCGACGACGAGGCCCTCCGGCGCGTACGCCGTCTCGCGCACGTCGAGCCCCGCCTCCGCGCGCAGCCGGAGCGCGAGCGCCTCGCGCGGGGTCTTCAGCGTGTTCACGCGCAGCGTGAGCGGCGGGCGCTCGTTCATCGCCCGCATGAGCGCCTCGGCCTCGGGGGCGCCGTAGCGGTCCACCCAGCGGGCGGCCAGCCACGTGGGAAAGGAGCAGCGGGTGGCGAGGGCGTCGAGCGGATCGCGCGGGAGGGCGGGCTCGCGCTCGCGCGCCCCGCGGCGCGCGAAGGAGCGCAGCACGGCGTTGGTGTACTCGGCGAGGCCGGGCCTGCGACCGCGCGCGAGGGTGACGCCGTCGTTGACGGCGGCGAAGGGCGGCACGCGCTCGAGGAACGCGATCTGGTACGCCGTCATCCGGAGCACCACGCGCACGCGCGTGTCGAGCACGGCGAGCTGGCGCCGCGAGTGCGGCGACAGGATCCAGTCGAGGTAGCGCTGCCAGCGCAGCGTGCCGTACACCAGCTCGGTGGCGAGACCGGCGTCGCGCGCGTCCAGCGGCTCGCGCGCCAGCTCGGCGTCGAGGACGAGGTCCGCCCACGCGCCGTCCTCTTCCACGCGCTCGAGCACGCGTGCGGCGACGGCACGCGCGGGCGCGGCGCTCACGAGTCCGACACGCGCGTGCCTGCCGCCAGGCGCGCGCCGCGCAGGTAATCGGCCCACGGCATGCGCCGCCGGTTCTCGGGCTGCACTTCCGCGGGGACGAGCAACCCGTCGCCGGCCGCCACCGCGAGCGTGCGTCCGTGATCGACGAGGGTCCCGGGCGGCGCCGCCGGAGATTCGGCGATCGCGGTGGCCCGCCAGACCGTCAACGGCCCGCCCGGCGTCGCCATCGTCGCGCCCGGCCACGGATTGCAGCCGCGCACGAGGTTGACGAGGTCGCGCGCGGGCCGCGTCCAGTCCAGGGCTCCATCCGATTTCTTCAGGCGGGGCGCGAGCGTGGCCTCCTCGTGGCGCTGCGGCACGGGCGTGAGCGACGGCAGGCGATCGAGCGTGTCCACGATCACCTCGGCGCCGAGGACCGCCAGCCGCCCGAACAGCTCGCCCGCGGTCTCCTCGTCACCGATGGGCGTGGACGCCGAGAGGAGCACGTCGCCGGTGTCCATGCCGGCGTTCATCTGGAAGGTGGTGATGCCGGTCACGCGCTCGCCGCGGATGACGGCCCACTGGATGGGGGCGGCGCCGCGATACCGGGGCAGCAGCGAGGCGTGAATGTTGATCGAGCCGCGCGCGGGCGCATCGAGCACCGCCTGGGGCAGGATCTGGCCGAAAGCGACCACCACGGCCACGTCGGCGTCGAAGGCCCGCAGGCGCTCCGGCCACTCGGGATCACGCAGCCGCGGCGGCTGCAGCACGGTGAGGCCGGCGGCGAGCGCGGCCTGCTTGACCGGGGGCGGAGTGAGTTTCTGCCCGCGGTGCGCGGGACGATCGGGCTGGGTGATGACGGCCACGATCTCGTGACGGCGGAGGAGCGCGGCGAAGGCGGGGAGCGCGAAATCCGGCGTGCCGTAGAAGAGGAGCTTCAGGGAGCTACAGCGCGAAGGCGCGGTGCGAGGCGTCTTCGGCGAACCCCTCCTTCTTGATCTTGCGCTTGATGCGATCCCGCGTCACCGCGTCGAGGCGGTCGATGAAGAGCACGCCGTCGAGGTGGTCCATCTCGTGCTGGAACACGCGCGCGCGCAAGCCCCGCGCCGTGATGGACACGGGCGTGCCTTCCGGATCCTGCGCCTCCAGCTTCACCCACTCCGCGCGGGTCACGGGCGCGAAGATGCCGGGAAGCGACAGGCAGCCCTCCTCGGCGGTGATGCTGCCACCCTGCTCGGTGATCACCGGATTGATGAGCGCCTTCGCCTGCCGGCTGTCGTCGTGGCCGACGACCATGAGACGGAGCGAGATGCCGACCTGGGGCGCGGCGAGACCGATGCCGACCTCGTCGTACATCGTGTCCACCATGTCGGCGATGACCGCCCTCACCTGCGGCGTGACCTCGTCAACGGGCCTGGCGCGCTTGCGCAGGACGGGGTCACCGTATTTGCGAACTTTCAATACCGCCATTCGACCGGATCCACCTCCACGTCCATATTACCGCGGGATTTCGGCCGGGGGAGCCGGAAAGCCCCCAGCGCCTCCTCGAGGGCGGCGGGCAGGTCCTGCGCGCCCTTGATCACCATGCGCCGCACGCGCGGCCGCTTGTCCGCCACGGGCGGGTAGACGGTGAGCCGTGCGGACCGGCGCGCGGCCGCGTAGATCTCGTCCGCGAGCTGCGCGGCCTCGGCGGGCGCGGCGGCGGTGATGGTGACGGCCGCCACGCGCCGAAAGGGCGGGTAGCCGAGCTCGGCGCGAAAGCGCAGCTCGGGCTCGTAGAAGGCGTCGAGGTCCTGGCGCACGACGGCGTCGAAGGCATAGTGCTCCGGGTTCTGCGACTGGATCACCATCACGCCCTCGCCCCCCACGCGCTCGGCGGCCGCCCACATCAGCCCGAACATCCGCTCCCCCGCGCGAAAGTCCGGCACTCTCAGCAATTGGTCGGGAGAGACGAAGCCGGCGAGGCCGAGCGAGGCGCGCCCGAACATCTTCAGCGCGCCGCGCGTGCCGACGATGACCTCGGCGGTGGCCGCCGCCGCCCGCTGCGCCTCGCCCCGCTTGCCACGGGCGGCGTCGGGGTCGTAGCGGGCGACGCGCGCGTGCGGGAAGCGCCGTCGCACCGCATGCTCGACGCGCTCGGCGCCCCAGCCGAAGGGCGACAGCCGGCGCCCGCGACACGAAGGGCAGGTGTCCATGAGGGGCAGGGTGGTGGCGCACACACGACACGTCAGGCTCGCCGCCGCGCGGCTGTACACGATGGCAATCTGACAGGCGGGACACCGCACGACCTCGCCGCACTCGTCACACGCCAGCGAGGAGGCGAGACGGCTCACCATGAGCAGCGCGCGCCGGCCCGCCGCCAGCGTCTCGCGCAGCGCGCGCGCCAGCGGCGGCGTCAACGGCTCTCTGCGCAAGATGCCCTTCGTGTCCGCCAGCGTGACGGCGGGCCAGGGGCCGGGGAGGGCGGGGGCCATGATGGCGGTGGCAGTGTCGCGCGCCCGCCACCACATCTCCACGCTCGGGGTGGCGGCCGTCAGCAGGGCGGCCACGTGCTCGGCGGCGGCGCGCGCGAGCACGATGTCGCGCGAGTGCAACCGCGGCGCCCCCGGGGGCTTGTGCGCGGCCTCGTGCTCGTCGACGAGGGCCAGCAGCGCGGGCGGCCGTAACGGCGCGAGCAGGGCCGAGCGCGTGCCCACCGCCAGGCGCGCCGCCCCCGTCGAGAAGCGCCGCCATCCCGCCGTGCGCTCGGCGTCCGGCACGCCGGAGTCGAGGCGGGCCACCGCACCGATCCTGCCCAGGCGCTGCGCCCAGCGGGCGGCCGCTTCCACGTCCGGCACGATGACGAGGGCGGCGCCCGAGACCGCCACCCGCTCCAGCAGCCGGCTCTCGCGTCCGGCGCCGACGAGCAGCTCCGGCACCTCCGCCGAGGGCTGCGCGGCGACCGGCGGCAGCCTCGCCGGCAATGGCTCCGAGGCGGGGGGCGGCAGCAACGCCGCGCACGTCGAGCCCAGCGACGACAGGCTCTCGCCGGCGATCCAGCGCGCGAGCTGCAGGCGTGCGCCGGAGAGCACGGGCGCGGGCTCGGCCGCTCTCAGGATGGACTTGAGGCCGGTGACGTCGGCGTCCCGCACGCTCACGACCATGCCCACCCGCTCGCCGCCCTTCAGGGAGGCGACCACGCGCTGCCCGGGCGCGAGGGCGAGGTGGTCGGGGATGCGGTACGAGAACGGATGCGCGATGGGGACGTCGAAGGCGACGTCGGCGACGCGCGCGACCGTCACGGGGTTCTGCGCTGGTCGTACTCCCGCCGGGCGAGCTTGAGGTCGTCCCACGCCAGCCGCTTGTATTCCTGGCCCGGATTGCGAAGCAGAAACGCCGGGTGGAAGGTCGGCACCAGCACCGCGTCGCCGTACGGATGCAGCCGTCCGCGCAGGCGGCCGATGGTCTCCTTCGTCTTGAGCAGCGCCTGCGTGGCCACGCTGCCGAGGGCCAGGATCACCTTGGGCTGGATGGCGGCCAGCTGCTCGGCCAGGAACGGCGCGCACGCGGCGAGCTCGTCCGGCTCCGGGTTGCGATTGCCGGGCGGCCGGCACTTCACCGTGTTGCAGATGTAGACGTCGTCGCGCGAGAGATGGACGGCGGCGAGCATCTTCGTGAGGAGCTGCCCGGCGCGCCCGACGAAGGGCAGGCCCTGCGCGTCCTCGTCCGCGCCCGGGCCCTCGCCGATCACGACGAGGCCCGCCTGGGGATTGCCGGAGCCGAAGACGATCGAGGTGCGGCCGTCGCAGAGCTTGCAGGCCCGGCACCCCTGCCGCCGCTCCTCCTGCTCGCGCAGTGCCTGCCCCGGACTCCGCAAGTACTCCCCCGTGAGCGCCACCGATTGCACGCCCATGTCGCGATGAAAGCGCAGCGTCGAGGCGAGCGCCGCCAGCGCGTCCGCCAGGATGGGGGGCCTCGACGGGCCCCCCGAGCCCCCTGACGCTCGTCCCGCCCCGGCTGAGCCGGGGCGCGCCTCGATCATGGGTTTGCTTTCAGAAGCGCGCCTTTTTTGACGCGGCCGCCGCCGCGCGCAGCGCGAGGAGTTCGCTGAGGATGGCGTCGGCCACGGCGGCCTTCGGCATGCGCGGCAGCGCGCGCGAGCCGCCCCAGCGGTCGATGAGCAGGACCTCGTTGTCGTCGGCGTCGAAGCCGATCTCGCGGCGGCTCACGTCGTTGGCGACGAGAAGGTCGATGCCCTTGCTCTCGAGCTTGGCGCGCGCGTTGGCGGCCACGTCGTTGGTCTCCGCCGCGAAGCCGACGACGAAGGCGCCCGTGCGGCGCGCCGCCACCTCGGCCAGGATATCGGGATTCGGCGAGAGCGCCAGCGTCAGATCGCGCTTGCCCTTGATCTTGATGTCCGAGGGGCTGGTCGCGCGGTAGTCCGCCACGGCGGCGGCCTTGATCACCACGGAGGCGCCGGTGAGGTGATGGAGGACCGCCTCCCGCATCTCCTCCGCCGTCTGCACGGGCACGAAGACGGCGCCGGCGGGGGGCGTGAGGGCGGTGGGCCCGGAGATGAGCGTGACGTGCGCGCCGCGCCGCAGGGCGGCGGTGGCGAGGCCGTAGCCCATCTTGCCGGAGGAGCGGTTGGAGATGTAGCGCACGGGATCGATCGGCTCGCGCGTGGGTCCCGCCGTGATGACGATCCGGTCGGCCGCGAGGTCGCGCGCGGGCGCCAGCGCGCGCACGAGCGCCTCCACGATGACGTCGGTCTCCGGCAGGCGGCCCTGCGCGGTGAGCCCGGAGGCGAGCGCGCCGCGCTCGGGCTCGATCACGGTGACGCCGCGTCCGCGCAGGGTGGCCACGTTGGCGGCGACGGCCGGATGCTCCCACATGCCGCCGTCCATGGCGGGCGCCATCACCACGGGCGCGCGCGCGGCGAGGAGCAGCGTGGTGAGGAAGTCGTCGGCGATCCCGTGCGCCGCCTTGGCGAGCAGGTTGGCGGTGGCGGGCGCCACGAGGACGGCGGCCGCGCGCTCCGCGAGCGCGACGTGCTCCACGGCGTCGGGGCTCTGCGGGTCGAAGAGGTTCCCGAGCACGGGCCTGCCCGAGAGCGTGCGAAACGTGAGCGGCCCCACGAACTCGCGCGCGTGCTCGGACAGGCAGACGGTGACGGCGGCGCCCAGGCGTGTGAGCTCGCGGAGCAGGTACACCGCCTTGTAGGCGGCGATCGAGCCCGTGACGCCGAGGATCAGCTCGCGCCCCTGCAGCGGCGAGGTCATCCCTTCGGGATCTCGGCCTCGTCCTTCACGCGGTACTCGACCTTCGAGGCGGCGATCTCCTCGAGGGCGCCGCTCGTCGGTTTCTTGTGCTTGCTCTCCACGCGCGGGGGCGCCCCGCGGTTGAGCTGCCGGGCTCGCTTGGCGGAGAGCACCACGAGCATGTAGCGGTTGGAGACCTTGTTGAGCGCGGATTCCAGCGAGGGAAATGCCATCAGTTGGGGACCTCCAGGTCGGGAAAGGTGAGGCGGAGGCGCGAGATGCGGCAGCGCTCCGCCTGGATGACGGAGGCGAGCTGCTCCATCGCCTCCTTGACGTCACGGTTGACGATGAGGTAATCGTACTCCTTCCACAGGGCGATCTCTTCCCGCGCGCGCGCCAGACGCCGCGCGATCTCGCCGTCGGGATCCGAGCGCCGCTCGCGCAGCCGCTGCTCCAGCTCGGCGAGCGAGGGCGCCACGATGAACACGAGCACCGCCTCGGGGTAGCGCGCGCGCAGCTGCGCGGCCCCCTGCGTGTCGATGTCGAGCAGGACGTCGTAGCCGTCCCGCAGGCCGGCCTCCAGCGCGGCGGCCGGCGTGCCGTAGAGGTGAGTGTGCACCGTCGCCCATTCGGCGAAGTCGCCCGCCTCGAGCATGGCGCGGAAGCGCCCCTCGGACACGAAGTGGAAATCCGTGCCGTCCACCTCGCCCGCGCGCGGCGCGCGCGTCGTGTAGGACACGGAGTAGGCGAGGTCGGGCAGGCGCAGGCGCATCTCGCGGCAGAGCGTCGTCTTGCCGGCGCCGGAGGGCGCGGACACCACGAAGAGCGTGCCTCGGCGGCTAATCACCGGTGGCGCCCCGCTCCGGTCCCAGCCGCTGCGCGAGGGTGGCGGGCTCGAGGGAGGACAGGATCAGGTGGTCGCTGCCGGTCACGATGACGGCGCGCGTGCGCCGGCCGTTGGTGGCGTCCACGAGCTTGGCGCTGCCCTTGGCGCTCTCGATGAGACGCTTCACGGGCAGAGAGTCGAGGGCGACGATGGCGACGATGTGATGGGCGACCACGACGTTGCCGTGGCCGACATTGACCAGCCGCGGCGGCGCCCCGTTGTGCTTACTCAAGATTCTGGACCTGCTCGCGGATCTTCTCCAGGGTGGACTTGGCGCCGAGCGCCGCCTGGCTCATCTCGAGGTCGTCGGCCTTGGAGCCCACCGTGTTCACCTCGCGGTTCAGCTCCTGCAGCAGGAAGTCGAGCTGGCGGCCGAGAGCGCCGCCCTTGTCCAGCAGCAGCGTGAACTCGCCCAGGTGCGCGCGCAGGCGGGCCAGCTCTTCCGTGATGTCGGTCTTGTCCGCCCAGATGGCCGCCTCCGCGAGCAGGCGGCCGTCCTCGATGGGCGTGTCCTGCAGCAGCGAGCGCAGGCGCTCGCGCAGCCGCTCTTCTTTTCGCGCCGCCGCCGCGGGCGCGCGCGAGGCCATCACCGTCACGTGCGCGGCGAGCTCGGTGTGCAGCTGTCGCAGCTCCTGCTCGAGGCGCTCGCCCTCGGCAGTGCGGCGCGCCACCAGCTCGTCGAGCGCGCGGGCGAGCGCGTCGGCGAGCACGGGCCACGGCGCCGCCGGCTCCGCGGGCTCGCCGTCGGCCAGCCGCGCCACGCCGGAGCGCTCCATCACCCACGCCAGTGTCACGTCACCGGCGATACCGAGCTCGGCGCCGAGGGCGCGGGCGCGCGCCACGTACTCGCGGGCCAGCTCGGCGTCGACGGCAAGGCGCTGCGTGGAGGGGCCCGCGACGGGCGTGAGCTGTACGGTGACGTCGATGCGGCCGCGCTCCACGCGCGACTGCACGAGGCGGCGGGCCTCCATCTCGAGCGCGCTGAGCGCGCGCGGAAGCCGCACGGCGATATCGAGATGCCGGTGGTTGACCGAGCGTGCCTCGACCGTCACGACAATCGCCTCGCCGCTGACCTCGGCCCGCCCGAACCCCGTCATGCTCCGGATCATTTGGAAGGCTCACAGCATCGCCGAAATTCGCTGTAGTGTCAATATGTTGCGGTTGACAGCGATGATCCGCCGAGCGTAGACTCAGCCCCGCTATCGACCGGGAGTCGCCCGGATGCTCCCGCAATTCAAGGAGGATCGCCCCATGACCTGGACTCGCCGCCACTTCCTGACCGCCGCCGGCTCGGCCGCGATCGTCACCGCGGGCCGACCGCACGCGGCGCCCGCGCAGGGCGGCAAGCCCATGAGCGTCGCCCACAGCGTCTCCACCTTCGTCTACGGCCAGCACCTGGTGGCGCGCGAGAAGAAGTACTTCGACGAGGAAGGCGTGGCGGTGCCCGGCTTCCTCGTGCCGGGCGGCGGCGCGCGCGTCATCAACGCGGTCACGGCGGGCCAGGCGCAGTTCGGCCTCGGCGACTCCAACCATCCGCTGAAGGCGACGGAAAAGGGCCGCGACACCGTCATGCTCTTCGGCACCGACACGCGCTGCAGCTACGCCAACATCTGCGTGCGCAAGGACCTGCACGACAAGGGCGTGAAGTCCGTGGAAGCGCTCGCCGACGCCAAGCTCGTCGGGCGCAAGGCGGTCATCGCCGCCACCGCCATCGGCTCCGGCACCTA
>JBBDXO010000308.1:0-56771 GCA_040902295.1 Candidatus Rokuibacteriota bacterium | reverse complement strand
CGGCACCTACGTCAAGGTGGCGGCCATCCTCACCGTCGTCACCGCGCTCGAGTTCGCGGTGATCTACATCCGCGCCCTCACCCCCATCCTCGTGCCGCTGCTCATCGTGATGTCGGCGGGCAAGTTTGCCCTGGTCGTGCTCTTCTTCATGCATTTGCGCTACGACTCGCGGGCGCTCACCGCGCTCTTCGTGGGGCCGCTCATCCTCGCCATCGGCCTCGCCGTCGCCCTCGCCACGCTCACCGGGGCCTTCCTCCTCTTCAAGCGGTAGCGATGGCCGCACCGCCTCCCTTCTCGTGGACCAGCGGCGCCGTTCATCTCGACGTCATCGTGGGCGCCGGACTGCTGGCCGGCGCGTATCTGGGCGCGTGGCTGACAGCCGGAGCGGCGCGCCCGGGGGGCTTGGGGGGCCCGTCGCGGCCCCTCATGTTCATGGCCGGCCTGCTCGCCCTCGTGGCGGCCCTCAACGGCCCCCTGCACGACCTGAGCGACTACTACCTGTTCTCCGCGCACATGGTGCAGCACCTCGTGCTCACCCTCGTGGTGCCGCCGCTGCTCCTGGCGGGCACGCCGGCATGGATGGCGGACGCGGTCCTCGGCGCCATCACGCGCTACCAGCCGCTGGACGCGCTCGTCCGCACGCTCACGCGCCCGCTGCCCGCGTTCGTCTGCTATGCGGTGGCCCTGATCGCCTGGCATCTGCCCGGCCCCTACAACGCCGCGCTCGAAACGCACGCGTGGCACGTCGTCGAGCACGTGGTGCTCATCGCCACCGCCGTGCTGGGTTGGTGGCCGATCCTGTCGCCCTCCACGCGGGCGCCCGCGTTGCCCTATGGCGCCCAGCTCCTCTATCTCTTCGTCTTCGGCATGCCCATGACGGTGGTGGCCGCCTTCGTCACCGGCGCCGACCAGGTGCTCTATCCCTTTTACGCTGCCGCCCCGCGCATCTTCGACATCACGCCGCTGACGGACCAGCGGCTCGGCGGCGTGATCATGTGGGTGCCCGCCGCCATCATTCCGGTCCTCGTCTTCTCTCTCGTGTTCTTCCGCTGGGTTGCCGCCGAGGCGGACGCCGACGCCTGAGCGGCCGCCGCGTCCAGATCGCCCGGGGCCCTCACATGGCAGTGAGTGGCACTGCCATTGCAGTGAAGGGCGCCGCCGGCCGAAGGTCAGGCAGCGATGAAGGAGAGAGCAACATGCAGAACCTGGGACAGGTCGCCCCGGTCAAGGTCCAGTTCAAGCCGGTCGGTCGCAACCGCCGCGAGTGGATGTGGAAGGCCCGGGATGAGAGCAACACCATCGCGATCTCCGGACAGCGCTTCGACTCGCTCGGTGATGCCGTGCGCCACGCCCGCACCCAGCTGGACGTCCTCGTGGGCGACGACGACGGCGACGACGACGGCCCCTACGCAGCCTAGGACGGCCGGCGCCCCGGCGTAAATCCTCCAACGCCTCCCACTCTCTTGCCCCGATCCGGCGGGCTTGCCTGATGTGGCTTGCCTGATATGATGACCGCGGTTCCATGAACATCTGTGTCGTCGGCACCGGCTACGTGGGGCTCGTCACCGGCGCCGTCTTCGCCGACCTCGGTAACGAGGTGATCTGCGTCGACAACCAGGCCTCGAAGATCGAGGATCTGAAGGCGGGGCGGATGCCGATCTACGAGCCCGGGCTCGAGGAGATGGTGGCGCGCAATGTCGCCGACCGCCGGCTCGCCTTCACCACCGACCTTTCCGGCGCCGTCCGGCGCTCCGTCATCGTCTTCATCACGGTGGGCACGCCGCCCAAGGACGACGGCCAGACCGATCTCACGGCCGTGCGCGAGGTGGCGCGCGCGATCGGCCAGTCGATGGACCGCTACACGGTGGTCGTGAACAAGTCGACGGTGCCGGTGGGGACGGGGGACTTCGTCCGTGAGGTCATCGAGGGGCACCAGCGCCAGCCCGTGCCCTTCGACGTGGTGTCCAATCCCGAGTTCCTGCGGGAGGGCTCGGCCATCGAGGACACGCTGCGTCCCGATCGCATCGTGATCGGCGCCCCCACGCAGCAGGTCGCCATGTCGCTGCTGGAGCTGTACGCGCCGCTGGAGCGCCCGATGATCATCACCGACGTGCCGTCGGCCGAGATGATCAAGTACGCGTCCAACGCCTTCCTCTCCACCAAGATTTCGTTCACCAATGCCATCGCCAACATCTGCGAGCTGGCGGGCGCGGACGTGACGCAGGTGATGAAGGCGATGGGCCTCGACGCGCGCATCGGGCCCGCCTTCCTGTCCGCCGGCCTCGGCTACGGGGGCAGCTGCTTTCCGAAGGACACGGATTCCCTCGTGCACACGGCGGCCACGCTCGGCTACGACTTCGGCCTCCTCAAAGCCGTGGTGGAGATCAATCGCGAGCGCGCGGGCCACTTCGTGCAGATGATAGAAAAGACGCTCAACCCCATGGATGGCCGCGTGATTGGCATGCTCGGGCTCGCCTTCAAGCCCAACACGGACGACATGCGGGAGGCGAAGTCGGTGGAGGTCATCTCACGTCTCACGCAGATGGGCGCCACCGTGCGCGCCTACGATCCGGTGGCCACGGAGAATGCCCGGCGCATGCTGCCCGCCTCCGTCGTCTACTGTGACTCGCCCTACGACGCCGCCACCGGCGCCGACGGGGTGGCCCTGCTCACGGAGTGGAACGAGTTCAAGTTCCTCAACCTCGAGCGGCTCTGCTCCGTCATGCGCCGCGCGCTCGTCTTCGACGGCCGCAACCTGTGGGAGCCCGAGCGCATGCGCCGCCTGGGCTTCGAGTACCACTCCGTGGGCCGGAAACCGGTCCTCCCCGCCTAGTCGCTCCCGGGGGCCAGCGCCATGCGAGTGCTCGTGACCGGCGGCGCGGGGTTCATCGGATCGCACCTGTGCGAGTTCCTCCTCGGGCACGGGTGCGCGGTGGTGGCGATGGACAACTTCTGCACCGGCTCCGCCGACAACGTCGCCGCCATGACCGGCGACCCGCGCTTCACGCTCGTCCGCCACGACGTCACCGAGTACATCGACCTGCCGGGCCCCCTCGACTGGGTGCTGCACTTCGCGAGCCCCGCCTCCCCCCTCGACTACCTGGAGATGCCCATCCAGACGCTGAAGGTGGGCGCGCTCGGCACGCACAACGCGCTCGGGCTCGCCAAGGCCACGGGCGCCCGCTTCCTGCTCGCGTCCACCTCCGAGGTGTACGGCGATCCCCTCGTGCACCCGCAGCGCGAGGACTACTGGGGCAACGTCAATCCCGTGGGCCCGCGCGGCGTGTATGACGAGGCCAAGCGCTTCGCGGAGGCCATCACGATGGCCTACCATCGCGTGCATGGCGTGGACACACGCATCGTGCGCATCTTCAACACGCACGGCCCGCGCATGAGGATCAACGACGGCCGCGCCATCCCCGCCTTCATGAGCCAGGCGCTCACGGACATGCCGCTCACCGTGTTCGGCGACGGCTCGCAGACGCGGTCGTTCCAGTACATCACCGACCTCATCGACGGGGTGTGGCGCCTCATGGGCAGCGCCACGAACGATCCCGTGAACATCGGCAACCCGCAGGAGATGACGCTGCTCGCGCTCGCCGAGCGCGTGATCGCGCTCGCCGGCTCGCGCAGCCCCATCGTCTTCCGCCCGCTGCCCGAGGACGATCCCAAGGTGCGCCAGCCCGACATCGGGCGCGCGCGGGCGGTGCTGGGATGGGAGCCGCGCGTGGATGTCGACGAGGGGCTTCGCCACACGCTGAAGTGGTTTCGTGACAAGATTCACGGGTGAGATCCCGTGGAGAGGAGGTGGAGCATGCTCGATGACGAGCTGAAGGCGATCCTGGTGTGCCCGGCGTGCAAGGGCGAGCTGACGTTCGAGGAGACGCGCATCATCTGCGCGGCCTGCCGCAAGGCCTATCCGATCCGTGACGGCATACCCGTGATGCTGATCAACGAGGCGCAGCCCTGGGCCCCCGGCACGTAGCGCGCGCCACCCAGGCCGTCATCCTCGCCGGCGGCCAGGGCACCCGCCTGCGCCCGCTCACGCTCGCGCGCGCGAAGCCGGTAGTGCCGCTGCTCAACCGGCCCTTCCTTGCCTACCAGCTCGCGCTGCTGCGCGAGCACGGCGTCACCGACGTCATCCTCGCCTGCTCGTACCGGGTGGACGACGTGCGGGCGGCTCTCGGCGAGGCCGAGCATCTCGGCGTGCGGCTGCGCTACGTCATCGAGGCGGAGCCGCTGGGCACGGGGGGCGGCATCCGCAACGCGGCCGACCTCACGGCGGGGACGGTATTCGTCCTCAACGGCGACGTGCTCAGCGACGTCGACCTCTCCGCCATGCGTGACTTCCACGAGGCGCGCGGCTCGCGCACGACCATCTACCTCACGCGGGTGGCCGATCCGCGCGCGTACGGACTCGTGGAGACCGCGCCCGACGACCGGCTGCTGCGGTTCCGGGAGAAGCCGGGACCCGACGAGGTCATCACCACCGACACCATCAACGCGGGCGTCTATCTGATCGACGCCGCCCTGCTCAGCCGCATGCCGCGCGGCGAGGTCGTCTCCATCGAGCGCGAGTTCTTTCCCAGCCTCATCGCCGACGGCATCCCCGCCTACGGCTGGCGGGCGGACGCGTACTGGCGCGACATCGGCAGCCCGAAGGCGTACCGCGAGGCGCAGGCGGACCTGCTCCTCGGCCGCGCGCGCATGCCGCTCCCGCCGCCCGGCGAGGCGCGCGACGGCGGCTGGGTCGATGCCTCCGCCACCATCGACGCCGGCGCTCACATCCTGGCGCCGGCCGTCGTCGGCGCCGGCGTGCACGTGATGGCGGGCGCGCGCGTGGGCCCGCTCAGCGTGGTGGGTGAGCGCAGCCGCATCGGCGAGGGCGCGCGCATCGAGGGCGCCGTGCTGTGGGAGCGCGTCGAGGTGGGCGCGGGCGCCGTGCTGCGCGAGTGCGTGGTGGGCGCCGACGTGACGATCGGCGCCCACGCCGACATCGGCCGGGACGTCATCCTCGAATCGGGCGCCGTCATTCCCGATCGCACCCGTCTCACCGCCGCGCCGCGCTGACGGCCGAAAGGCCCGACGACGCAGCGTGTTAGACT
This sequence comes from Candidatus Rokuibacteriota bacterium, assembly GCA_040902295.1. GTDB lineage: Bacteria > Methylomirabilota > Methylomirabilia > Rokubacteriales > CSP1-6 > JBBDXO01. The sequence goes on along the minus strand of JBBDXO010000308.1, from coordinate 51,666 downwards.
GGGCTGATGAGTCTGTCCCGCATCCGTAACTTTTCGATCGTCGCCCACATCGACCACGGCAAATCGACGCTGGCGGACCGCCTCCTGTCCCTCACGGGCACGATGGATGCGAAGAAGGCGGTGGACCAGGTCCTCGACTCCATGGACCTCGAGCGCGAGCGCGGCATCACCATCAAGGCGCACACCGTCCGCCTCCTGTACAAGGCGAACGACGGTCACGAGTACACGCTGAACCTCATCGACACCCCCGGGCACGTCGACTTTTCCTACGAGGTGTCGCGCGCGCTCGCCGCCTGCGAGGGCGCCGTGCTCATCGTGGACGCCGCGCAGGGCATCGAGGCGCAGACGCTGGCGAACTTCTACCTCGCCGCCGACGCCGGTCTCACCATCGTGCCCGTGCTGAACAAGATCGACCTCCCCGCCGCCGACGTGGAGGGCACGCGCACGCAGATCACCGAGCAGCTCGATCTCGACGGCGACGAGGCCATCGCCATCTCCGCCAAGCACGGCACCGGCGTGCCCGAGGTGCTGGAGGCGATCGTGGCGCGCATCCCGCCTCCGGTGGGCGACGAGGAGGCGCCGCTGAAGGCGCTCGTCTTCGACTCCTACTACGACTCCTACCAGGGCGTGGTCATCTACGTGCGCATCACGGACGGGCGGGTCCGCGTGGGCACGAAGATCCTCCTCATGTCGAACGGCCAGAAGTACGACGTGGCCCAGGTAGGCGTGTTCAGCCCCGACATGCGGCCGGTGGAGGAGCTGTCGGCGGGCCAGGTCGGCTACGTCACCGCCGCCATCAAGCGCGTGGCGGACGCCAAGGTGGGCGACACCATCACGGAGGCGCTGCGGCCCACCGCGGAGGCGTTCCCCGGCTACCGCGACGCCAAGCCGATGGTCTTCTCGGGCCTCTTCCCCATCGAGGACACCGAGTACGAGTCGCTGCGCGACGCGCTGGAAAAGCTGCGCCTCAACGATCCCGCCTTCAGCTTCGAGCCGGAGACGTCGCTGGCGCTCGGCTACGGCTTCCGCTGCGGGTTCCTCGGCATGCTGCACATGGAGATCGTGCAGGAGCGGCTGGAGCGCGAGTTCGACCTCTCGCTCATCGTGACCGCCCCCTCCGTGCAGTACAAGGTGCTGACGACGGCGGGCGAGGTGCTGGAAGTGGACAACCCGGCCAAGCTGCCCTCCCCGGACCGCATCGAGCAGATGGACGAGCCCTTCGTCACCTCCTCCGTGTACGTGCCCACGGAGTACATGACGGCCATCTACAACCTCGCGCAGGAAAAGCGCGGCGTGCACAAGTCGCTGGAGTACATCGGCAAGCGCGTGCACATCCGCTTCGATTTCCCGCTCGCGGAGATCGTGATCGACTTCTACGACAGGCTGAAGTCCATCTCCAAGGGCTACGCCTCCTTCGATTACGAGCTGGCGGACTTCCGCCCCTCGGACCTCGTGAAGCTCGACATCCTCCTCAACGGCGAGCCCGTGGACGCGCTGTCGATCATCGTCCACCGCGACAAGTCGTACGAGCGCGGCAAGCTGCTCGTGGAGAAGCTGCGCAAGGTCATCCCGCGCCAGCTCTTCGAGGTCGCCATCCAGGCCGCCATCGGCAGCCGCGTCATCGCGCGGGAGACGGTGAAGGCGATGGGCAAGAACGTCACCGCCAAGTGCTACGGCGGCGACATCTCACGCAAGCGCAAGCTCCTCGAGCGCCAGAAAGAGGGCAAGAAGCGGATGAAGCAGGTGGGCCGGGTGGAGGTTCCCCAGGAGGCGTTTCTCTCGGTGCTCAAGAGCTGATGGACGTCCGCGAAGGGCACGCCGACAAGCCGGCGGAGGCGGTGACGGAGGCAGGGGCGCAGCCCGCCGCGGTCCCCCGCCGCCGCAAGTCGGTCGTCCGCGAGTACGCGGAAGCGATCGCCATCGCGATCCTCCTCGCCCTCGTCATCCGCACCCTCATCGTCCAGGCCTTCACCATCCCCTCCGGCTCCATGATGGACACGATGCTCGTGGGCGACTACATCCTGGTGAACAAGTTCCTGTACGGCCCCGAGCTGCCCCTCACCGACTACCGGCTGCCCGCCCTGCGCCATCCCGAGCGCGGCGACATCATCGTGTTCAAGTATCCTCAGGACGAGAAGCGTGACTTCATCAAGCGCATCGTGGCGCTGCCCGGCGAGCAGGTCCAGATCCGCGGCGCGCAGGTGAGCGTCAACGGCAGGCCGCTCGTGGAGCCGTACGTCAAGAAGGTCGATTCCCCCCTCGGCCACAGCGGCCAGCCCTCGTACTGCGGGTACGCCTACGGCTGCGAGCCCACCCGGGTGCCGGCCGACTCCTACTTCGTCATGGGTGACAACCGCGACAACTCGCAGGATTCGCGGTACTGGGGCTTCGTGAAGCGCGACAAGATCAAGGGCAAGGCGTTCCTCATCTACTGGTCCTGGGACGGCGCCAAGCACTGGCTGCGCTGGTGGCGTCTCGGCCGCTACATCCCCTGATCCCCGCGCGCGACGCCGCCGTCGCCGATCCCTCGCACGCGCGCGTCCTGCATGGAGCGCGGCCGGCCTCCCGTCAGCTCGGGTTCTATCTGCACGTCCCCTTCTGCGCCAAGCGCTGCTACTACTGCAGCTTCAACACGGCGCCGCTCGATGACGGCGGCATGCGCCGGTACGTGAGCGCGGTGCGGCGCGAGCTGGCGCTGCTGGGCGAGCTGCCGTGGGCGGGGGAGGTGACGATCGCCTCGGTGTTTCTCGGGGGCGGCACACCGTCGCTGCTCGACGTGAGCGACCTCGCCGCCCTCCTCGACGAGCTGCGCGCGCGCCTGTCGGTGGCGCCCGGGGCCGAGATCACGGTCGAGTGCAATCCGGAGAGCGTGGACCGCGACAAGCTGGAGGGATACCGGGCGGCGGGGGTGAACCGCATCAGCCTCGGCGTGCAGGCGCTCGACGACGCGATCCTGCCCCGGCTCGGCCGGCTGCACAGCGCCGGCCAGGCGCACGCCGCCTTCGACGCCGCGCGACTGGCCGGGCACGACAACGTCAGCGTCGACGTGATGTACGGGCTGCCCGGCCTCGACGTCGCCGGCTGGTCCCGCGCCGTGCAGGCCGTCCTCGACTGGCAGCCCGATCACCTCTCGGCCTACGGGCTCACGCTGGACGCGGGCAGCCTGTGGGGCGTGACCGGCGTGGCGGGGCTGCCCCCCGAGGGCGCGGTGGTCGAGCAGTACTGGGCGCTCGCACGCGCGGCCGGCGCGCGCGGCTTCGAGCACTACGAGATCTCCAACTACGCGCGCCCCGGCCACCGCTCGCGCCACAACCTCACCTACTGGCGCGCCGCCGAATACCTCGCCGCCGGCCCCGGCGCCTGCGGCTTCATCGGCGCCACCCGCTACGGCAACACCAAGCCCGTCGCTCGCTACTGCGCGACCCTCGAAGCGGGCACGCTGCCGATCGACACCTGCGAAGGCCTGACCCCCCGCCAGCGCCTCGCCGAGCAGCTCATCCTCGGTCTGCGCACCCACGACGGCATCCCCCGCTCGCTGCTGGAAGAGCGTCTCGCCGCCGACCGCGATCTCCGGCACCGCATCACGACCTGGCGCGAGGCCGGCCTCCTCGCCGACCGCGGGGACGCCATCGCCCTCACCGAATCCGGCTTCCTCGTCTCCGACACCCTCTTCATCGAGCTGCTGTAAGAATCCGGACGAGGGCACGTGCCGATGCCAGCGCGAGCGAGCGCGGGTCAGCCGCCCGGCCTCGGCTCCTGAGGAATCTGAGCGCCATGATCCCCGCGCCAGCCCCTATCGCGGCGCGTCCGCCCGCCCTCCGTGATTTCGCGGTCCGGCGTCCGCTGCAAACGCCTCATCGAGCCTCACTCAACCATTGATTCGACGGCCCCCTTGGAAATCCTCACGTTGTCGAAGCGCGCATCCATCGTCGCCATCACGCTCGTGCCGAAGCACACGTGGACCACGTTCTCGACCTGGACCTGTTTGGCGAAACAAAGACGCCTGGGGGCGTCGTTGGCCGTGTACGTGATGAACTTTTCTTCTGCGGCATTGGTGCCGTTCCTGGCGGTGAATCGGAATCTGTTGAGCGTCGGCTGGTACCTGATCGTTAAGACAACCGGAGTACCGATTGTCCAGGTCTCGTCGAAGATCCGAGCGACCCGATCACCAGTAAGGAAGTCATGTGTGAAGGCGACGATCTGCTCATCTCCGTTCGAACGCTGAACGAGATAGATCCCCGCGTGCATGTCTCGCTCTGGGTTTCCCAGCGCGCTTGTTCTGAAGAACGCTCCCTGCACTCCCGCTCGCGCTTCCATCAATTCGGCGTGCGAGACGCACGGCACCGCTTCTGCCGCCGCGACGGTCACGGCGGCTTCGATCAGTCCGATCTTGGGAGCGCCATCGATGAAGCCCTTGTGGGCGAGGACGAGGCGGTTCCGCGAGATTCCTGTTCCATTGTCGAACTCGCTTGAGCCCTCGGGTCCGTGACTGGTGAGCAACAGACGAAGCTGGTCGGTCACGATTTCGCGCCGGATATCCGAATTGAAGACCGCGGGAGCGGGCTGGCTCGGGTCGACGACGTCTTCGCCACCGCGCCACTTCGACGCGTCGATGACCGCCTGGCCGTTGAAGTCGTCATACAGGGTGAGTTGAGCACTCACGGTCGCTGGGGCAAGCGCTATGACGCTAGCGATGAAGAGACATGCGATCAGCGCCATCGTGGTCGAGCCCTCTCGGTTGCCGGTCGGGACGGTTCACTGCGCGGGGGAGTCTCATATTAGCAGCGAACGTGCCGCGTAGCAGCGAACGTGCCGCGGCGGCAATGTCCTCCCCGAGGCGGTGGAAGGGCTCGCGCACGAGCGTCGAGGCCATCGGGACGTACTGCGAGATCACTGGTCGATGATGCGGTGGCCGTCAAATGGACCGACGGCTCTCGCCAGCTCAACCGCCGTGCGGCAGCAGGATTCTCGCGAAGGATGGACGCGATGGTGTCGAGGAACCGCCTCCGGCCGGACGGTGTGAAGCGGCCCCTGCGAGAGCAACATCGATGCGAGGCGTCGCCTCTGTCCCGGCGCAACGCAACCGTTCTTGACGCGCCCCGCGCGAAAAGTTACAACAGGTTAGTGGACGCTCGTGAACGTGACGTGCTGATCGCGGTTATCCGCGAATACATCGACTCCGCGGAGCCGGTCGGCTCCCGCGTGCTGTCCAAGCGGCACTTTCCGGCCCTGTCGCCGGCGACCATCCGCAATGCGATGGCCGACCTCGAAGAGATGGGCTATCTCGTGCAGCCCCACACGAGCGCGGGACGCGTCCCCACCGACAAGGCGTACCGGTTCTACGTGGAGTCGTTCCCGCCGCCCTCGAGCGCGCGGCCCGCCACCGACGCCACGCTGCCCACCCGGCGCTCGGGTATCGACGGCTTCATGGAGCGCACCACCGCGCACCTGTCGTCGGTGACGAAGCTGACGGGGCTGCTCCTCGCCCCGCCGCTGCAGCACACCACCGTCGCGCGCATCGACCTCATCCCCCTCGAGGAGGACCGCGCGCTCGCCGTCGTCATCACCGACGCCGGCTGGATCACGGTGCGCGAAGTCACCGTCGACCCGCCGCTCACCGGCGAGGACGTGCGTGCCATCGGCCGCGAGCTCACCCGGTGCTTTCGCGACCGCACCGTGCAGGAGATCGTGCACATGGAGCGCGCGCCCAACGATCCGCTGGACGCCCTCCACACCCGCGCGCGCGCGGTGACGGAGCAGATCGTGGCCCTGCTCGGCGGGCGCACGCTGTACGTGAGCGGCGCCATCAACATGCTCGACCATCCCGAGTTCTGGGACATCGAGACCACCCGCGAGCTGCTGCGCACGTTCGAGCACAAGGAGCGGCTCGCGGAGCTCATGACCTCCCTCGCCGGCGATCCCGGCGTGCGCGTCCTCATCGGCGACGAGAACCCCGTCACCGCCATGCGCGAGTGCACGCTCATCACCTCCACCTACCTGTACCGCGGCCAGGTGCTCGGCATCCTGGGCATCGTGGGCCCGCGCCGGCTGCCGTATCCGGAGGTCATCACGGTGGTCGACGAGACCGCCCGCCACGTCTCCGAGGCGCTCTCGCGGGTGCGGCAGGACCTGTACCTGCCCTCCTGAGGGGCGCCGCGGCGCCGCTGCTATAATTCACCGTATGGAGAATGCCGAGCCCCACGACACCGTCGCGTCCCCCGACGAGCCCCTGGCCTCGTCCGCGGAGGGCGATGACCTCCGCCGCCAGCTCGACGACCGCCAGGACAAGCTGCTGCGCGCGCTCGCCGAGACCGAAAACGTGCGCCGGCGCGCCCAGCGCGACCGTGAGGAGTACGTCAAGTACGCCGCCGAGTCCCTGCTGAAGGACCTCGTGCCGGTGCTGGACAATCTCGAACGCGCGCTGGCCGCCGCCCGCGCCAAGGACGACGCCGCGGGCGTGGTGGAAGGCGTCGAGCTCATCCAGCGCGAGCTGTTGCGCGTGCTCGAGCGGGCGGGCGTCACCCGCTACAGCGCGGTCGGACAGCGCTTCGATCCGACGCGCCACGAGGCGATCGCACGAATCGTGAGCCCCAGCCAGCCCGCGGACACCGTGATCACCGAGACGGCGCCGGGTTACCTGCTCCACGGCCGCGTCCTGCGCCCGGCCATGGTGGCGGTGGCGGCGGCCCCGGACGAGGACGCGGCCTAGTGGCGACGCGCGACTATTACGCGGTCCTCGGCGTGCCGCGCGAGGCTGACGACGGGCAGATCAAGAAGGCGTTCCGTACCGCCGCCATGCAGTGCCACCCCGACCGCCACCCCGGCGACAAGAAAGCCGAGGAGCGCTTCAAGGAGCTGGGCGAGGCGTACGCCGTCCTCTCCGACCCCGACAAGCGCGCGCACTACGACCGCTTCGGCACCGCCGTGCCGGGCGGCGGCGGCGGCTTCGAGGGCGACCTCGGCAGCCTCTTCAACGACATCTTCGAGGGCTTCGGCTTCATGGGGGGCGGCCGCGGCCGCCGCTCCTCCGCCATGCGCGGCGAGGATCTGCCCTACGACATGAAGATCACGCTCGAAGAGGCGGCGGCGGGCGTGGAGACGAAGATCCAGATCCCGCGCATGGAGACGTGCAAGAAGTGCAGCGGCAGCCGGATGGAGCCGGGCTCGCGCCGCGCCACGTGCGATGTCTGCCGCGGGCGCGGCCAGGTGGCGTCGCGGCTGGGCCCGCTCACGATGGCGCGCCCGTGCCCCAAGTGTGGCGGCGAGGGCGAGACGATCGAGAGCCCGTGCAAGGACTGCCGCGGCGAGGGGCGTCAGCGCCGGGAGCAGCTGCTGTCCATCAAGATCCCCGCCGGGATCGAGGACGGCATGCAGCTGCGCGTCAGCGGCGAAGGCTCCAGCGGCCTCAACGGCGGGCCCGCCGGGGACCTGTACGTGCAGGTGCGCGTGCGCGAGCACGCGATGTTCGCACGCAACGGGCACGACATCGTCTGCGACCTGCCCGTGAGCTTCGCGCAGCTCGCCCTCGGCCACGAGGCGGAGGTGCCCACGCTGTCGTCGACGGAGAAGCTGAAGATCCCCGCCGGCAGCCAGCCGCATCAGGTCCTCCGCCTGCGCGGCCAGGGCATGCCGCACCTGCGGGGCCGCGGTCACGGCGATGCCTGCTACCGGCTGATCCTCGAGGTGCCGCAGAAGCTGAACGCCAAGCAGCGGGAAGCGCTGGAGGCATTCGAGACGGCCTCGCGGAGCGAGCGCGGGCCCCTCGCCAGCGCCTTCTTCGAGCGCATGAAAAAGCTCTTCGGCTAGGTGCGCTACTGGGAGCTCACGGTGGCCGTCCCCGACGAGGCCTCTGAAGGGCTGACCAACTTCGTGTGGGAGCTCGGTGCGCTCGGCGTGGTGGAGGACGAGCGCCCGGGGGAGCGGCCGCGCCTGCGCGCCTTCTTTCCGGACGCCCACGACACGGACACCCTGCCCGCGCGCGTCCAGCAGTACCTCGACGGCCTGCGCGCGCTCGGCTTTGCCGGCGGCGGCGGCCCGCGGCTGGCCCCCATCGCCGACGAGGACTGGGCGGAGGCGTGGCGCGCGCACTTCGCCCCCATGGAGGTCGGCCGCTCGCTGCTGGTGACGCCCCCGTGGCAGCAGCCCGCCCCCAACGGGCGCGCGGTGATCACGATCGAGCCCGGCCGCGCCTTCGGCACGGGGCAGCACGGCAGCACCTCGGGATGCCTGCGGCTGGTCGAGGACATCGTCGAGCGCGACCGGCCCCCCCGCGCGCTCGACATCGGCACCGGCTCCGGCATCCTCGCCATCGCCGCCGTGAAGCTGGGCGTGGCGTCAGCCATCGCCATCGACAGCGATCCGGACGCGGTGGCGGCGGCGGCCGGCAACGCCGCGCGCAACGGCATGGCCGAGCGCGTGAGCGCGCGGGTGGCCGACGTGGAGACGTTCACGACGGAGCCGGCGCCGCTCGTGCTCGCCAACCTGCTCGCCGCGGCGCACCGCCGGCTGGGCGCGCGCTACCGCACGTACCTGGAAGCCGGCGGCGCCCTCGTCCTCGGCGGCATCCTCGACGCCGAGCGCGACGGCGTGGTGGCCACCCTCGCCGGGCACGGCTTGCGCGCGGGGCGCGCGCTCTCCGTCGAGGGGTGGACCAGCCTCGAGCTGCGGCACGATGCGCCGGTTCACGATCGCCCCTGAGCGCATCACGCGCGGCCACGTCGCCTTCGACGCGGACGAGTCGCGCCACCTCTGCCGCGTGCTGCGCCTGCGTCCCGGCGACACCGTGATCGCCACCGACGGCGCCGGCCACGACTACACGGTGCGCCTGGACACGGTGGGGGCGCAGGCCACCGGCAGCGTCCTGGAGGTGGCCGCGCGCGAGGCGGAGTCGCCGCTCGCCGTCACCCTCGTGCAGGTGGTGCCGAAGGGCGACCGCATGGAGACGATCGTGCGCGCCGCCACCGAGCTCGGCGTGGCGCGCGTACTGCCCGCCCTCGGCGCCCGCACCGTGGTGCGGCTGGATGCCGCGGCCTGGCGCGAGCGCACGCGACGCTGGCAGCGCGTGGCGCGCGAGGCCACCAAGCAATGCCGCCGCGCCGTCGTTCCCCACGTCGACGAGCCTCGCCCGCTCGCCGAGCACCTGCCCCTCGCCGCGGCCGCCGATCTGGCGCTCTGCGTGTGGGAGGGTGACGGCCCCGCCCTGGAGCGCGCCCTCGACGCCGCCTCCAGTCCGCGCACGGCGCTGCTGCTCATCGGTCCCGAAGGGGGGCTCGCCGACGACGAAGTGGCGGCTGCGCGCGCCCACGGCTGGACGACCGTCAGTCTCGGCGCGCGGATCCTGAGAACGGAGACCGCGGGGCCCGCGATGCTCGCGGTACTCCAGGCACGCTTCGGTGATCTCGGCGGACCGCGTAGGCGGGGGGCCATATCGGGGCCCCCCACGTGAACAAGCCCGCAGGCTACGAGCACTTCGATGTGGAAGCGGACGTCGGCGTGCGGGCGTGGGCGCCGAGCCTGGCCGAGGCGTTCGCCCAGACGGCGCTCGGCGTCTTTGCCCTCATCGTGCCGCCGGAGGACGTCGCCGAACGTGAGACGCGCGAGGTGCGCGCCCAGGGCGACGGTCTCGAGACGTTGCTCGTGAGCTGGATCAACGAGTGCCTGTACGTGCACGAGATCGAGGGCTTCGCCGTCCATCGCGTCAGCGTCACCGTCATCCCGGGCGCCTTCGTCCACGGCGTGCTCCACGGCGAGCCTCTCGACCCCGCGCGGCACCGCCTGGGGAGCGTGGTCAAGGCGGCAACCCTGCACGGGGTGGCGGTGACCGCCCTCGCCGACGGCCACGAAACGCGCCTCGTCGTCGACGTCTGAAGTGTCTCAAAAGCGAGACTTGGGCTTGGCCGCAGCGTGTCATACATGGGACGGTGAAAGGGTTACAAGATTTCCCTGTTAGCATATTTACGCGTTGAAACAGGGGGTTATTGACCTGGCCGAGCATGGCAAACATGTTGCTCAAGTATCCGACGGCATGCGACAGCAGACGATCCGCAAAATCGTGACTCTCGAAGGCATCGGGCTCCACTCCGGCAAGCCGGCGCGTCTGACACTCTCTCCCGCTCCCGCGAACTCCGGCATCGTCTTCCGGGTGGGTCCACAGGGCGATCCCATTCCCGCCGCTCCCGAGAGCGTCGTGGATTCGTATTACGCGACCACGCTCGGCCGCAACGGCGCGCGCATCCAGACCGTCGAGCATCTGATGGCGGCGGCCGCCGGGCTCCGCATCGACAATCTCGAGGTGGAGATCGACGGCACCGAGGTCCCGGCCACGGACGGCAGCGCCAAGCCCTTCGTGGCCCTGCTGGCAGGCGCGGGCCGCACGCAGCAGAGCGCGCGGCGGCGTCCCATCGAGATTCCGCAACCCGTCCAGGTGGGCACCGGCAGCCGGTGGCTGCAGATCGTGCCCTGCAACACCTTCAAAATCAGCTACACCCTCGACAACGACCATCCCGCCATCGGCACCCAGGTCCTGACGTGCGTGCCCACGGAGGAGATGTTCGTGAGCGACTACGCGCCGGCGCGCACCTACGGGTTCCTCAAGGACCTCGGCGTTCTCCGCAAGAACGGACTCGCGCTCGGCGGCTCCCTGGACAATGCGATCGTCGTCGGCAAGCGCGGCACCATCAACAGCCTGCGCTATCGCGACGAGTTCGTGCGGCACAAGATCCTCGACCTCATCGGTGACCTCGCGCTGCTGGGGCGGCCCCTGCTCGGCCACGTCATCGCCCGCAACGCCGGCCACGCGCTGAACTTCGAGCTGGTGGTGGCCATCCAGCGCGCGCTCGGCCTCGAGCGCCGGCCCGCGGGAGCCGCCCTCCGCCTGGTGCCGAAGCCGGAGATGGCCGAGCGCCCGGAGTACGTCGCCACTCCCGGTCTCGCCGCCCTGTAGCCGCCGCAGCAACCCGGCGGCCCGCAGGGCGGCCGGGCGCTATAATGACGTGTTTCGTATGCGTGTGAGGACTCCAGCCGCCGTCGCCGTCATCGCCGTGCTCGCACTCGTCGTGCTGGCGGGGGCGGCCGTTTCGGCCCGCGCCGCCATCCGGATCAGCGACCTCGACCTCTCCCTGCACGACCGCGCCGTCACCGTCCACGTCATGGCGCTGGGAGCGGTGCCGCCCGCCTTTCGTGAGGGACTGGAGAGCGGGCTGGCCGCCCACGTGCGCTACACGGTGGAGCTGTGGCAGAACAACCGGCTGTGGCGCGACACCCTCGTCGTCACCCGGGTCGTCGAGCGGCACCTCACGTACAACGTGGTGAGCAAGGAGTACAAGGTGGTCTCCGTGGCCGGCGAATCGCGCGCGCCCTTCGCCACCCGCGAGATCCACGATGCGCAGCGCATGCTGTCGGAGATTCGCGGGCTCACGCTCGCTCCCGCCACCGCCCTCGACCCCGCCGAAGTCTTTTACGTCCGCGTCATCGCGGAGGCGGCCCTCAATGGGGAGAACACGCTCATCGGGCGCATCGCGGGCACGGCGGAGCAGACGAGCAGCCGCTCGCCGCACCGCACGCTGCCAAGGGCGCCGTAGTGCCGCTGCTGAGCGAGCAGAACCGGCGCAAGCGCCACCTGTTCATCATCGCCGCCTTCCTGCTGCTCATCGGCGGCGCGAGCGCGGTCGACCTCGCCACCTTCGCCCCCGACCTGCCCGTGGCCTCCAACATCGTCATCTTCGCCCTCTTCAACCTGAACCTGATCGTCTTCCTGCTCCTGCTCCTGCTCCTCTTCCGCAACCTCGTCAAGCTCGGCTTCGAGCGGCGGCAGAAGGTGATCGGCGCCCGCTTCAAGTCGAAGCTCGTGCTCGGCTTCCTGGTCCTCTCGGTGGTGCCCGCCATCCTGATCTTCCTCATCGCCTCCAACTTCATCAACACGTCCATCGAGGGGTGGTTCAAGCCGCAGGTGGAGCGGCCGCTCGACCAGGCGCTGTCCGTGGCCCAGACCTACTACACGAACCTGGAGCGGACGGCGCTGCGCCACGGCCAGCACATCGCGCGCGTCCTCGACCGGGACAACCTGCTCGCCGAAGACCGCCGGGAGGCCCTCGCCGCCTTCCTCGTCGAGCAGCAGGACCTCCTCTCCATCAGCACCATCACCGTCTTCGGCGCCGGGGGCACGGAGCTGGTGCACGTCAAGGATCCGATCCTGGCCGATCTCGCCACCCGCGACCTCAACGAGACGCACCTGCGGCGGGCGCTCACGGGCCAGGACGTGACCACCGTGCGGGAGCTGGCCTCGGGCGATCTCATCGAGGCGGTGACGCCCGTGTGGCGCCTGCGCGACGGCGAGCGCGAGGCGGCGGGCGCGGTGGTGGTGGGCACGCACGTGACGGAGCGGCTGGAAGCCAAGGTGCGGGGCATCTCCCAGGCGTTCAAGGATTACAAGCAGCTCAAGCTGCTCAAGAATCCGATCAAGGGCATCTATATCCTGCTCTTCCTGCTCATGACCCTCATCGTGGTCTTCTCCTTCACGTGGTTCGCCCTCTACCTCGCGCGCGGCATCACGGGCCCCATCGAGCAGCTCGCCGAGGGCACGCGCGAGGTGGCGGCGGGCAACCTGTCCTACAAGGTGCAGGCGCGCGCGGACGACGAGATCGGCGTCCTCGTGGACTCCTTCAACCACATGACGGACGACCTCTCGCAGTCCAAGCGCCAGCTGGAAGAGGCGTACGTCGACCTCCAGGACAAGCAGACCGAAGTGGAGGACCGCCGCCGCTACATCGAGACGGTGCTGGAGGCCATCACCACCGGCGTGGTGTCGTTCGATCCGCTCGGACGGCTGACCACCATCAATCGCGCCGCCGCCCGCATGTTCGGCGTGAGCGAGTCGGCGAGCGTGGGCCGGCTCATCGAGGAGATCTTCGCGGCGGCGGAGGCGCGTGAGGTGGTGGCGCTCGTGCACCGCACGCGGCGGCCCAAGTCGCCCAGCGCGTCGGTGGAGCTGCACATGCGGCGCGGCGGCGCCGCCATCTCCCTCGTGGCCTCCGCCACCGCGCTGCGCGGGCCCGACGGCGCCTACACGGGGGCGGTGGTCGTGTTCGACGACCTCACGGAGCTGCTGAAGGCGCAGCGCCTCGCCGCCTGGCGCGAGGTGGCGCAGCGCATCGCGCACGAGATCAAGAACCCGCTCACGCCCATCCAGCTCTCCGCGCAGCGGCTACGCCGCCGGCTGTCGCGCATGACGGGCGAGGAGCAGCAGCTCGTGGTCGAGTGCACGGAGACGATCATCCAGGAGGTCGACGGCCTCAAGCGGCTCGTCGACGAGTTCTCGCGCTTCGCGCGCATGCCCGCCCTCGTGCCGCGCGCCACCCATCTGCCGCCGCTCATCGAGGCCGTGGCCACGCTGTACCGCGAGTCGCATCCGGGTCTGCGGCTGGTGACGCGCTTCGGCGACGACGTGCCGCCCCTCGAGGTCGATCCCGACCACATCAAGCGCGCCGTCCTCAACCTCGTGGACAACGCGGTGGAGGCGGTGGCCGGCAGTGGCGACGTGACCGTCGACACCGAGTACCTGCCCGAGGCCGCGCACGTGCGGGTGACCGTGAGCGACACGGGCCCGGGCATCGCCGCCGAGGACAAGGACAAGCTGTTCACGCCGTACTTCTCGACGAAGGTCACCGGCATGGGCCTCGGCCTGCCCATCGTGAGCGAGATCGTCGGCGAGCACGGCGGCACCATCCGCGTGGAGGACAACCTGCCCTCCGGCAGCCGCTTCATCATCGAGATCCCCGTGGCGCGCACGCCGGTGGTGGTGGAGGCGTGACGGTGGGGGGCGAGCACGTGCTCATCGTGGACGACGAGCGTGCCATCCAGACGGCCCTCAAGGGCGTGCTGGAGGACGAGGGCTACCGGGTGACGACGGCCGGCAGCGGCGCGGACGCGCTGCGCGCGGTGGGTGACGAGGCGCCGGACCTCATCTTCCTGGACATCTGGATGCCCAAGATGGACGGCCTGGAGGCGCTCTCGGAGATCAAGCGCCTGCGTCCCGACGCCACCGTGGTGATGATTTCCGGGCACGGCACCATCGAGACGGCGGTCAAGGCCACGCGCCTGGGCGCCTACGACTTCATCGAAAAGCCCCTGTCGCTGGAGAAGACCCTCATCACCGTGAGCCGGGCCCTCGAGCACGGCCGGCTCGCGCGCGAGAACGCGACGCTGCGCGCGCGCCTGCAGGCGCACACGGAGATCATCGGCGTCAGCGAGGCGATCCGCGCCCTGCGGGAGCAGATCGCCACCGCCGCCCCCTCCAGCGGGCGCGTGCTCGTCCACGGCGAGAACGGCTCCGGCAAGGAGCTGGTGGCGCGCGCGGTGCATGCGCTGTCGGCGCGGCGCGAGAACCCCTTCGTGGAGGTCAACTGCGCGGCCATCCCCGAGGAACTCATCGAATCCGAGCTGTTCGGCCACGAAAAGGGCAGCTTCACGGGAGCGGTGGCACGGCGGCGCGGCAAGTTCGAGACCGCCGACGGCGGCACCCTCTTCCTCGACGAGATCGGCGACATGAGCGTCAAGACGCAGGCCAAGGTCCTCCGCGCGCTCGAAGAGCAGTCCTTCGAGCGCGTGGGCGGCCGCGATACGGTGAAGGTGGACGTCCGCGTGATCGCCGCCTCCAACCGTGACCTGTCATCCCTCATCGCCCTCGGCCAGTTCCGTGAGGACCTCTACTACCGCCTCAACGTCATCCCCATCGAGGTGCCGCCCCTGCGCGCGCGCCGGGACGACATCCCGCTCCTCGTCGATCACTTCATCGCGCTCTTCTGCGCGGAGAACGGCAAGCGGGCCAAGACCCTCGACGGCGAGGCTCTCGCCTACTTCCTCGCCTACGACTGGCCGGGCAACGTGCGCGAGCTCCGCAACATGGTGGAAAGGCTCGTGATCATGACGGCGGGGGACGTCATCACGCCGGAGGACCTGCCCGTACCGCTGCGGCCGAAGGATGCGGGGGCGCCGGCGGGCGACGGGCGGGCGCGCTCGCTCAAGGACGCGCGCGACGGCTTCGAGCGCGCGTACATCCTCGCCGAGCTGCGCGCGCACGAGTGGAACATGACGCGCACGGCCGAGCGGCTCGGCATCGAGCGCAGCCACCTGTACCGCAAGATCAAGGCGTACGGCATCACGCCTCCGAAGTAGAGCCTCCGGACTCTCGGCGTCTCGTGATCACTGCGGGCGGCGCCCGACCTGGCTCATCCATCCCCATCTCGTATGCGTGAGCTCCTCTTGCCTCGTGTAGTATTCGCGGCGTGCCTGTCTGGAATTTCGTGGTGCGGGGGGTGTATCACGACTCGGTGACGCTCATGCGGCTGTCCAACGACATGCAAGCGGTCGAGGGTGTGACGCTGGGGGCGGCGATGATGGGGACGCCGCCGAATGTCGCGTTGATGCGGCAGGCGGGGCTGCTGGCGGTGGAGGGCGAGTCCGCGGGGCCCGGCGATCTCGTCATTGCGGTCATGGCGACGGACGAGCGCGCGGCGGAGCGGGCGCGGGCGGCGGCGGGGGCGGCGCTGGCGCCGGTGCGCGGGGCGGGCGAGGCGCGCGGTCAGGGGGCGCGGCCGCGGACGCTGGGCTCGGCGATCGCCATGCTGCCGGGGGCGAATCTGGCGCTCATCTCGGTGCCGGGGATGTATGCGGGGGCGGAGGCATGGAAGGCGTTGCGGGCGGGGCTGCACGTGATGGTGTTCAGCGATCACGTCCCCGTCGAGACGGAAGTGGCGTTGAAGCGGTATGCGGCGGAGCGGTCGCTGCTGATGATGGGGCCGGACTGCGGGACGGCGCTCATCGACGGCGTGCCGCTGGGGTTCGCGAACGCCGTGCCGCGCGGGCGCATCGGCCTTGCCGCCGCCTCCGGCACCGGTCTGCAGGAGGTCATGTCGCTCATCGCCGCGCAGGGCGAGGGCGTGTCGCAGGCGATCGGGCTCGGCGGCCGCGATCTCTCGGACGCCGTGGGCGGCCTCATGCTCACGCAGGCGCTCGCCGCGCTCGCCGAGGATCCGGCCACGGCAGTCATCGGCATCATCGGCAAGCCGCCGGGCGCCATCGTGGCCGCGCGCATCGCGCAGGAGGCGGGCCGCCTCGGCAAGCCGTGCGTCGTTCACTTCATGGGCGTGCCGCCGTCGCCCGATCCCTCCTGGCACTCCGCGGCCACCCTCGAGGACGCCGCGCGCGCCACCGTCGCGCTCGCCCGCGGCACGCGCCCCCGCGCCGCCCACTTCACGCTGCCCGCCGGCGACATCGAGGCCATGGTGGAGACCGGCGTACGCGCGCTCGCGCCGGCCCAGCGCTACGTGCGCGGCGTGTACGCGGGCGGCACCCTCGCCTGGGAGGCGGTGGGCCTGCTCGCGGCGCTGTTGCCGGACGTCACGCCCGGCGTGGCGGGCGGCGGCGCCGGTCACCGCGTGGTCGACCTCGGCGAGGACGTGTTCACGGTGGGCCGGCCGCACCCGATGATCGACGGCGGCGTGCGCCGCGAGTGGATCGAGCGTGAGGGCCGAGACCCCGCCACCGCCGTGCTCCTGCTCGACGTCATCCTCGGCTACGGCGCGCATCCCGACCCGGCGGGCGAGATCCTGCCCGCGCTCGACGCCGTACGACGCGAGCGCGCGGTGGCGGTGGTGGCGAGCGTGTGCGGCACCGACGGCGATATCCAGGACCGCCGCCGCCAGACGGCCACGCTGGCCGCGCATGGCGTGTGCGTCATGCCGTCCAACGCCCAGGCGGCGCGGCTGGCGGCGCGCATGGCCGCGCGCGTGGCGGGCGGGAGCCGCCCCTGAGCCTGCCCGCGGACGTGCGCGTGGTGAGCGTGGGGCTCGACATCTTCGCGCACGAGCTGACGCGGCTGGCCGTCCCCGTGGCGCACGTGGCGTGGACGCCGCCGGCGGGCGGCGCCCCCCCCCACGCCCCCCCCCGCGCCCGTCTGGAACGCGTACGCGACAGCGTCGAGCGCGCCAACGGGGTGGCGCTCGACCGCCTCGTCAACGGCGAGCCGGTGCTCGTCGACTGCCGCCCGGCGCGCGAGGCGCTGGAGCTGCCCGACCGCACGGTGCTGCACGCGGGGCCGCCCATCGCGTGGGAGCGGATGTGCGCGCCCATGCGCGCGGCGATCCTGTGCGCGACCCGCTACGAGGAGTGGGCGGCCAACGACGACGCGGCCGCCGCCCTGGTGGCATCGGGCGCGGTCACGCTGGCGCCCTGCCACCGCTGGCGCGCGGTCGGCCCCATGACGGGCGTGATCACCGCCTCCATGCCCGTCTTCGTCGTCGACAACCGCGCGCACGGCAACCACGCCCACGCCACCATCAACGAGGGGCTCGGCAAGGTGCTGCGCTTCGGCGCCAACGACGCCTCCGTCATCGCGCGGCTGCGCTGGATGGCCACGGAGGCGGGCCCGCTCCTCGGCGCGGCGCTGCGGCAGAGCGGCGGCATCGACCTGCGCCACCTCATGGCGCAGGCGCTGCGCATGGGCGACGAGATGCACCAGCGCAACCTCGCCGCCTCCGCGCTGCTCGCGCGCGCGCTGATGCCGCACCTGGCGCGCGCGGGCGGCAAGCACCAGGCGGTGGCGCGCCTGGCCGAGTTCATCGCCGCCAACGACCAGTTCTTCCTGAACCTCGCGATGGCGGCGGGCAAGGCGATGGCGGATCCGGCGAACGGCGTGCCGCGCTCGACGCTGGTCACGGCCATGGCGCGCAACGGCACCGACTTCGGCATCCGCGTCTCCGGCCTCGGCGAGCGGTGGCTCACGGCCCCGGTGAACACACCCGTGGGACTGTACTTCCCCGGCTTCGGCGCCGACGACGCCAACCCCGACATGGGCGACAGCGCAATCGTGGAGACGATCGGCCTCGGCGGCGTGGCCATGGCGGCCGCGCCTGCCGTCGCCCGCTTCGTGGGCGCGGGCGGCGTCGCGCACGCGCTCGCGGCCACCGCGGAGATGCGCGAGATCAGCGCCGGCGAGCATCCCCACTTTCGCGTCCCCGCCCTCGACGACCGCGGCACGCCCGTCGGCATCGACGTGCGGGCGGTCGTCGAGACCTCCATCACGCCTCTCATCAACACGGGCATCGCGGGCAGGAAGGCGGGCACCGGCCAGGTGGGCGCGGGCGTGGTGCGGGCACCGCTGGCGTGCTTCACGCAGGCGCTCGAAGGCCTCGCGGATTGACTCGACGTCAGGCCGAGCGCGTGCTGGTTCCTAGGCCTCGCCGATCATTTTGCGGACGCGCTCGAGGAGGGTGCGGTCGCTGAAGGGCTTGTGGAGGACGTCGACGATGGGCTCGCGCAGCGCTTCCATCTCTTCCACATCGTGGCCGGAGGACAGGATGACGGGGATCCTCGCCCAGCGATCGCTGTCACGGAGGTGGGCGAGAAACTGGGGCCCGTCCATGACCGGCATCGACATGTCGAGCACGATCAGGTCAGGGCTCAGGTCGGACATGCGCGCGAGCGCCTCGACGGCGGAGGCCATGGCGGTGGCGGCGTAGCCGGCCTCTTCCAGGAGCAGCACCTGAATGTCGCGCAGGTACTTCTGGTCGTCGACCACGAGGACGCGCTTCGGCATGCCGGTGGGGCAATGTGCAAGCACGGTGCCCAGCCGTCACCTCGATAGTCCGCGCAGTTACGGACGGATCGAGTGTCCGGTGTCGGCCTGGCCGACGCCAAGTGTCACCCCGGTCACGCGATCACCTTCGCCTCGCGCAGTCGTGCGACGTCCTCGACCGCCATCCCCGCCTCCCGCAGCACCGCCTCGGTATGCTCGCCGAGCATCGGCGACGGTGTCCGGATGGTCCCCGGTGTGCGGGACAGCCGGATCGGCGTATCGAGCGTGGTGAACCGCCCGGCACGGGGATGATCCTGCTCGACCAGCATGCCGCTGGCGCGCACGGCGGGATCGTCGGCAAGATCGCCGTAGTCGTTGACGGGAGCGCACAGCACCTCGCGCGCTTCCAGCCGCGCCATCCACTCCTGCACGGGTGCGCCCGCGAACACGTCCGCGAGCAGCGCCGTGAGCTCGGCGCGGCGCTGCAGCCGGCCGGCGCGCGTCGCGAAGCGCGGGTCGTCCGCCAGCGCCGGGAGATCGATCGCCTCGCAGAACGGCCGCCACAGGCGGTCCACCCACACGGCCACGTACACGGCGCCGTCGCGGGCCGCGAAGGCCTGAAAGGGGACCATGTAGGGATGGCCGCTGCCCCAGCGTCCCGGCTCCTGTCCCGTGGCGAGGAAGATGCTCAGGCGCGCGGCGTGCGCGAGCAGCGCCCCGTTGAGGAGCGAGACATCCACGCGCTGGCCTTCGCCCGTTCGCTCGCGGTGCAGGAGGGCGGTGACGATGCCCTGGCCCGCCATGAGGGCGCCGATGGTGTCGAGCACCGGCGCTCCGCACAGCACGGGCGGACCGTCGGCCTCGCCCATCACCGACATGAGGCCGCCCATGGCCTGCACGAGCATGTCGAGACCGGGCTTCTCGCGCCAGGGGCCGTCGGGACCGAAGGCCGACACCGAGCAGTAGACGAGGCGGGGATTGAGCGGCGCCAGGCGCGCATAGTCGACGCCGAGGCGCTCGGCGACGCCGCCGCGGTACGCCTCGATCACGACGTCGGCGCCGCGCACGAGGCGCGCGAAGACCGCCTGGCCCTCGGGATGCGAGAGGTCGAGGGCGACGCTGCGCTTGTTGCGATTGACGGTGACGAAGACGGCGCTCTCGTCGTTGAGGTGCGCGCCGTACGAGGTGCGTGAGGCATCACCACCCACCGGATGCTCGACCTTGATGACGTCGGCGCCCATGTCGGCCAGGTACAGCCCGCACACGGGACCCGCGATGAGGTGCGCGAGCTCGAGCACGCGATAGCCGGCGAGCGGCGCCGTCATGCCCCGCCGCGAAGAGGACGATGCCGCGTCATGCCGGGCATCATACCGCCACGTTGGGGTAGATTAGGCGCGATGATCGCTGCCCTGCGCGCCCGGGCCCACCGGTTCGTCACGAGGTGACCGGCTCCCTGCTCGCCGGCGTCACCGTCCTCGACTTCACGCGCGTGCTCGCCGGCCCCTACTGCACGCGGCTCATGGCCGATCTCGGCGCGCGCGTGCTGAAGGTGGAGCGGCCCCGCGACGGCGACGAGATGCGGCGCGGCTACCTGCAGCTCGAGCCGGGCCGTGACGACCAGTCCACGTACTTCACGCGCCTGAACGCGGGCAAGCGCTCGGTGGCCATCGATCTCACCACGCCCCGGGCGCGCGCGGTCGTCGCCGATCTCGCCCGCCACGCCGACGTGGTGGTCGAGAACTTCGTGCCGGGCATCATGGCGCGCTTCGGCTGCGATTACCCCGCGCTGGCCGGAGTGAAGCCCGATCTCGTCTACTGCTCCATCTCCGGCTTCGGGCAGACGGGGCCGATGCGCGGGCGGCCCGCGTTCGCGCACATCGTCAACGCCATCTCGGGCGTCATGCACCTCGAGCAGCAGGAGGCGGCGGCGCCCGCGGTCGGCTACCTGCAGACGGCGGACGTGCTGGCGGGCACCCACGCCTTCGGCGTCATCCTCGCCGCGCTCCTGCGCCGCGGCCGCACGGGAGCGGGCGCCTACCTCGACGTCTCCATGCTGGAGGCGCTGGTGGCGGCGGAAGACATCAGCATGCCGAGCGTGCTCAACGGCGGCGCCGAGTACCCCGGGCCGCGGCCGGGCATGGTGGTGCACGCAGTGGGCGGCCGCTATCTCGCGCTGCAGACGGTGGGAGCGCCCGACCTCTTCCCGCGCCTGGCCGCGCTGCTGGGACCGCCCGATATCCGGCACGACGCGCGCTTCACAACGCCTGATGCGCGCCGCGCGCACTGGCCGCTGCTGCGCGCGCGCATCACGGGCTGGCTGGACACGTTCAAGACCGTGGAGGATGCCGTCACCGCGCTGAGCGCCGGGCGCATCCCGTGCGCACCCGTGCGCTCGCCGGAGGAAGTGATCGCCGATCCGCACCTGCAGGCGCGCGGGGCCTTCACCGACGTGGCACACCCGGCGCGGGGCCGCGTGCGCATCAGCGCCGTGCCCTTCCACGTGGACGGCCACGGCCTCGTGCCGGCCGGCCCCCCCCCCTACCGCGTGGGCGAGCACACGCGCGCGGTGCTCGCGGAGGTGGCGGGGTACGACGGCGCGCGGGTGGACGAGCTGCTCGCGCTGGGCGTGGTCGCGGAGGCGCGGTGACGGCAGCCCGGACGCGCGTGACGGCGCCCGTCGCCGGACGAGCGATCGCGCTGCTCGTGATGGCGGTGCTGGGCTGGAAGCTCGCCGCCCGCGGCCTCACCCTCGAGAGCAGCGGCCTCCTGTCCTTCATCCGGCTCGTCGATCTGGTCTTCCACGAGGCGGGCCACGTCATCTTCGGGTTCTTCGGCTCCTTCATCGCCGCCCTCGGCGGCTCGCTCATGCAGGTGCTCATCCCCGCCCTCTGCGCCGTGCACTTCCTGCGGCAGAAGCAGCCCGCCTCCGCCTCGGCGGCCGTGTTCTGGACGGGCGAGAACATCATCGGCGTCGCCATCTACGTCGCGGACGGACGCGACATGAAGCTGCCGCTGCTCGCGGAAGGGCTCACGCACGACTGGAACTACCTCCTCTCCGAGCTGAGCCTGCGCGACGCCGCGGACCCGCTCGGCCGCCTCGTCTTCATGGTGGGCGTGCTCACGCTGCTGGCCGCGATGGCGCTGCTCGGGTGGGACCTCATGCGGGTGTGGAATACGCCCGCGCCGGAGCCGGCCGTCGAGTAACGGCGTGTTATGCTCAGATCACTTTCTCGAGCGGGTAGGCCTTGGCACCTGTAGATCCGCGCACCATCTTCGATGCGGTCCTCGACGCGCTCGTGGAGCCCGTGCTCGTCACGGACGGCGCCGGCGTGATCACGTACGCCAACCCCATCGCCATCCGCTGCTTCGGCGTCGACAAGCACATCGGACGGCCCATCGCCGAGCACCTGGCCCGCCTGCGCATCCGCACCACCGACGGCCAGCCTCTGCCCGCTGCGCTGCATCCCATCCCGCGCGCGCTCGCGCAGGGCCAGGCGGTCATCGGCGCCGAGCTGTCCATCGCCTCCGACGACGGGGAGTCGACGTACGTCGTGAACACCGTGCCCCTGCTCGCCGAGGGCGGCACGGCGGGGACCGTCTCCGTGTTCCACGACGTCACCACCGCCGCCCGCCTCGAGCGTGAGGTGGCCGACCACGCCACGCGGCTGGAGGCGATCGTCAACCTCGTCAGCGACGGCGTCTTCATGATCGGCGTCGAGGGCGTCATGCGCTTCACGAACACGGTGGGCCGCGAGATGCTCGGCCTGCAGCCCGGCAGCACCGTGGAGGCGCGCATGCGCAGCCTGCGGCTCACCGACCTCGAGGGGCGGGCGCTGCCCGCCGGCGAGTATCCCTCCCCCCGCGCGCTGCGGGGGGAGACCGTGGACGGCATCGAAGTCATGGCGGTGACCGCGGCCGGACATGCGCGCCGCATGCGCACGAGCGCGCACCCGCTGCGTCGTTCCGACGGCGAGATCTACGCGGCGCTCGTCACCTGGAAGGACGTCACGGAGGAGGTGGCCGCGCGCGCGGAGCTGGAGAGCGCGCGGGTCACGGCGGAGACCGCGAGCCGGCTCAAGGACGAGTTCATCGCCGCCCTCTCCCACGAGCTGCGCACGCCGCTGCAGCCGATCCTCGGCTGGACCGAGGTGCTGCGGCGCCACGGCACCCTCGACGACGTCACCGCGCGCGCGCTGGAGGCGATCCACCGCAACATCCGGCAGCAGGTGCGCCTCGTCGACGACCTGCTCGACCTCTCACGCATCGTGCACGGCAAGTTCGCCCTCCGCCTGGAGTCATTCGACCTGCGCGACCAGGTACGCGCCTCCGTGGAGTCGTTCGAGGAGGGCGCCGCCTTCAAGCGCGTCCGCCTCACCGCCACCCTGCCTGCGGAGCCGATGCCGATGTGGGGCGACGGCGCCCGCGTGCAGCAGATCACGACCAACCTCATCGCCAACGCGCTCAAGTTCACGCCCGGCGGCGGCCGCGTGAGCGTGGCGCTGAGCGCCGAGGGCGAGCGCGCGCGGCTGGACATCGAGGACACCGGCGAGGGCATCATGCCCGAGGACCTGCCCGTCATCTTCGAGGCCTTCCGCCAGGGCAGCCAGTCGAGCCGGCGCGGTGGTCTGGGCATCGGCCTCGACCTCGTCAAGCGGCTCACCGAGCTGCACGGCGGCACCGTGGAAGCGTTCTCCGAGGGCGTCGGGCGCGGCGCGCGCTTTCGCATCACGCTGCCACTGGCGCAGCCGAAGTCGGCGCCCATCGGCGCCCACCCCGCCGAGCGCGGGCAGCTCGGCCGCCGCTCCGTGCTGGTGATCGAGGACAACGCCGACACCCGCGACGTCCTCAAATTCATGCTGGAGGTGGAAGGCGCCCACGTGGACACGGCCGAGCGCGGCGAGGAAGGGGTGCGCGCGGCGGCCACCCTGCACCCCGACGTCGTCCTCTGCGACATCGGACTGCCCGACATCGACGGCATGGAGGTGGCGCGCCGCATCCGTGCCGCGCACGGCGGCGCCGCCGTGCGGCTCATCGCGCTCACCGGGTATGGCCAGGCCGAAGACGTGCGCCAGGCGATGGCGGCCGGCTTCGAGGCCCACCTCACGAAGCCCATCAACCTCGATCAGCTCATGGCGCTGCTCATGGATTCCACGAGCGGGAGGCGCCCCGGTTGACACCGGACACGACGCGCATGTAGAGTCGTCTCGGGTTAGCACCGCGCTTTCCTTTAAGCGGGCCCGGAGAGGCTCGCAAGGAGAGGACACATGAGCACGCCACCGCCCCGGTTCAGGGAAAAAGCCCAGGTCCTCGACGCCACCGCGCTCGACCGCGCGCTCACCCGCATCGCCCACGAGATCCTCGAAAAGAACGGCGGCGCCAAGAACCTCGCCTTCGTCGGCCTCCGCACGCGCGGCGTCAGCCTCGCGCAGCGCCTGGTGGCGAAGATCGCCACCATCGACGGCGCCTCCCCGCCCGTGGGCACGCTCGACATCACGCTCTACCGCGACGACCTTGGCCTGCGCGGCACGCCCGTCATCCGCGGCACCGACATCCCGTTTCCGATCAAGGACAGGACCGTCATCCTGGTGGACGACGTCCTCTTCACCGGCCGCACCATCCGCGCCGCCCTCGACGCCCTCATCGACCTCGGGCGGCCGCAGATGATCCAGCTCGCCATCCTCGTGGACCGCGGACACCGCGAGCTGCCCATTCGCCCCGACTACATCGGCAAGAACCTTCCCACGTCGCGGCGCGAGACCGTGGCGGTGCGGCTCACGGAGCACGACGGCGAGGATCGCGTCGTCATCGAAGAACCCGAGGAGGCCTGAGCATGGGGTGGACGCGCAAGGACTTGCTCACCATCCGTGAGCTGGAGGCGCCGGAGATCCTGACGCTCATCGACACCGCCGCCTCCCTGCAGGAGATCGCGGGCCGCGAGATCAAGAAGGTGCCCGCCCTGCGCGGCAAGACGATCGTGAACCTCTTTTACGAGAACTCCACGCGCACGCGCACCTCCTTCGAGATCGCGGGCAAGTGGCTCTCGGCCGACGTCGTGAACTTCTCCGCGAGCGGCTCCAGCGCCGCCAAGGGCGAGAGCTTCATCGACACCGCCAAGAACATCGCCGCCATGAGCCCGGACGTGGTGGTGGTGCGGCATTCGTGCGCGGGCGCGCCCACCATCCTCGCGCGCGAGCTGTCGTGCTCGATCGTGAACGCCGGCGACGGCGCCCACGAGCACCCCACGCAGGCGCTCCTGGATCTGCTGACGATCCGCGAGAAGAAGGGCCACTTCGAGGGGCTGTCCGTCACCATCGTCGGGGACATCGCGCACAGCCGCGTGGCCCGCTCCAACATCCACGGCATGCGCAAGCTCGGCATGACGGTGACGGTGGCGGGGCCGCCCACCCTGATTCCGCCGTATGTCCAGGAGCTGGGCTGCAAGGTGAGCTACCGGCTGGAAGACGCCATCCGCGATGTGGACGTCATCATGATGCTGCGCCTGCAGCAGGAGCGCATGCACGCCGGCCTCATCCCCTCCCTGCGCGAGTACTCGCGCTACTGGGGGCTGTCGCTCGACAAGCTCGCTGCCTCCGCGCGGCCCGACGTGCTGATCATGCATCCCGGCCCCGTCAACCGCGGCGTGGAGCTCTCACCGGAAGTGGCGGACGGGCCCTACTCGGTGATCCTCGACCAGGTGTCCAAGGGGGTGGCGGTGCGGATGGGCGTGCTGCTGCTGCTGGCGGGCGCCAAGGAGCCCGCATGAGCCTGCTCATCCGCAACGGCCGCGTCATCGATCCCGCCAACTCCGTGGACGGGGTGCAGGACGTCCTCGTCACCGGGTCCACCCTCACGCGTGTCGGGGCCGCCCTCGCCGCCCCCGAGGGCGTCACCACCATCGACGCCACCGGCAAGGTGGTCTGTCCCGGCTTCATCGACATCCACGTGCACCTGCGCGAGCCCGGCTACGAGTACAAGGAGACGGTGGCCACCGGCACGCGGGCGGCGGCGGCGGGTGGCTTCACCGCCGTGTGCTGCATGGCCAACACGGATCCGGTCAACGACAACCGCGCCGTCACCGACTACATCCTCGCCAAGGCCGCCAGCGAAGGCGTGGTGCGCGTCTATCCCATCGGCGCCGTCACGCGCGGGCTGCGGGGGGAGGCGCTCGCCGAGCTCGCGGAGCTGGCGGAAGCGGGCTGCGTGGCGTTCTCGGACGACGGCAAGTGCGTCATGGACGCCGCCCTCTACCGGCGCGCCATGGAATACACGCTGCCCTTCGGCCGCCCCATCATCAGCCACGCCGAGGACCACGACCTCGCGCGGGGCGGCGCCATGAACGAGGGCGTCGTCTCCACCGAGCTCGGCATCCCCGGCATCCCGGCGGCGGCGGAGGACGTCATGGTGGGCCGCGACATCCTGCTCGCCGAGCTCACGGGCGCGCACGTGCACATCGCCCATCTGTCCACGGCGGGCGCCGTGCGCCTCGTGCGGGACGCCAAGGCGCGCGGCGTGCACGTGACCGCCGAGGTCACCCCGCACCACCTGCTGCTCACGGAGGACGCCGTGCGCGACTTCGACTCCAACACGAAGATGGCGCCGCCCCTGCGCACCAAGCACGACATGGAAGCGCTGCTGGAAGGCCTCGCGGACGGGACCATCGACTGCATCGCCACCGACCACGCGCCGCATGCGCTCTCCGAGAAGGAAGGCGAGTTCGAGCGCGCCGCCAACGGCATCGTCGGCCTCGAGACGGCGGTGGCACTCCTGCTCGACCGGCTGGTGCGGCCCGGCCTGCTGCCGCTCGCCACCCTCGTGGCGAGGCTGAGCCGCGATCCCGCGCGGCTGCTCGACCTCCCCGTCGGCTCGCTGTCGGCCGGCGCGCCGGCGGACATCACGATCCTCGACCTGGAGGCCGACACCGTGGTCGATCCCGCCCGCTTCAGGTCGCGCAGCCGCAACACGCCCTTCGGCGGCTGGCGCCTGCGCGGCGCGCCGTGGAAGACGATCGTGGGCGGCACGGTGGTGGCGGGATCATGAAGGAGGCGATTCTCGTCCTGCGCGACGGCCGGGTGTTCCGCGGCGCCCCTCTCGGCGCCGAAGGAGAGACCGCGGGCGAAGTCATCTTCAATACGGCGATGTCCGGCTACCAGGAGATACTCACCGACCCCTCGTATCGAGGGCAGATCGTCACGATGACGTACCCGATGATCGGCAATTATGGACTCAACGACGAGGACGTGGAGTCCGCGCGCCCGTGGGCCAACGGCCTCATCGTCAAGGAGGCCTCCGCCTGCCCCTCGAGCTGGCGCGGCCGGGTGAGCCTCGACCAGTACCTGAAGACCCATGGCCTCGTGGGGCTGCAGGGGATCGACACCCGCGCGCTCACCCGGCACCTGCGTGACCACGGCTCGCAGGACGGCATCATCTCCTCCGCCGATACCGACGAGGCGCGGGTGCTGCAGCGCGTGCGCGCGCTGCCCGGCCTGGTGGGCCGGGATCTCGTGAGCGAGGTGACGGCGGCGGCGCCCTTCACGTGGACGGAGGGTGAGTGGGATCTGGCCCGCGGCTACGTGGCCGGCCCCGCGTCGCGCTTCTCCGTCGTCGCCTACGATGCCGGGATCAAGTTCAACATCCTGCGCCAGCTCCGCACCGCCGGGTGCGAGGTGACCGTGGTGCCGGCGTCCACGCCGGCGGAGGCGGTGCTCGAGCGCAAGCCGGACGGCGTCTTCCTCTCCAACGGGCCCGGCGATCCCGAGGGGGTGCCGTACCTGGTGGAGTCCGTGCGCGGGCTGCTCGGCCGGGTGCCGGTGTTCGGCATCTGTCTCGGCCACCAGATCCTCGGCCTTGCCGCGGGCGGCCGCACGTACAAGCTGCCCTTCGGCCACCACGGGGCCAATCACCCGGTCAAGGACATCGCGACGGGCCGCGTGGAGATCACCTCGCAGAACCACAATTTCGCGGTCGATCCCGCCTCCGTGGCCGCCCGGGGCTGGGAGCCCACGCACATGAACCTCAACGACGACACGTGCGAGGGGATGCGCCACCGCGAGTGGCCCGTCTTCTCGGTGCAGTACCACCCCGAAGCCTCGCCGGGGCCGCACGACGCGAGCTACCTCTTCGAGCGGTTTACGACTCTCATGTCCGGACGCAAGAAAGGAGCGTGAGCGGGCGATGCCGAAATATCTGATCTCGTACCGCAAGCTCGAGGGCGGCGGGCAGAAGCCGGACTGGGCCTCCTTCACCTCGCAGAGCGACGCCTCGCTGGAGGCGCACGCCATCAAGGAGCGCGTGGACAAGCGGATGAGCGTGCTCGGCGAGCAGCTCTGGGGCGACGGCCAGGTGGTCTGGGTCGGCAGCGGCCGCCTCGACGACGTGCTGTACAAGCGCGAAGAGGCGGCGCCGGAGACCTCGATCGTGTATGGGCTCGTCGAGGAATAGCCGGGACCGGGAGAGCACACGTGCCGAAGCGTACCGATATCACGAAGATCCTCATCATCGGGTCGGGGCCGATCGTCATCGGCCAGGCGTGCGAGTTCGATTATTCCGGCACGCAGGGCTGCCGCGCGCTGCGGGAGGAGGGGTACCAGGTCGTCCTCGTGAACTCCAATCCCGCCACCATCATGACCGACCCCGAGCTGGCCTATCGGACGTACGTGGAGCCGCTCACGCCGGAGTTCGTGGCCAAGATCATCGAGCGGGAGCGGCCGCAGGCCCTGCTGCCCACGCTGGGGGGACAGACCGCGCTCAACCTGGCGGTGGCGCTCGCCGAGGACGGCACTCTCGACCGCTTCGGCGTCGAGCTCATCGGGGCCAAGATCCCCGCCATCAAGAAGGCGGAAGACCGCGAGCTCTTCAAGCAGGCCATCGAGAAGATCGGCCTCACCCTGCCCCGCTCCGGCTATGCCCGCTCGTTCGAGGACGCGAAGACGATCGTGCGCACCACGGGGTATCCCGCCATCATCCGGCCCTCGTTCACCCTGGGCGGCACGGGCGGCTCCATCGCGTACAACCCCGAGGAGCTGGAGGACGCCGTGCGGTGGGGCACGCAGATGTCGCCGCTCGGCACCGTGCTCATCGAGGAGTCCGTGATCGGCTGGAAAGAGTTCGAGTTGGAGGTGATGCGCGACCTCGCCGACAACGTGGTCATCATCTGCTCCATCGAGAACGTCGATCCCATGGGTGTACACACGGGCGACTCCATCACGGTGGCCCCCGCGCAGACGCTGACGGACAAGGAATACCAGCTCATGCGGGATGCGGCGGTGGCGATCATCCGCGAGATCGGCGTGGAGACGGGCGGCTCCAACATCCAGTTCGCGGTGAATCCGGACAACGGCACGCTGGTGGTGGTGGAGATGAACCCGCGCGTGTCGCGCTCGTCCGCGCTCGCCTCCAAGGCCACGGGCTTCCCCATCGCCAAGATCGCCGCCAAGCTGGCGGTGGGCTACCGCCTCGACGAGATCCGCAACGACATCACGCGGGAGACGCCCGCCTCCTTCGAGCCGGTGCTCGACTACTGCGTCGTGAAGTTCCCCCGGTGGGCCTTCGAGAAGTTCCCGGAGGCCGACACCACCCTCACCACGCAGATGAAGTCGGTGGGGGAGGCGATGGCGATCGGGCGCACGTTCAAGGAGGCGCTGCAGAAGTCGATCCGCTCCCTCGAGCAGGACCGCTGGGGGCTCACGCTCGGACGCGCGCTCGGTGACGATGAGCTGCGCGGGCTGCTGCGGGTGCCGAATCCGGACCGGCTCTTCGCCATCGGCGACGGACTGCGCGCAGGCATGACCACCGCCGAGATTCACGGCCTCACGAAGATCGACCCCTGGTTCCTCGAGAACCTCAAGGAGATCGTCGACTTCGAGGCGGAGATCGCGCGCGCCGCCCTCACGGAGCCGCTCGTCCTGCGCCGCGCCAAGCAGATGGGCTTCGCCGACCGGCGCATCGCGGATCTCACCGGCACCCGCGAGGGCGACGTGCGGGCGCTCCGCCGGCGCGCCGGCATCACGGCCACCTTCAAGACGGTGGACACGTGCGCGGCGGAGTTCGAGGCGCACACGCCCTACCTGTACTCCACCTACGAGGACGAGGACGAGGCGCCGCCCACCGCGCGGCGCAAGGTCGTCATCCTCGGCTCCGGCCCCAACCGGATCGGCCAGGGCATCGAGTTCGACTACTGCTGCGTCCACGCCGCCTTCGCCCTCAAGGAGCTGGACGTGGAAGCGATCATGATCAACTGCAACCCGGAGACGGTCTCCACCGACTACGACACCTCCGACCGCCTCTACTTCGAGCCCCTCACCCTCGAGGACGTCCTCAACGTCGTCGAAAAAGAACAGCCGCTCGGCGTCATCGTGCAGTTCGGCGGGCAGACGCCGCTCAAGCTCGCGGTGCCGCTGCAGCAGGCGGGCGTGCCCATCCTCGGCACCTCCCCCGACGCCATCGACCGCGCCGAGGACCGCCAGCGCTTCAACGCCCTCATCACCGAGCTGGGCCTGGCGCAGGCGGCGGGCACCACCGCGCGCTCGCTCGACGAGGCGCGCACCATCGCGCAGGCCATCGGCTACCCGGTGCTCGTCCGCCCCTCCTACGTGCTGGGGGGGCGCGCCATGCGCATCGTCTACGACGACCAGGACCTCGTCCAGTTCGTGGGCGAGGCGGTGGCCGCCGCCCCCGACCACCCCATCCTCATCGACAAGTTCCTCGAGGACGCGGTGGAGATCGACGTGGACGCCGTCTCCGACGGCACCCACGTGGTAGTGGGGGGGGTCATGGAGCACATCGAGAAGGCGGGCGTCCACTCCGGCGATGCCGCCTGCGCGCTGCCGCCGTACTCGCTCGACGAGGAGCAGGTGCGCGCGCTGCGCGCGCAGACGAAGGCGCTCGCGAAGGCGCTGGGGGTGGTGGGCCTCATCAACGTGCAGTTCGCCATCCGCCACGACACCACGTACGTGCTGGAGGTGAATCCCCGTGCCTCGCGCACGGTGCCCTTCGTGTCCAAGGCCATCGGCGTGCCGCTCGCCAAGATCGCCACCCGCGCCATGCTGGGCGAGAGCGTGGCCGCCATCGCCCACGTGGAGGAGCGGGAGCTGCGGCACATCGCGGTGAAGGAAGCCGTCTTCCCCTTCATCAAGTTCCCCGGCGTCGACGTCGTGCTCGGCCCCGAGATGAAATCCACGGGCGAGGTCATGGGGCTCGACCGGGATTTTCGCAAGGCGTACCTGAAATCACAGGTGGCGGCGGGCTCCGCGCTGCCCGCCTCGGGCAAGGTGTTCGTCTCCGTCAAGAAGCAGGACAAGCGCGCGGTGACCGCCCTCGCACGGAGGCTGGTGGAGATGGGCTTCACCCTCGTGGCCACCGTCGGCACCGCCAAGGTGCTCGAGCGGCAGGGACTGAGCGCGGAGATCGTGCACAAGGTGCTCGAGGGCGACCGGCCCAACGTCATCGACCTCATGAAGCGCGGCGAGATCGCCCTCGTCTTCAACACGCCGGAGGACGGGCGCGCGCGCAAGGACTCCTACATGCTCCGCCGCACCGCGGTGAGCTACAACATTCCGTACTACCTCACGGTGGACGGCGCCCAGGCCGCCCTCGGCGCCATCGAGTCGCTCCTCAAGGGCGAGCTGAGCGTGATGAGCCTGCAGGAATACCACGCGGATGGCTGACGCCCGCGACCGCATCCTGGTCGCGCTGGACGTGGAGTCCCTGACGGATGCGGAGGCTCTCCTCGACCGGCTCGCGGGCGCCGTCACCGGGGTCAAGGTGGGCTCCCAGCTCTTCACCGCCGCCGGCCCCGCCGCCGTGGAGGCGGCCCTCAAGCGCGGCGTGCGCGTCTTTCTCGATCTCAAGTTCCACGACATCCCGAACACGGTGGCGGGCGCGGTGCGGGAGGCCACCCGCCTCGGCGTCTTCATGCTCAACGTGCACGCAGGCGGCGGCCGCGCGATGATGCGCGCCCCCCCCGGGGCGGCGGCGGAGGCGGCGGCGGAGTTCAAGCTCCCGCGCCCGCTGTGCCTGGGGGTCACCGTGCTCACGAGCCTCGATGGCCGCACGCTGGCGACGGAGCTCGGCGTGCACGGCAACGTCCCCGCGCACGTGCTGCGCCTGGCCGACCACGCGCGCGCCGCCGGCCTCGATGGCTGCGTCGCCTCCCCGCACGAGATCACGCTCCTGCGCCGCGCGCTCGGCAGCGCCTGGGTCATCGTCACGCCGGGCATCCGGCCCGCCGCCACCGACGACGACCAGGCGCGCGTGGCGACGGCCGCCGCCGCCGTGCGCGCCGGCGCTGATTACCTGGTCATCGGCCGGCCGATCACGGGCGCGCCGGAGCCGGCCGCCGCCGTGGCCACCCTCGTGGCTTCCCTGCAGAGCGACGGCACGCCGTGAGCGCCGCCGTGCTCCTGCCATGACCCCGGAGCCCGGCGACTCGCAGAACTTCGTCGAGTTCATCGGCCGTCTCAAGGAAACGGAGACCCTGCTCGCGGTGGCGCGCGCGCTGTCGCAGGGGTGGCCCGCGGCCGAGACCATGCGCCTCGTGGCCCGTGAGGTGGCGCGCACGTTCGCCGCCGACATGGTGGGCGCGTACACGGTCGATGCCACGCACGCGCTGATCCCCATCGGCGGCTATCACGTGCCCAAGGATCTCGTGGACTGGTTCCGCACCACGCCCTTCCGCATCGGCGCCAGCGAGGCGCTGCGCACGGCCGCGGACTCGCTCAAGTCCGTGTGGACGATCGACGCCGTCGCCGACCCGCGCTGGGTGCCCGACGTGCGCGTGCTCCCGGCCCATTCGGCGCTCTTCGCGCCCACCGTGTCGAACGGCGCCCTCGTGGGGGGGCTCTTCCTCATCTGGTGGACGCGCGGCCGCACCCCCTCACAGATCGAGCTGAGTCTGCTCGAGGGCGTCACCTCGCAGGTGGGCCTGGCGCTGGAGCTGCGACGGCAGACGGAGGAGCGGCTGCGCGAGAGCGATGTCTTCGCCGAGCTCGTGAAGTCCATCAACACCTCGCTCGACCTCGACACCGTGCTGCAGCGGGTGAGCGAGGCGGCGCGCGATCTCACGGGCGGAGACCTCGCGCGCATCACCCTGCGCGACGCCGGCACCGACACGATGGCATTCCGGTACTGGGTGGGCGCGCGCTATCCGGGCTACGACTCCGTCCGCATCGAGCGAGGCAAGGGACTGGGCGGCGTGGCGTGGAACAGCGGCCGGCCGCAGCACACGGACAACAGCGCCGACGACCCCGCCTTCACCCGCGACTACCTCGACCTCGTGCGCGCGGAGGGCATCGTGGCCACGGTGGTGGTGCCCATCCGGGTCGGCGATACCGTGGAAGGCCTGCTCTACGTCGACGCGCGCTCCCCCCGCCACTTCAGCGAGCGCGACGAGGCGATGCTCGTGCGGCTGGCCGACCACGCCGCCTCCGCCATTCACAACGCGCGGCTGTACGACGAGATGAAGCGGGCCCACCAGTTCCTCGAAATGGTGGCCGCCAACTCCGCCGACATCATCGTGCGCATGGACGGCCGCGGCCGCATCGTCTACGCGAGCCCCGGCTCCGAGACGCTGCTCGGCGTGCCGCTGGACCAGGTGGTGGGGCGGCCCGCCGCCGACTTCCTGCACGGGGGCGAGGCCGTCGCGCGCGAGTTCATGCGCCGCGTGGTGCGCGAGAGCCAGGTGCGCGACCTCGAGACGGTGCTGGTGGTGGCGGACGGCCGGCTCGCGGACACGCGCCACTCGCTGGCCGCGGTGCGGGACGCCTCCGGCCAGGTGGTCGAGATCGTGGCCATCATCCGCGACATCACGGAGGCCAAGCGACTGGAGAACCAGCTCCAGCAGGCGCAGAAGATGGAGGCGGTGGGCCAGCTCGCGGGCGGCATCGCCCACGACTTCAACAACCTGCTCACGATCGTCACCGGCCGCAGCGAGCTGCTGCTGCACCGGCTGCGCGCCGACGACCCCATCCGTGCCGACCTCGCCCTCATCAAGAGCACGGGCGAGCGCGCGGCGGCCCTCACCGCCCAGCCCCTCGCCTTCAGCCGCCGCCAGGTGCTGCAGCCCCGCGTCCTGCGCCTCAACAGCGTCGTGGACGACATCGCCCCCATGCTGCGCCGGCTCATCGGCGAGCACATCACGCTCGTCACCTCGCTGGCACCCGACCTGCACCTGGTGAGGGCCGACGCCACGAGCTCGACCAGGTCATCGTCAACCTCGCCGTGAACGGCCGCGACGCGATGCACGGCGGCGGCCGCCTCACGCTGGAGACGAGCAACGCCGTCGTCAACGAGGCCTCCGTCGCGCGCCACCCCGGGTCACGGCCCGGCGCCTACGTCGCCCTCACCGTCTCGGACACCGGCAGCGGCATGGAGGCCGGTGTGCAGGCGCGCATCTTCGAGCCCTTCTTCACGACGAAGGAGCCCGGCCGGGGCACCGGGCTGGGGCTCGCCATGGTGTACGGCATCGTCAAGCAGCACGAGGGCTACATCGCCGTCGAGAGCGAGCCGGGACGGGGCAGCCGCTTTCAGATCCTGTTGCCGAAGGTCGACGAGGTGGTGGCGGCGGCGGCGGTGGCAACGGTGCCCGTCTCTGATCGCGCCTCCGCCACCGTCCTCCTCGTCGAGGACGAGGACGGCGTGCGCGCGGTGGCCAGGGACATGCTCGCCGCCGTCGGCTACCGTGTGCTGGAGGCGGGGTCGCCCCGCGAGGCGCTGCGCGTCATTCGCAGCATGCACGCCCACATCGACCTGCTCCTCGCCGACGTCGTGATGCCGGAGATGAGCGGGCCCGAGCTCGCCCACCGGCTGCTGCAGCTGAAGCCGGACCTCAAGGTGCTGTTCATGTCGGGGTACTCGGACGACGCCATCGCGCATCACGGCGTGCTCGGGCCGGCGACGAACCTGCTCTCCAAGCCCTTCAGCGCTCCCGTCCTGCAGGCGGCGGTGGCGCGCGCGTTGTTCGCGCGCTGAGCTCAGGCGGGGGGCGGCGCCGCCTCCTGCCACACCGCTTCGATACGCGCGACGGCGTCCCGAACGGCGGCGCGGATGGTGTGGAGGTTGGCGTGCGGCTCGGCGAGCACCACCACGAAGCCGATGCGCGTCGTCCCCAGGCACAGCGTCCCGTCGTCGGCCGAGAAGAGCGCCGTCTGGAACGGCGTGCCACCGAGGCGGGCGGCGTTGATCTCCAGCTCGCGGCCGAGCGTCGCCGCCAGCGCGGCGAGCGGCTCCACGGCGAGCGCAGGCGGGAGCTGGGCGGCGATCACGAACCCGTCGGGCGCCACGATCATCGCGCCGCGGACGAGGTGCAGGTCCACCAGCCGCTCCACCACGTCGCAGACGTGACGGCCGCGGGCGCCCGTCTCACTCTCGAGCGACAGCGTGAGCCGGGGGGCCGGCGATTGCACGAGTCGGGATGGCGTCATGATGCTCTCCTGTCCGACGCGCTCTCGGGCGCGGTCGTCGCAGCCGTCCCCGGCGCAGAAGACGACGCCGGTGCGTCGACCTGCCGGACTCCCGCCCACAACCGGTTGACCTCCAGCAGCCCCTGCGTGATCGCCGTCGTGCGTGGCAGCGTGAGCGCGACCAGCATGGCGCCGTCCGTGCGCGCGAAGACGGCCTCCTCGCGGTCCTCCACGATGGCACGGCGCACGGCGCCGAAGCCTCCGCGCGTGAGCGCCGCCGCCGCCACCACCAGGATGCGGGCGAGGGCGGCCGCGCGCGTCGCCTCGTCGTCGTCACCGTCGCCCGTCCCCACCAGCGCGCCGTCGTGGCGGGCGACCACGAGCGACCGGCCGTGGTCGGGCAGGCGCAGCCGGTCGAGGGTGACGGGGGCGACGGCGGGCGGCGCGGGGGCGGCCAGCGCGGTCACGGCCCCCAGCAGGGCCTGCGCCTCCGGAAACTCGGGGTAGAAGCGCAGGGCCCGGCCGAGGAGCTCGCGGCAGCCCGTGGGCTGGCCCTCCTCGAGCGCGATGCGGGCGAGGCCGAGAAGGGCTCGGGCGTGGTGAGGATCGCGGCCAAGCACCCACTGAAACTCCGCCTTCGCCGGCGCCATCGCGCGGCCGGCCGCATGAAGGTAGGCCGCGAGCAGGTGCCCCGTGATGTTGTCGGGATCGAGGCCCAGCCCGTACCCGACCATCGCCATGGCCTCCGGCAGCCGGCCCTCGCGCCGGAACCGGTCGGCACGGCGGAACGCTTCCACCAGCGTGAGGGCGCGGCGGGACGCCCACATCCGGCTCAGCAGCGGCATCGCGGCCGCTCCCCCGGCCGGCGCCCGGACGGCGGCGGCCGCCGCTTACGCGGGACGATGATCGATCGCGCGCCCGGCTTCTTCAGCCGTGAGCGGCGCCGCGAGAGCGCCCGTCCGTCGCGGCCGCGCGCGCGTGGCCTCGAGGATGACGCCGATCGACGCGCTGGTCTCGCGCGCAAAGAGCCGCACCATGCCGACGGTGGTGTGGTCGCCGAAGACCGCGAGGAGAATCGTGAAGTCGTCCACGGTGGACACGTGCAGGCTCTCGTGCTTGCCCTCGTGGAAGAGGACGGAGAACTCGCTTTCCCCGAGCAGCCGCGCGAGGGCGGCGGTGGCGCTGAAGGCGCCCGCGGCGAGCGCGCCCATGGACGCCGTGTCCGGCGCCGGCGAGGTGCCGCACTGCGCCAGCGGCTGGCCGCTGCGGTCGATGAGGAGAGCGGCGCTCGCCCCCGAGTCGGCGAGGAAGCGGCTCAGCACGGCGTCGATGCCCGCCGCATCGCTCTCGTGAATGACCACATCGTGTCGCATCAGGACGCTCCCTCCGGCCGCTCGTCGAACTCCCTGACGAGGACCATGCGCGACACGGTATTCAGCGTGTCGAACACGCCCTTGCCCTCGAGCGCGACCGCTTCGAACGACGGCGCCCGCCGGGCGCCCCGGTTCAGCATGTACTCCAGGTACTCGCAGGGAGCCACGTTGCCGAGATCGCGCTTGTTGTACTGGACGACGTACGGCGTCGCGGCAAGATCGAGCTGGTACTCCCTGAGGTTGTCGCCGAGGTTGCGGAAGCTCTCCACGTTCTCGCGCAGCCGGTCCCACTGCGAGTCCGCCACGAAGACGACGCCGTCCACCCCGCGCAGGACGAGCTTGCGCGTCATGTTGTAGTGGCTCTGGCCCGGCACCGTGTAGAGCTGGAACTTCGTCGTGAAGCCCCGCACGCTGAGGGCGGTCACGGGCAGGAAATCGAAGAAGAGCGTGCGGTCGTCGCCGGCGGCGAGCGAGATCATGTGGCCCTTGTTGGCGTCGGGCAGGCAGCGGTGCACGTACTGGAGGTTCGCCGTCTTGCCCGCCATCCCGGGGCCGTAATACACGATCTTGAAGTTGATGACCTTGGCCGCATAGTTGATGATCGACATCTCACACCGCGGCCAGGCGCTCGGCCGCCCGCGCCGCCTGCCGGTAGGCGAGGCCCGGCAACGCGAGCACGCCCGCCGCCGCCAGCATCGCGGGCCGCCGTGCGGCGGCCACCGGATACACGACCGTCCGTCGCGGGCCCTCGCGCAGCACCACCGACCGCGCCCGCCCGAGGTCGCGCTCACCCTCGTGCACGAGCGCCTGCCAGACCACCCGGGCTTCCTCACCCGCGACCTGGGCCTCCGCCGCCGTCGAGAAGACGTACACGTCGAGCCCGCCCGCACGGTCCACGAATGCCGCCGGCACCACGGGACCAAAGCCCTGCAGCGCACCCCCCAGCGCGGCCACCCGCCCGTCGACGTCGGCGGCGGCCAGGCCACGGGGGACGCCTGCAGGCGCCCCCCCCGCCGGCTCCCCACCGCACGCGCGGACCACCAGGATCTCGAGCATCGCCAGCGGCGCGCCCGCCCGGAGCCCGATCACCAGCACGCCGCCGCACACGCGCGTGAGGAGCATCGACACGCGGTCGGTGTGGATGGTCACCTGGTGCGCCGCGGCGAGCAGCGGCGCGCACCGCGCCGCGGCGCGCTCGATCGCCTCGTGCGGCCGCCCGGCCGTCACCAGCGACAGCACGGTCGTCCCGTTCAGGCGCCGGACCCCGACCTCCAGCGGCCCGAAGGCCACCAGGCGCGTCGCCAGCCGTTGCCCCTGCGCGAGCAGCGCCGCCTCCGACGGGGGCACGGCCGTCACGGCCACGGCGGGCGCCGCGCTCGCGGGCGCCGCCGCCGGCGGACGCGGGACGACCGGCGCCTCGACGATCGCCGGTGCCAGCGTCACCGACGGTGCAGGCGCGGCCGGCGCCACCGGCGGCGGGGCGGCGGCCGGGGTCGCCGGGCGCGAAGCGGGCGGGACGGCGGGAACGGTGGCGCCGGAGGAGGGTTGAAACGGCGCCGGGTAGCGATCGAGGCCGCCGAGCTCGGCGACGGGCGCGGCGGCCGAGAAGACGGCCGGCGGAAGCTGCGACACGACGAGGTCGAGCGGCAGCAGCAGGCGCAGCTCCGGATACCGCCTGCGGATCTCCGAGGCCTCGAGCGCGAAGGCCAGCGTCGGGAACTGGTCCTCCACGAGCGCCCACGCCACCTCGACCTGCCCTTCGGCGAGCTGCGCCACGACGAGGCTGCGCGGCACGAGCAGCTCGTGCGGCGAGCGCATGCTCTCCGCGAGCCGGTCCATCGGCAGCAGAAAGACATCGGCGGGCAGCTGCGCGGCGATCCGCTCGAAGGCAATGGTCACCGTCGGCTCGGCGGCGGCGCGGACCGGCATCGGTGCCACCACCGGACGCGCAGGCGGCCGCAGGACAAGCACCGGCGCCGGGGAGGGCACGGCGGCGGCGGCGGCGGGGGCCTGCACCGGCGGCGGCGCGGCCACCGCCATCCGGCGCCGCGCCTCGCGCGCGAACGGAGTTTCCCCCGCCACCGGCGCGCTCGCCGGCCGCCCCGTCCGCGGCGGCGCCGGAGCGGCCGGCCTCGGGGAGGACGCCCGCGCGGCGGGCCGCGGCAACAGGCGACCGCGAAACGGCAGCAGCGTGAGGGGAACGCCGGCGAGGAAGATGACGGTCGCAAGCGGAGACTCCACGATCGCGCTCGGCAGCGCCGTCGCCAGCGAGTCGGCGCCGGCGGCGGCCACGACGGCGGCGGTGGCGACGACGACGAGCGCGTGGGTGGCGCACGCGCCGGCCAGCCAGACCAGGCGAGGCCGCAGCGAAGCGCGCCCCAGCGTGATGGCGGCGAGCGCCACGTACACGAGGAGGGGCAGGACAGCCGTCCACGCGGGCACGGTGAGCCCGCCGGCGACGTCGAAGCGCAGCACGGCGGCCGTGAGGGCGACGCATGCGAAAGCGGTGGCGAGCGCGCGCAGGCCGGCGTGCGGCGGCGACGGGCGGTGGCGCGCCATGGTCACATGACTCGTGCGAGCTCGGCGAGCGCCTTCTTGGCGTAGTAGCGGACCTTGCCGAGGGCGGAGGGCTCCGAGAGGCCGATGGCGAGCAGGGCGCCCGCGCCCACGCCGTGCAGCACCACCATGCCCTTTTCGTATTCCAGGATCATGCCCTGCAGGTTTCCGCGTCCGAGCTCCCGGCCGAGCCCGTCCGAGGACTCCGCCAGGCAGGCGCTGAGCGCTCCCGCCACTTCGGCGTCCACGCCCGATTCGGCGGTGGCCTCGATCAGGTAGCCCTCGCGATCGGCGAGGACGGCCCATTGCACGCCTTCCATGGCGCCGATCGTGACCAGGATCGACCGCGCCGTGCCCGCGACCTCCGGTGCAACGGGCGGGCTCGTCGCGGACGCGGGCACGGGCATGCTGACGGCAGCAGCGGCCCGCGCCGGAGCGGGCACAGCGGCCGGCGGCGCGGGGGCGGCCGCCGCCGCCGGCGCGGCCACCTTCAGCTTCGACGGCAGAAGCGCTTCCAGATGGCGAACGAGATCTTCGCCGGCGAAGGGCTTGGCGAGCACGCCATCGCACCGCGCCGCCGCCGCCTTCTGACGGACCTCGTCGTTGACGATGCCCGACATGAGGAGCACCGGAGTCAGCCCGAGACGGGCGTGGCTCTTCACGAACTCGCAGATGTCGTAGCCGTCGCGGTCGGGCATGACCACGTCGCACACGACGATGTCGGGCTCCTCCTTCTCCAGCCGGTCGATGGCTTCCGCGCCGGAGGCGGCGGTGACGACGTCGATCTGGCGGCCTGCGAGCGCCCGCTCCACCACTTTCCGCACGCTCACGCTGTCGTCGATCACCAGCACCTTGGGCATGGGTTACCTCTCCTCGTCCATCGCCGTAGCGACGCTGAGCAGCAATTGGTCGGTGCTCTTCGAGATGGTCGCGGCGGCGCTGGAGGACGCGCGCCCGTCGCCGGGAATGAAGCAGAACTTTCCCGAACGCTCGCGGTGCGCGGTGGTCACGAGCGCTTCGAAGGCGGGCTCGCCGGACTTCGCTCCGAACTCCGCGTGCACGACGCGGCCGCTCATGAAGACGATCATGCCGCCGCCGGACGCCAGCACGAGCAGCAGGCGGCCGCTCTTGCCCCCCATCGAGATCGCCTGCACGAGCTCCTCCATCTCCATGACGCCCAGCGAGCCCTGGAACGTCTTCACCGCGCCCTCGGCGCCCACGGCGTCGAGATCGCTCAGCCGCAGGGTGCCGGCGCCACCGTTCGTCCCGGGCGCGCGGGGTGCCGGCGGCGACGCGGCGGCGGCGGGCACGGGCACCGGCGGCGCCGGGGCGGCCTTCGGCACGACCACCGGCGCGGGCGCCGGGGGGGGTGGGGGTACGGCCGCAGGCGGCGGCACCGCGCGGGGCGCCCTCACGGGAGCCGGCGCCGGGAGCGCCGAGGGGAGAGGATCGTGCGCGGGCGTGCCGCCGAGATCGTGCCGCACGAGCTGGACCACGAGCGGCACCATCATCGAGCCGGTCATGCTCGACGGCAGCACCAGGTCGATCCCGGCCGCCGACGTCTCGGCCGGGCTGGCCTGCTCGGCGGAGGCGATGAGGACGAAGCGCACGCCCTCCGTCGACGGATCGCTCCGCACGATGCCGCACAGCTCGTGGCCGTCCATGTCGTCGATGCGGGCGTGGCTCACGATGACGTCCTGCTTGTTCCATTCGAGCATCGTGAGCGCGAACGATCCGCTGGACGCCACCGACACCTCGGCGCCGCTCGCCGCGAGCAGGCCCTGGAGATCGTTGGCCCGCGCGCGGTCCGGATCGACGACGAGGATCTTCACCGGGCAGCGTCCGCCGGAGGCGACGCGAGGGAGCCGACGAGGCGCACGAACGTCGTCTCGTCCACGGGCTTGGTGACGTAGTGCTCGACGCCGAGGCGCCGCGCCAGCGACACGTGCTTGTCACCCGCCCGCGTGGTGAGCACGATGACCGGCACGTGGCGCGTCGACGAGCGCCGGCGCAGGTCCTCGATGAGCTCGTAGCCGTTCACGCGCGGCATCTCGAGATCGGTGATGACGACGTCGAAGCGGCCCTCCGCGACCCTGCTGATGGCCTCGGCCCCGTCGTTGGCGGTCACGACCTCGAAGCCGCCCACCGTCAGCATCCGTCCCACGAAGCGCCGCACGCTGATCGAGTCGTCGACCAGCAGCACGCGCGCCCGCGCGAGGCGGCCCGCGGTGGCACCCGGCGGAACCTTGGCGGCGGCGACGGTGGCGCGAGTGCTCCCAGCGAGGGGGGACCCGGCACCGGGCGGGGGTGGCTCGGGGGCTGCCCGCGCCGCCGTCGCCGCCGCCTTTGATTCGGAGAGCTTGACCGCATCCAGCAGCAGCATGACCCGGCCGTCCGACCCGATGGTGGCGCCCGCGAAGGGCCCCACGCCGTCGAGAAAGGGTCCGAGCGGCTTGATGACCATCTCTTCCTTGCGGAGGATCTCGTCGACCTCGACCGCGAGGGGGCCGCCCGGCGCGCGCAGCACCAGCACGTGGGCGTGGGGGCCGCGCGGCGGCATGGGGAGCAGGAGCACGCGATCGAGCGGCACGAGGTGGACGCCGTCGCCGTCCACCACGATCGACTCCCCGTCGGAGTCCCTGCGCACATCCGCCGCGTCCACGGTGAGCACCGTCTGCACGGCGTTCAGCGGCACCGCCAGCGTCTCGCCCGCCACGCGAACGAGCAGGGCTTCGGAGACGAGCACGGTGAGCGGCAGCTTGATGATGAAGCGCGTCCCCGCGCCAAGGTCCGTCTGCACCTCGATGTCGCCGTTGAGCCGGCGGACGTTGGTGCGCACGACGTCCATGCCCACACCGCGGCCGGAGGCCGCCGTGACGGCCGCGGCCGTGCTGAAGCCCGGCAGGAAGATGAGCTCGAGCGCCTCGCGCTCGCTGAGGGCCGCCGCCGCGCCGCCGTCGACGAAGCGCTGCGCCACCGCGCGCCCTCGGAGGATGTCGGCGTCGATGCCGCGGCCGTCGTCCCTCACCTCGATGTACACGAACCCGCCCTGGTGGCGGGCGCCCAGCGTGAGCCGCCCCTCCGCGGGCTTGCCCCGCGCGCGGCGTTCGTCGGCGGGCTCGATGCCGTGGACCACCGCGTTCTGCACGAGGTGCAGCAGGGGATCCACGATCTGCTCGATGATGCCGGTGTCGAGCTCGACCGCATCGCCTTCCGTCTCCACCCGCACGCTCTTGCCGGCGGCGCGGGCGGCCTCCCCGCCCTGGCGCACGAAGCGGGTGAAGAGGGTGCCGATGGGCACCAGCCGCGCGCGGGCGATCTCGTCGCGCAGCCCGCCCGTGAGCCGATGCACGTGGGCGAGATCGTCGCCGATCACGCGCGTGAGGCCGGCCAGCTCCGCGTGCACCTCGGAGAGGTCGGACGAGATCTCGCCCGCGCGCCGCGCGAAGATGTTGAAGTCGTCGTAGCGGTCGAACTCCAGCTCCGCGAACAGCTCCGACACCGACAACGCCGTGGGCAGCGAGGGCTCGGGCGCCGCGGGCAGGGCGGCGCCGTCGGTGCCGGGCAGCCGGGCGTCAAGATGCTTGCGCTCGAACTCGCCCACCGCCTGCAGCATCCGCGCGCGGCTCGCGAAGAGCGTGCCGCTCACGCGCTCCAGCTCGGCGAGCCGGCGCTCGAGGCGGCTGCGCGCGATCACCATCTCGCCCACCAGATCCATCAGCGAGTCGAGGCGGTCGAGACCCACGCGAATGGTCTGGCGGCCGCCGCGCTCGGGCGCCGGCGCCCCCGGCGCCGGATGCGCGCGCGCCTCTCGCGGAGGGCCGGGCACGAGGGAGGAGGGCGCTGCCTCGGAGACGACGACCACGGGGGCGGTCACCGGCGGTGCGGGCGCGCTCGCGAACGACTCCGCGAGCGCGGCGAGGGCCGCCTCCGACCGCGCCGTCATGTTGGCGGAGGTATCGGCGCTCATGCCGAGCATCAGCCGCATGACGTCCATGGCGGTGAAGACGCTCTCGATCATGGGCGCGGTCATGACGAGGGCGCCGTCGCGCGCTTCCACGAGGACGTCCTCGATCCGGTGGGCCACCTCGCCCACGCGCCGGCACCCCACCACGTACGCGGCGCCCTTGAGCGTGTGGACGGCGCGAAAGAGCATGTCGATGTCGTCGGCATCGCCGCCGCTCTGCAGCGCGAGCAAGGCGGTGCCCATGGCGTCCAGGTGCTCCGACGCCTCGGGCGCGAAGTAGGACAGCACGTCCGCGTTGTCGGTAAAGAATGTGTGCAGCTCGACCCGCACGGGGTCGCCCTCGCGATCGTTCACAATGGGGGGGCTGGACGGCCCCCCCTCGCGATCGTTCACAATGGGGGGGCTGGACGGCCCCCCCATTTCCCCCCACGCCGTTCGACCGTTGATGGTGTTGGTGGTGGTGGTGGTGGTGTCCTCGGTGTCGATGCCGTCGGTGCCCGTGGCGGCGATGGTGTCGAGGGCGGTCTTGAGGCGGGTGACGAGGGTGGCGATGCGGCGGGCCGCTCCGTCGCGCTCGGGGGCCTCGGCGGCGGGCAGGCTCTCGAGGATGCGGCCGACGTCGTCCGCGAGCGCGGCCACGCCGGGGAAGCCGTGGAGCGAGGCGGCGCCCTTGAGCCGGTGGGTGACGACGAAGAGGGCCTCCGCCGACTCCGCGGTGACGGGATCGAGGCAGAGGACGCCGGCGCCGCCCTCGAGGGCGGCGAGCGTGTCCCATGCTTCCATGAGGAAGATGGACCGAAGAAGCTCCTGGTCGGCCGGCTCGGCCATGACCGTGCGCGCCGATCAGCTCGCCAGCTTGAATCGGGACAGGCTGCGCGTGAGCTCGTCGGCGAGCTTCACCAGGTCTTCGACGGTCTTGCGCGTCTGCAGCACCGCCTGC
Organism: Candidatus Rokuibacteriota bacterium; assembly: GCA_040902295.1. Taxonomy (GTDB): domain Bacteria; phylum Methylomirabilota; class Methylomirabilia; order Rokubacteriales; family CSP1-6; genus JBBDXO01. The sequence continues at coordinate 7,865 of JBBDXO010000308.1, read as the reverse complement.
TCCGTGCGCACGGCGACGGCGGCGATGGAGGTCATGGCCGTCGTCACACCCTCGGCGCCGCGCACCTGGTCGCGGGTGGCGTCCGAGATCTTCTCCGCCATCTCGGCCGACGATTCGGACACGTCGGCGATCTCCTTGAGGCTTTCCTCGGCGCGGATGGTGACCTGGTAGCCCGCTTCCACCTCCCGGGTGCCGTCTTCCATGGCGATGACCGCTTCGTGCGTCTCCGTCTGCACCGTGCGCACGAGACCCGCGATCTCCTTCGTCGCCTTCGCGGCGCGCTCGGCGAGCTTGCGGATCTCGTCGGCGACGACGGCGAACCGCACCCCCGCCTCGCCCGCGCCCGCCGCCTCGATGGCCGCGTTGAGCGCGAGCAGGTTCGTATGGGAGGCGATCTCCTCGATGGTGTTGACGATCTCGGAGATCTCCAGCGAGCGGTCGCCGAGGCCCTTGATCTTCTTGGAGATGACCTGCACCTCGCTGCGGATCTTCTGCATGCCGCCCAGGCTGTCGCGCACCGCCGCGTCACCCTTGCGCGCGGCCTCCACCGCCTTGCGGGAGGCGACGGCGGAGGAGGCGGCGCTGTGCGCGACCTGGCGCACGGACTTCGTCATCGTCTCCAGCTCGCGGCTGATGGTGGTGGCCTCGCGTGACTGCGACACGGCGCCCTCGGCCATCTGCTCGGTAGCGCCGATCATGTCCGTCGCGCTGGACGCCACCTGGAGGGCGGCGTGGCGGACGTCGCCGAGGGTGGAGGCGATCTCTTCCACCATGACGTTGATCGAGTCCACCACGTTGCCGAGGACGTCCGGCGTCACCTCGCCGCGCCGGCGAAGGTCGCCCTGGGAGATCTCCATGACGGTGTCGAGGAAGGCGGTGATGTTCTTCTGCAGCGCCTCGCGCCGGGCCCGCTCCTCGTCGCGCTCGGTCTCCGTGAGCACCTGCGAGCGCAGCCGCACCACGGCCTCGTTGAAGGTGTCCGCGAGCTGCCCGATCTCGTCGCGCCGGCGGAGGCTGAGGGTCTCCGAGAGATCGCCGCGGCCCACCTGCTGCGCGATGCGGACGATGTCGCCCACGGGCTTCGTCACCCGGCGCGCGAAGACGGCGCCCGCCACCACCGCGAGGACGGCGACGCCGCCGAAGACGGCGAAGAGGTACCAGCCGGACTGGGCGGCGGCAGCGGAGATGATCGAGCGGTCCATGCCGACACGGACCGTCCCCAGCTGGCCGCCCAGCATGGGCACGCCGATGTCGATGATGTGCTGCGGCACCGCCGTCACCGGATGCTCGTACACGATGTCGCGCACCTGCTTGGCGGCGTCGCCGGGAACCAGGTTCTTCTCGAGCAGCCCCACCGGCACCAGGGGGTGGAAGGTGTGCGCGATGAGCGTGTTCTGCGGGTCGTACACCATGACGTAGGCGACGCCGCTGATGGAGACGAACTGGTCGACGAGCGCCTGCACCGTGGAGGCGTCGCGCGTGAGCACGAGGTCCACCCCCGAGCTCGCGAGGCTGTTGGCGATGGCGGTGCCCTTGGAGGTGAACTCCTCGGTCATCCGCTCGCTCAGCGTCCGCACCGAGACGTACCACGTGACGGCGGCGAGCGGGATGAGCACGGCGACCAGGAACAGGATGATCTTCGGCAGCAGTCCGAAACGTGCGCGCGGCTTCTTCATGGTCCCTCTCCCCTAGGCGGACACGGCCGCCGTCCAATCGGCGACCGGAACCCAGCGATCACCCTCGATGCGGGTGAAGTAGACGGAATCGAGACCCTGGTGCCGCTCGGGCCCGAACGTGAGCATGGCGCCGATGCCGAGGTCGAACGCCCGCAGCGACTCGAGCGCCTGACGGAAGCCCGCGCGCGTGGGCGCCGCGCCCGTCCGCTTGAGCGCCTCCACCACCACCTTGGCGTTGATGAACCCTTCGAGGCTGATGAAGCTGTAGCGCTGCGGGACATAGCCGGCGTCGCGCAGCTCCTCGGGGACGACCGGGCTGTGACGGTCCATCAGCGTCCGGTACTCGGCCACGGCGGGCAGGCTGAGATCGTCGTAGCTGGGCACCACCTGCGAGTTGACGAGGGCACGCGTGTAGTCGCGCCCGGTGACCTTGCTGTGCTTGACGAGCAGCGCGAGCATGGCGTCGGAGCCGACGAACGACACGTTGGAGATGGGTACGGGCCAGCCGAGGTCGCGCGCCGTCTTCACGAAGGCGCCGCAGCCCTGGTAGGCGCCCGTGCACAGGACCACGTCCGCGCCCGCCTTGCGTAGCGCGTGCACGGCGGGGCTCACGTCCTGCTCGAACTTCGCGCCGCGGGGGTACGTCGCCTCCGCCACGATCTTCGCGCCGCGCTGGGCCAGCCCGCGCGCGACGCCGTCCGTCCCGCTGCGGCCGTACGCGTCGATCTGGTAGTAGACGCCGAAGTTGCGCGCGCCTGCCTGCCAGAAGCGGTCGACGAGCGCCATCATCTCCTGCCGGTAGGAGGCGCGAATGTTGAACACGTAGTCGCCGTAGGGCGGCTCGCGCTGCGGCTGCGCCCCCGTGAAGTTGCCCACGAGCACGACGCCCGCGTCGCCGTAGCGCTTGATGACGGGCAGCGCCCGCGTGAGGGTGGGCGTCCCCACGTAATTCGACAGGAAGAAGACGGACTCCTTGTCGATGAGCTGGATGGTGTTCTTCACGCACGGCAGCGGCTCGTAGCCGTCGTCGAGGGCGATGACCGAGATGTTGCGGCCGTTGACGCCGCCGCGCGCGTTCACGTCGTCGTAGTAGGCCTGCGCGCCGCGGTACAGCTCCGTGCCCAGGCCCGCCGCCGTCTTCTTGAAGGCGGCGCTCATGCCCACCCGGATATCCGTGGTGGTGACGCCGGGCACGCCGGTGGCGCGTCCGGCGGACGCGGAGCCCTGCGCCCACGCGCGTGTGCCGAGCCATGCGGGCGCCGTGCCGCCGAGGAGCTGGAGAAAGCGTCGTCGTCGCATGATCACACCTCTGGAGTGGCGAAGGGGGGGGACGTCCAGGCTTCCCGCAACGCCGACAGCAGTCCGTCGGCGTCGAGGAGCGTGATGGTGCCGCTGTCGCCGTGCGCGAACGTGCCCGCGGCGAAAGGGCCGCCGCCGGCCGCCAGCGTGGCGTCGTCGAACCACTCGAGACCCACCACGCGGTCGATGGCGACGGCGGCCCGCCACGAGCGGGCGGCGAGCACCACCGCCGCCGTGCCCGGCCCCGGGATCGCGGCCGCGCGCGCCAGCAGCGGCCGGGCTTCCACGAGCGGCAGCACGGTGCCGCGAAGGTTGAAGACGCCCACCACGGAGGCGGGCGCGCCGGGGACCGGTGTATAGCCGTCCAGCGTCACCACCTCGCGCGCGTCGCGCACGTCGACGGCATACGTGCCCTCCCCGAGCATGAACACGCAGGCGCGCCGGCGCCGCTCCGCAAACGACTCGGTGGGTACGGGGGGGGCGGAGGACGCGACGCCGGCATCGGCGACGGCGTCAGCGAACAAATCGCCCCACCATGCTGAGGAGCTGGTCCGAGGTGAAGGGCTTCGGCAGGTAGTCGTCGGCGCCCTGCCGCTTGCCCCACACGCGATCGCTCTCCTGGTTCTTCGAGCTCACGAGCACCACCGGGGTCGCGCGCGTGCGCGCGTCCTTCTTGAGGGAGCGGAGGATCTCGTACCCGTTGCGCTTGGGCATCACGATGTCGAGGAGGACGAGGTCGGGGCGCTCCTTCGTGCACTTGTCCTCGAGCTCATCGCCGTCGACGAAGGAGACGACCTGATGACCGGCGCCTTTGAGGATCGCTTCCATCAGCTTGAGCTCCGACACCGCGTCATCGACCACCATCACCTTCGCCATCGGCACTGCCTCCTTGGGGGGAGCGCCGACTGGAGGGTCGGCGCCCGCAGCGAGGTGTCGAAGGTGCAACAGGGGGGCCACACCTATGTGTCATGAATTCGAACAGGACACCTACTGACACTGTCACGAGGGCCGAGGGCGGCGCGTCATCGCTGACACTCCGGGGCCGTTGTGACATGCCCGGGCCAATTCGCCGTGACGAGGGGGACGTCGGGGCCGGCGCCGCCGGCGCCCGGACCGGCTGACATATCATGGGGGCATGACGACACCGATGACCGAGCGCGAGACCCTGGCCCTGTACGAGAAGACCGGCGCCCTCATGCGCGGCCACTTCAAGCTCACCTCGGGGCTGCACTCCGACGTCTATCTGCAGTCCGCCCTCGTGCTCCAGTACCCGGCGCACGCGGCCGAGCTCGGCCGCGCGCTCGCGGCTTCCTTCGCCGGCGACGCGGCGGCGGTGGTGGTGGCGCCCGCCATCGGCGGCATCCTCGTCGCCCACGAGGTGGCGCGCGCGCTCGGCGCCCGCGCGCTGTTCAGCGAGCGCGAAAGCGGCGTGATGCGCCTGCGGCGCGGATTTGCCCTGGCGCCCGGCGAGCGTTGCGTGGTGGTGGAGGACGTCATCACCACCGGCGGGTCGACGCGCGAGGTCGTGCAGTGCGTGAAGGACCACGGCGGCGTGGTGGCGGGTGTGGGCTCGTTGATCGACCGCAGCCGCGGCGCCGCCGCCTTCGACGTCAAGCGCGCCGCGCTCGCCACCATCACCGCGGCCACCTACAAGCCCGAGGAATGCCCCCTCTGCACGAGCGGCAGCGAGGCGATCAAGCCCGGCAGCAGGGCGTGATCAGATCGCGCTACGAGCGGGGGGGCCGCCCAGGCAGGCGGTGACGTGATCGCCGAGCTGTTGCAGGGAGAGCCGGGCTTTCACGAGGCAGCCGTTGGCGCCCAGACGGGTCATGGCCTCGATGTCCTGGTCGTTCGAGGAGCTGGACATCATCAGCACCGGCACCGCGCTCGTGGAGGCCTCGCGGCGCACCGCGCGCAGGACGTCCAGGCCGGACAGCTTCGGCATCAGCATATCCAGCACGATGAGGTCGGGACAGTCGGCCAGCGCCGCCCGTAGCGCCTCTTCACCGTCGGCGGCCGTGGCCACCGTGAACCCGCGCTCTCTCAGGCTCGTCTCGCATGCGCGGCGAAGGAAGCGGTCGTCCTCGGCAAGCAGGACTCGCTTGTTGGCCGTTGTCGTCTGCATACCGTTGGAAACAGCAAAGCCGGTGCCAGAAAGGGCGCCCGGTAAGTCCTCGATTTCAGGATGAATGCAAAGTGCGGGACGTCAGCGGGAAGACGGCCTGACAAACCAGAGTACAACTTCCCGGGAGGCCGGCGGGTGGCGGGCGCCCATCCCTCAGGGCGTGAGGACGCCGTTCTGCACGATGACGACCATGAGCCAGACGAGCTGGGCGGCCACGAAGATGGTGAGCCCGCGCTCCCGTCCCCGGCGCACCTGCGTGTGGTATTGCCACGTGCCGGCGACCACCGCCACGGCGGCGAAGAGCGGGCCGTTGTAGATCGTCAGCACGCCGTAGCGGGCGGCGAGGCCCCCCGCCAGGCTCCACAGCACGTAGGCCGCGAGCCAGCCGGAGAGCACGCTCACGAGCACGGAGGCGCGCGAGCCCGACCGGCCGCGCACGCGCGCCCACCACACGGCGGCGGCGGCGCCGGCGATGAGGACGACGGTGAGCGCGAACGCCCAGCGGGTCACGCGCGCGCCCGGTACTCGGGGCGCCAGCGCAGCAACCGCCGCTCCACCTGCTTGATGCCGAGCGCCATCACGATGCCGATGAATCCGAGCGTCACCAGCGCCACCATCATGTCCGCCGCGTTCAGCGTGCCGAGCGACTGGATGATGAGGTAGCCGAGGCCCCCGCCCGACTCGCCGCCCAGGAACTCGCCCACCACCACCCCGATGAGCGCGAAGGAGATGGACGGCGTGAGGGAGGCGAAGGTCCACGCGAGCGCGGAGGGCACGATGACCGTGCGCATGATCTGACGGTCGCGGGCGCCGAGGAAGCGGGCGGCGTGCACGAGGTCGGCGTCCACGGAGCGCGTGCCCTGGAACGTGTTGAAGAAGACGATGAAGAACACGATCGTCCACGCGAGCACGATCTTGGCCACCACGCCGAAGCCGAAGATCATCGTGATGAGCGGCACCAGCGCGATGCGCGGCAGCGAGTTGAAGGCGATGATGTACGGCTCCAGGATGCGCGCGAGCCGGTCGTTGCGGCCGAGCACGAGGCCCGCCACGAAGCCGGTGGACACGCCCACGAGGAATCCCCACAGCGTGGACTGCACGGTGGAGAGCGCCATCTGCCAGATGGACAGCCGCACCTCGCCCGAGGCGAGGTAGACGAAGCGCCGGGCGATGGCGGAGGGCCGGCTGATGAAGAAGGGGTCGATCCAGTAGAGGCCGGGCGTGGTCGAGATCGCCTTGATCCCCGTGAGCCACTCCCACCCCCCCACGAGGACGACGAAGATGGCGACGCGCCACGCCCACACCCGCATGCCGTCTCCGTCCGCCTTCACGCGCGCGTCCCCGCGAACTCCTCGCCGAGCACGTGCCACACCCGCCCGTACTCCTCCGCATACTCCGGGCTCTCGCGCAGCTTGATGACGTCGCGCGGGCGCGGCAGCTTCACGGTGTGCACGAGCTTCACGCGCCCGGGCCGGCGCGTCATCACCACGATGCGGTCGGCGAGCGTGATGGCCTCCGACAGGTCGTGGGTGACGAACACCACCGTCTGGTGGCGCCCCTCCCACAGCCGCAGCAGCTCGTCGTGCAGGGTGATCTTCGTGTGGGTGTCGAGGGCGCCGAAGGGCTCGTCCATGAGGAGGATCTCGGGCTCCACCACCAGCGTGCGCATGAGGGCCACGCGCTGGCGCATGCCGCCCGACAGCGTGGCGGGGAAGGCATCCTCGAAGCCTTCCAGGCCCGCGAGCGCCACCGCCTCGCGCACGCGCCGCTCGCGCTCGGGGGCGGGCACGCCGCGGTACTCCAGGCCGAGCGCGATGTTGCGGGCGACCGTGCGCCAGGGGAACACGGTGTCCTTCTGGAAGACATAGCCGACGTGCGGCGGGGCGGCGCCGCTGACGGCGACGCCGTCGATCTCGATGACGCCCCCGGAGGGGGGCACGAGCCCGCCGATCATGTTCAGGATGGTGGACTTGCCGCACCCGGAGGGGCCCACGATGGCCACGAACTCCTGGTGATAGACCTCGAACGACGCGCGCGACACCGCCGGGACCTCTCGGCTCCCCTCACGGAACACCTTGTCGAGGTCCCGGAGGACGATGCGCGCGCGCCGGGTGCTCAGGACTTGTACTTCGCCTGCGCCTTGCGGAGGAAGGAGAGATCGACCACCTTCGCGAACGGCAGCGGCTTGTCGATGGCGAGGGGCACGAAGACCTTCATGCCGTTGTCGTAGTCCTTCTCGTCGATGACGAAGTCCCAGTCGAAGATGGTCCGGTAGTACTTCACCGATTTCAGCACGACGTCGCGGCTGAAGGTGTCCATGTACGGCTTGTGCAGCAGCTCCACGATCTCCTCGTCCTTGGCGCGGCGGATCCACTGCTGGGCGCGGTAGTTGGCGTTCACGTACGCCTGCACGAGGTCGGGCGACTTCTCGATGGTCTCCCGCAGCGTGTAGCCGACCGTGACCGGGATGTTGCCGCCGAAGACGCGGTTCCAGGCCTTCTCGTCCTGCACGTCGTAGATCGCCTTGCCGAAGCCTTCCTCCTCCGCCGCCCACTGCCACTCCGGAACGACCATGATGGCGTCGAACTTGCCGGCCTTCAGCCCGCCCAGCATGGTGGTGGAGGCGCCGCCGCCCACCCACTCCACGTGCTCGTTCACCGCTTTGCCGTCCGCCGCTTTCGTCTGCTTGAGCACGTACTGCCCGTACACGTAGGTGCCGGAGCCGATGGCGGTGGCGGCGATGACCGCCTTGCGCCCGACGAGCT
>JBBDXO010000307.1:0-10287 GCA_040902295.1 Candidatus Rokuibacteriota bacterium | reverse complement strand
AGGGCGATGCGATAGTCGGCGAGGGCCTGGGTCTCCGCGTTCTGGGTCTGCGTGAGAGCGAGCTGGGCGTCGGTCAGCTCGAGGATGGTGCCCACGCCGGCGTCGAAGCGGCCCTGGGCGAGCCGGAAGTTCTCGAGCGCGGATTCCACGGCGGTCTTGGCGGCCTGGATCCGCTCGTTGGCCTCGCTGACGTTGATCTGCGCCTGCTCGACTTCGCGGGAGATGTCCAGCTCGGTGGCCCGCACCCGCGCCTGCGCCCCCTCCAGCAGCACGCGCGTTTCCCGGTACCGCGCCATCCGGTTGCCACCGTCGAAGAGCGACCACGACAGCCCGAGGCCGATCTCCCACACCTCGTTGAGGTCGGCGCGCGTGCCGCCGTAAAAGCCGCTCGCCGTGATGTCGGGGAAGAAGTCCCGGAACGCGCGGCGGGCGCGCGCGTCCGCGGCCTCGACCTGGAGGCGGGCCTGGCGGGATTCGGGGCGCTGGCGGTACGCCTCGCCGACGAGCTGGACGGGATCGAGCGTGACGGGCTCGTACACGAGGTTGTCCTGGATCTGCGTGGGCGTGTTGGCCGCGATGCCCATCGCCGTGTTCAGCGCCACCCGCGCGTTGCGCTCGGCGTTGCGGGCCCGGATGAGGTCCACGCGCGCGTTGGCGACGTCGACCTCCGCCCGCGTCACATCCGACTTCGGCCGGGTGCCGACCTCGAAGAAGCCCCGCGCCGAGCGCACGTTGAGCTCGGCCCGCTCGAGCGCCTGCTGCTGCACCGCGATCAGGCGCTGGGCGAAGTTGATGTTGGTGTACGACTCCTTGACGGCCAGCGTGATGAGCTGGCGCTGCAGCTCCACGTCCTCGCTGGCGACGTCGGCGAGCTTGCGCGCCACCTCGGTGGACGCGAACGTCTTGCCGAAGTCGAAGAGCAGCTGCGACACCGACACCCGCGCCAGCGTGGAATCGTCCCAGGTGCGGATGGACGCCGTGGAGGCGCCCGACACCGTGGTGGGGCTGAAGCTCTGCGTGCGCGCGGCGCTGATGCCGGCGCTCAGCTGCGGCAGCAGGGGAGAGAGCGCCTGGTCGACGCGGTAGGCGGCCGCGGCGTAATCGCTGAGGCGCGCCTGGATGTTCGGCTGATTCTCCAGCGCGATGGCGAGAGCCTCGTCCAGCGTGAGCACGCGGCCGATGACCTGGGGCGGCGCCGCGGGCGGCTGCTGCGCCAGCGCGCCCGCGACCATGGTCAGCAACAGCGTGAGGGCCACCACGGGCACCGCGACCATCCTCATCCGCATCTCCTCTGCCGGCAGGCATGAGCGTGCGCAGCGTCGCTGAGCTATATGGGGCCGAGGATAGCACGACGGTCACCGCCGTCCCCGCCGCCGCCTGGGGATGATCGGTGGAAAAACGGTGGACGCCCGGTTGACCGCCGGTGGACACCTTTTTCCTTGACGGCCGCTACATTCAGCGTGCTACAGTCGCCCGCACCACAAGATATAGGAGGTCGCACCTTCCCGACCATGCCCGGCACGCTCCGAATCCCTGGCGCCCGCTCGCTCAACAAAGATGAAAAGGAGGCGCAGCATGCTGTCTGAAACCCGCCCCGCCAAGGTTGGCCAATGGACCGAGCCCGCGCTGCGGGTGCTCCGGGAGCGCTATCTCCTCCGGAAGGACGGCGAAGTCATCGAGACCCCGGAGGAGATGTGCTGGAGGGTCGCCACCTCCATTGCGGCAGGGGAGGCACGCTACGGGCGCAGCCCGGCGGCCGTGCGGGAGGTCGCGGCCGCCTTCTACGACGTCATGGTGGACGGCTACTTCGTGCCCAACTCGCCCACCCTGATGAACGCGGGCAAGGGCAACGGGCTTCAGTACTCCGCGTGCTACGTGCTGCCGGTGGGCGACTCGATGGAGGAGATCTTCGACTCCGTCAAGGCGGCCGCCATCATCCACAAGTCGGGGGGCGGCACGGGCTTCGCGTTCTCGCGCCTGCGGCCCAAGGACGACCTCGTGAACTCCACGGGCGGCCGCGCCTCCGGTCCCGTGTCGTTCCTGCGCGTGTTCAACGGCGCCACGGAGGCGGTCAAGCAGGGCGGCACGCGGCGCGGCGCCAACATGGGCATCCTGCGCGTGGATCACCCCGACATCCTGGAGTTCATCGACTGCAAGCTGGACGGCGGCATCACCAACTTCAACATCTCGGTGGCCGCCACCGGCGCCTTCATGGACGCCCTCGACAAGGGGGAGGAATACGACCTCGTCAACCCGCACACGAAGGCGGTGGTGAAGCGGCTGTCGGCCAAGGAAGTGTTCGACCGCATCGTGCGCGCGGCGTGGCGCACCGGCGATCCCGGCATGGTCTTCATCGACCGCATCAACGCCAGCCCCGCCAACCCCACGCCCACCCTGGGACAGATCGAGGCGACCAACCCGTGCGTGAGCGGGGATACGCTGATCTACACGGCGAACGGCCTCCAGCGTGCAGACCGGCTGGCCGCGGCGCGCGAACCGGTGGACGTGGCGCTCGACAGCCGGTTCGACGCCGGGGAGTGGGGACCCGCATCGACGGTATTCGAGACGGGATCAAAGCCCGTCTATCGGCTCCTCACGCGGGAAGGGTACGAGTTGAAGCTCACGGCGGATCACCGCGTGATGACGGCTCGCGGCTGGCGGCGAGCCGATGAGCTCGAGCCCGGAGACGTGCTGCATATCGTCAACCGGAAAGGCGGCTTCGGCGACACGGGTTCGCTCGAGGAAGGCCGCCTGCTCGGATGGCTCGTCGGCGACGGCCACATCCGCCCGGACAAGGGCGTTATCCTCCGGTTCTATGGCGACGAGAAACGCGAGCTGGCGCCCGCCTTTGCCGGGTGGATGAACGTCGTCCTCGAGTCGAGTCCGGGCGATCGCTACCACGTCTCGGCGGTTGAGGTCACCGGCCGCGACCAGGCGACGGTGAGCTCGGTGCGATTCGCACGCCGGATCCAGGAACGATTCGGTCTCACACAGGACAACAAGGTTGCGGGCGTGCCGCCGGCCGTGCTGGCCGGCTCGGAGGCGCTCCAGCGCGGCTTCCTCCAGGCCCTGTTCACCGCAGACGGTCAGGTGTGTGGGACTCGGCAGAGGGGCCTTTCCGCGCGGCTGACGTCGATCTCGCTGCCGCTGCTGAAGGACGTGCAGCGGATGCTGCTCAACTTCGGCATTGCCTCGCGAATCTACGCCGACCGTCACCCGGCGCGGAGGACGCGGATGCCGGACGGGCACGGCGGCTCTGCCGAATACTCCTGCGAAGCCGATCACGACCTCGCGATCGCTCGCGAGAACGTGGTCGCATTCCTCGACGAGATCGGGTTTCTCACCCGAGCGAAGCAGGATCGGCTGCTTCACGAGGCCGAATATGTCCGCCATCCCTATCGCGAGCCGTTCGTTGCCCGTTTCAAGGCGCTCGAGCCGCTGGGAACCGAAACGGTGTTCGATCTCAAGGAGCCGTTCACACACAGCTTCGTGGCGAACGGCCTCGTCGTTCACAACTGTGGCGAGCAACCGTTGCTGCCGAACGAGGCGTGCAACCTGGGCTCGCTGAACGTGTGCAAGTTCGCGCGGCGCGGCGAGGACGGCGAGTGGACGGTGAACTGGGATGAGATGGAGCGCGTGGTGCGGCTGTCGGTGCGCTTCCTCGACGACGTCATCGAGATGAATCCCTATCCGCTGCCGGTCATCGACGAGACGGTGAAGTCCAACCGGCGCATCGGCCTCGGCATCATGGGCTGGGCGGACCTGCTCTTCATCATGGGCATCCCCTATGACAGCCAGGAGGCGATCGACCTCGCGGACCGCCTCATGTCGTTCGTGAAGGAGAAGTCGCACGACCAGTGCGCCAAGCTCGCCGAGGAGCGGGGGCCCTTCCCGAACTGGAGCCACTCCATCTACAAGGACATCCGGCCCATGCGGAACTCCACGGTCACGACCATCGCCCCCACGGGGACGATCTCGATGATCGCGGGCTGCTCCTCCGGCATCGAGCCCATCTTCGCGCTCGCCTTCCAGCACCGCGTCAAGCAGACGGACGGCGAGCGCGTGCTCACCTTCGTCAACGAGACGTTCGAGCAGATCGCGCGCGACCAGGGCTTCTACTCCGACGTGCTCAAGGAGGAGATCGCCAAGCGCGGCTCGCTGCACGGCATCCCGGGGCTGCCCGAGTACGCGGCGCGCGTGTTCAAGACGTCGCACGAGATCGGCTTCGAGTGGCACGTCCGCCACCAGGCGGCCTTCCAGCGCTACACCGACAACGGGGTGTCGAAGACGATCAACCTGCCCAACGACGCCTCCGAGGACGACGTCGCCAACGCCTATCGCCTGGCGTGGGAGCAGGGCTGCCTGGGCATCACCGTCTTCCGCGACGGGTGCAAGGGCGAGCAGGTGCTCAACGTCGGCACCGGCAAGAAGGACAAGACGCCCGCGGTGCTGCCGACGACCGGCAACACGGTCATCAAGCCGCGGCCGCAGAGCCTGAGCGGCAAGACGTATCGCAAGGAGACGCCCATCGGCACCGCGTTCATCACGGTGAACGAGACCGACGACGGCGAGCCCTTCGAGGTCTTCGTGCAGGTGGGCAAGGGCGGCTCCGACACGATGGCCGTGGCCGAGGCCCTCGGGCGCCTGATTTCGCTCACGCTCAGGCTGCCTTCGCCGCTGTCGGCTCAGCGGCGGCTCGAAGAGGTCATCAGCCAGCTCTCCCGCATCGGCGGCGCCCAGCCCATGGGCTTCGGCGCGGGCAAGATCCTGTCGCTGCCCGACGCGCTCGCCCGCACGCTGGCCGAGCACACGGGCCAGGTGAAGCCCGCCGGCGCGCTGCCGGTGGTGAGAGCGGACCGGAGGATCGGCGATCTCTGCAAGGAATGCGGCCAGGCCACCTTCGTCTACGAGGAAGGCTGCAAGAAGTGCCTCTCCTGCGGCTTCAACGAGTGCTAGCGCCATAGCCCGCGAGGGGGACATGGGGGAGCGTTCTACGCTCCCCCATTCTTCAACGGTCTCCCGTCGCACTACGGGAGACGGCCGACCGGGCGGCGCTGTTACAATCCGCGCATGTTTTCGGGGGGCTCCTACGACGAGGTCGAGCGGTGGCTGCTCATGTTCGTGAACTCGCACGCCAAGCGCGAGCATCCGCGGATCGAGGCGGCGGTGGAGGCGGGGGACGCGCGTGAAGGCCGCTCCTACGGCGTGCGGCTGACTCTCGACGGCCGCGCCACGGACCTGACGGAGCTGGACTACAAGGACGTGGCCGATCATCGCGGCGCCCTCGCCTGGTGCGCGGCGCTCGCCGGCCGGATCCGCGAGCAGGCGAGAGCTCTCGCCAGCCCCACCCCCACCGACGCCCGCGCCCGCTAGCGCCCGCCGGCTCCGCTGGACGGCGCCCGGCGACGTCAACGGCTTTCTCGGCCTCGCCCTCGATAACGTCACCAATCTCGTCATCCTCGGCACCCTGCTCATCGGGGTCTTCAAGTTCCCCGCCGACCTCGTCCTGCAGCGGATGATCCCCGGCACCGCCCTCGGCGTGCTCGTGGGCGATCTCGTGTACACCGTGCTCGCGATACGGCTGATGCGCGCCACCGGCCGCGACGACGTCACCGCGATGCCCTTCGGCATCGACACGCCCACCCTCTTCGCGATGGTCTTCGGCGTGCTGGGCCCCGTGATGGTGACCACCGGCGATCCCGAGCTGGCGTGGAAGGTGGGGATGGCGGCCACGCTGGCGATCGGGCTCGTCAAGTGCGGGCTCGCCTTCGCCGGCGACTGGACGCGCCGCGTGGTGCCGCGCGCGGCCCTCCTCGGCTCCATCGCCGGCGTGTCGATCCTGCTCATCGCCTTCCTGCCCATGCTCAAGCTCCTGCGCGATCCGCTCGTGGGGCTCGTCGCCCTCGTCGTGCTGCTCCTGGCGCTCTTCGGGCGCGTGCGGATGCCCTATGGCGTGCCGGGCGCCTTCGCCGCCGTGGTCGTGGGCGCGGCCATCTTCTGGATGCGGGCGTGGCTCGACGGCACCGGGGCCGCCCTGCCGGTGGGCGCCCTGCGGCTGGCGGTGCCGTGGCCGACGCTGGCATGGCTGGACGCCCTCGAGGAGGTGGCGCCCTATCTGTCCGTCGCGCTGCCCTTCGCCCTCATCACGACGATCGGCGGCATCGACAACACGGAGAGCGCGGCCGCCGCCGGCGACGAGTACCGCACGCGCGACATCCTGCTCACGGAAGCGGCGGCCACCGTGGTGGCGGGCCTCTGCGGCGGCGTCGTGCAGAACACGCCCTACATCGGCCACCCGGCGTACAAGGCGATGGGCGCCCGCGCAGGCTATACGCTCGCCACCGGCCTGGTGATCGGCGTGGGGGCGGCGGTGGGAGCCCTGTCGCTCGTCGTCGCGCTGCTGCCGGAAGCCGCCGTGACGCCCATCCTGATCTTCATCGGCCTCGAGATCACCGCGCAGGCGTTCCTGGCCTCGCCCGCCCGTCACGGCGCCGCCGTCGCCCTCGCGTTCGTTCCGGTGGCGGCGGCCGTCGTCCTCATCGAGCTGGGCGGGTTGCTGGCCGGCCTCGGCCGCTCCGCCGCCGATCTCACCGGCGATGCCCGCCTCACGCACCAGACGCTGCTCGTCCTCGGCAACGGCTTCATCCTCACCTCGGTGCTGTGGGGCTCGGCGCTCGTGTGCATCATCGACCGCCGCCATGCGCTCGCCGCGGGCGTGTTCGCCGTCGCCAGCCTGGCCACGCTGTTCGGCGTCGTGCACTCGCCGCTGCCCAGCGGCGCCCTCTTCTGGCCGTGGGCGGCCGGCGCCGCGGGCGCCGTGGCGCTGCCGCTCGCGGGCGCGTACGGCGTGGCGGCGGCCGCCTGCTGGCTGGCCTCGGGCCGGCAAGACCGTTAAAATCGGGGCGGAAGGAGGGCCGCGATGAACATTGCCAATCTGCTTGCACGCAAGGGCCCCCGTGTCATCACCGTGCAGCCGGAGCAGACGATCCGCCAGGCCCTGGGGCTGCTCGCCGAGCACAACATCGGCGCCCTCGTCGTCGTGGACGCCGCCGCGCGGCCGGTGGGCATCCTGTCGGAGCGCGACATCGTGCGGGCGGCCGCCCGTGACGCGGACCGGGTCTTCACGCTCACGGTGGGCGCGCTGATGACGCGCGACGTGATCGTGGGCGTGCCGCAGGACGACCTCGCCTCGGCCGGCAGCACGATGACCGAGCGCCGTATCCGGCACCTGCCCGTGGTCGACAAGAACCGTCTCGTGGGCATCATCTCCATCGGCGACATCGTCAAGGCGCAGCGCGACCAGTACCAGGGCGAGGTCGACACCCTGCAGATCCAGCTCAGCGAGGAGCAGGGGGAGAAGCGGGCGAGCTGATGGCGCCGCCAGACGCGAGGCCGGGCACCACGGCGCGTCCCCTGCGGGTGGCGATCGTGGGCGCCGGCCCCACCGGCTACTACGCCGCCGACGACCTCCTCAAGCAGCAGGGCCTCGTGGCGCAGGTCGACATGCTCGACCGGCTGCCGACGCCGTACGGCCTCGTGCGCGCCGGGGTGGCGCCGGATCACCAGAAGATCAAGTCGGTGACGGCGGTGTTCGACAAGGTGGCCGCGCATCCGGCCTTCCGGTTCTACGGCTGCGTGGAGCTGGGCAAGGACGTGAGCGTGGAGGACCTGCGCTCCTACTACCACCAGATCTTCTACGCCACCGGCGCGCAGACGGACCGGCGCATGGGCATCCCGGGTGAGGACCTGCGCAACAGTCATCCCGCCACGGAGTTCGTCGCCTGGTACAACGGCCATCCGGATTTCCGTGACCTCGAGTTCGATCTGTCGCAGGAGCGCGCCGTGGTCGTCGGCGTGGGCAACGTGGCGGTGGATGTCGCGCGCGTCCTTTGCCGGTCCGCCGACGAGCTCGCGAAGACCGACATCGCCGACCACGCGCTGGAGGCGCTCGGCCGGAGCCGGATCCGGGAGGTCTATCTCCTCGGCCGCCGCGGCCCCGCGCAGGCCGCGTTCACCAATCCCGAGATCAGGGAGCTGGGCGAGCTCGCGGATGCCGACATCGCGGTGGTGCCCGAGGAAGTGCAGCTCGACGAGCTCACCCGGGCCGCGCTCGAGCGCACGCCCGACCGCGCCACGACCAAGAAAGTCGAGATCCTCCAGGGGTACGCCCAGCGGGCAGCAACGGGCGGGCAGGCCGGAAAATCGAGGCGGCTCACGCTGCGCTTCCTGGTCTCGCCCACCGAGCTCGTGGATGACGGCACCGGGGCGGTGGGCGCGGTGCGCCTGGTCCGCAACACGCTGTATGCCACCGCCACCGGCACCCTGCAGCCGAAAGCGACCGGTGTCACCGAGGAGCTGCGGGCGGGGCTCGTGTTCCGCTCCGTGGGCTATCGCGGCGTGCCGCTGCCGGGGGTGCCGTTCAACGAGAGCTGGGGCGTGATCCTCAACGACAAGGGGCGCGTCCTGGACGCGCAGACGAAGAGTCCCGTGCCCGGCGAGTACACCGCGGGCTGGATCAAGCGCGGACCGAGCGGCGTCATCGGCACCAACAAGCCGGATGCCGCGGAGACGGTGACCTGCATGATGGAAGATCTCGCCGCCGGCATCGCGCTGTCTCCCGAGCATCCCGACCGCGCCGCCGCGGACCGCTTCCTCCGCGAGCGCCAGCCGCACTGCGTGTCGTACCAGGACTGGCAGCGGCTGAACGAGCTGGAGGTGGGGCAGGGACGCGCGCAGGGACGGCCGCGGGTGAAATTCACTCGGGTCGAGGACATGCTGGCCGCGCTCGGCCGTTTGTGACCGTGCGGAACCCGCCGCCCCCGGCGGAGATTCACTCAACGCAGGGGCATGCTACAGTGGTCGTTGTGAATCGGATCACGACCAGTCGTTGAGAGAGGAGACTCCATGAGGCCGTTCGGCAAGACGTTGACAGCGGCGGCGGTGGCGGCGGCGTTCGTCGCGGGTATGACCGGGGCCGCCCTCGCGCAGGGGGAGTGGGTCGCTCCTGCCGCCGAGAAGGCGAAGAAGAACCCCGTCAAGGGCCTGGGCAACGCCAAGAAGTCGTCGGAGACGAACTGCTCGACGTGCCACGGCGCGACCGGCAAGGGTGACGGCGCCGCTTCGGCCGCGCTGCCGCCGCCCAAGCCCGCCGACTGGACCTCCGAGAAGGTGCAGAAGCAGACGGATGGCGAGCTCTTCTGGAAGATCTCCAACGGCCGCGGCGCCATGCCGCCGTGGAAGCACCTTCCGGAGAAAGAGCGCTGGGAGCTCGTCAATTACATCCGGTCGCTGAAGAAGTAGCACCGAACGACGTCATGTCCCGACGCCCCGTCGGCCCTCCGGCGGGGCGTTCGTCTATCCGGTGACCGCATGCGAGTGGCGACGATCGATCTCGGAACCAATACCGTGCGACTGCTCGTGGCGGAGGCCTCGCCGGGCGCCCGCGCGTGGACGACGATCGAGCAGGACCAGCGCGTGACGCGCCTGGGCGAAGGCCTCGCCGCCACCGGTCGGCTCGCCGACGCCGCGGCCGCCCGCGCGGCCGCCGTCGTCACGGAGTACGTCGCGCGGGCCGTCGCCGCCCGCGCGGACGCGATCCTCATCGTCGCCACCAGCGCCGTGCGGGAAGCCGCCAATGGCGCCGACTTCGCCGCCGCCCTCCACGCGGCCACGGGGCAGACGGTGCGCGTGGTGAGCGGCGCCGAGGAAGCCCGCCTCACGCTGCGCGGCGTCATGCACGGCCTTCGTGGACGCGTGGCCACGTTCGTCACCTTCGACATCGGCGGCGGCAGCACCGAGTACGTCCTCGCCCGCGACGGCCGCGTGGCGGAATCCGTCAGCCTCCGGCTCGGCGTGGTGCCGCTCGCCGAGCGCTTTGCCTTCCCGGACGGCGTGGAGTGGCCGCGCTACGAGGCAATGAGCGCCGGCATCCGCACCCGGCTCGCCGCCGAGTTGCCCTCCGCCATCCGCGACGCCCGCGTGCCGCTCATCGGCACCGCCGGCACCGTGACCGCGCTCGCCGCTCTCGACCTCGGCCTCACCACCTACGATCCCGCCCGCGTCCACGGCCACCCGCTGCACCGCGACGCCGTCGAGCGGTGGCGGGACCGCCTCGGCGCCCTCACCGTCGCCGCGCGCGGCGCCTTGCCGTGCGTCGGGCCCGGCCGCGCCGACCTCATCATCCCCGGCATCGCCATCGTCCTCGAAACCATGTCGTGCCTCCACGCCGACACGCTCACCGTCAGCGAATACGCCCTGCGCGAAGGAATTGTCGCCGACGCGCTCGAC
>JBBDXO010000306.1:0-10343 GCA_040902295.1 Candidatus Rokuibacteriota bacterium | reverse complement strand
CGCGCCCGGCCCCAGCCGGTACTCGCCCGCGAGCCCCCGCGCCAGGTAGCCGCGCGCCCCGAGCGCGCGCAGCAGCGGCAGCAGGCTGCTCTTCGGCGCCTCCAGCCGCGCGCTCACGTCCCGCAGGGCGAGGCCGTCCGGGCTGGCCGCGAGCAGCTCCAGGATGTCCACCACGCGGTTGGCTGCGCGGTGGCCCCCGTCCGCGGACGTTCTCGGTATGGAACGTCGTTCCGTATTCGGCACCGGGCGAGTATACCGAAAAACGACTCACGATGCCGCGGGGGACGGGGACTACGCGATGGCGGCCATCTGTGCGGGATCGACCTCGAGCCACACCTTCTCGTCGACCTCGAAGACCTCGTGGGGTCGGGCGACCACGCGCAGCAGGAGGGCGCTGCCCGCCGGCCGCACGGCGTAGTCCCAGTGCTCGCCGAGATAGGCGCGCTGCACGATCTCGCCCGCCACGATGACGGCGCTGTCGGAGGGCACCGGCCGCTGGCGGTGCAGGTGCACGCTCTGCGGGCGCAGCGAGAAGGCCACCTTGCCGCGCAGAGCGCGGCCTTCCGGGAAGCGGGCGGCGGCGATGGAGAAGCCGTCGAAGGCGACGTCGGCGCCGCCCGCCTCGCCCTCGAGGAAGTTCGTGCGGCCGATGAAGCCGGCCACGAAGCGGGTGCGCGGGCGCGCGTAGAGCGTGCGCGGCTCGTCCACCTGCTCCACCCGGCCCTGGTTCATGACGGCGATGCGGTCGGAGGTCACCATCGCCTCCGCCTGGTCGTGGGTGACGTAGACGGTGGTGATACGGAACTCGTCGTGCAGGCGCCGGATCTCGTAGCGCATCTCCTCGCGCAGGTTGGCGTCCAGGTTCGACAGGGGCTCGTCCAGCAACAGGACGGCAGGCTGCACCACGATGGCGCGCGCGAGCGCCACGCGCTGCTGCTGGCCTCCCGACAGCTCCTGGGGATAGCGCTCCGCGAGGTGCTTCATGTGCACGACGTCGAGGATGCGCTCCACGCGCGCCCGTGCCTCCGCGCGCGGAACCCGGCGCACCTCGAGGCCGAAGCCGACGTTCTGGGCCACCGTCATGTTGGGCCAGATGGCGTAGCTCTGGAAGATCATCGACATGCCGCGCTTCTCGGGGGGCAGCGAGGAGCCGGGCGACGAGATCACCTGCCCGTCCATCGTGATGGTGCCCTCGGTGGGGTCGAGGAAGCCCGCGATCATCCGCAGCGTGGTGGTCTTGCCGCATCCCGACGGCCCCAGGAGCGAGACGAACTCGCCCGGGGCCAGCGCGAGGCTGAAGGCCTCCACCGCGGTGACGGGGCCGAAGCGGCGGGTGACGCCGGTGAGGACCAGCTTGCTCACGAGGCGGTCCGGCGCAGCATGAAGTCCTTGCCCACGAAGCGGAAGCCGATCATCACGAGGGCGGTGGTGACCACCACGAGGATGAGCCCGATGGACGACAGCAGCTCGAAGTTACCCTCGTCGCTCTTGTCGAAGAGCAGGACGGAGAGCACCTGCGTGCCCGTCGTGTAGAGGAAGATCGCGGACGACAGCTCGCGCGTGGCGGGGATGAACACCAGGATGAAGGCGCCCGCGAGGCCGCGGCGCAGCAGCGGCGCCACCACGCGCCGCATCGTGAGCAGCCGGCTGCCGCCGAGAATGCGCGCGGCGTCCTCCAGCTCGGGATTGATGCTGCGGATGGCGGCATCGCTGTTGGCGTAGGCGATGGGCAGAAAGCGGGTGGCGAAGGCGAGGATGAGGATCCACGCGGTGCCGTACAGCACCAGCGGCGGGTGCGTGTAGGCGGCGTAGAAGCCGATGGCGAGCACGATGCCGGGAATGACGAAGGGCGCCATCGCCACCTGGGACAGCACGGAGCCGAAGGGCACCAGCCGGCGGTGCACGATGTAGGCGATGGCCAGCGCCAGCCCGAGCGCGATGAGGGAGGCGGCGCCCGCGTACACGAAGGTGTTCCAGGTGGCCGTGCGCGTGGCGGGCTGGTCGAAGAGGACGAAGCGCACGTTGCGCAGCGTGAGGTTGTCGATGGAAAAGCCGCGGCCCCACGCCTGCGCGAAGGCGGCCTGGAGGACGACCACGAGCGGCATGAAGAACGACAGGGACGTCACGAAGAGGCAGTAGCCCAGCATCGGCCAGCGCCACCGCCCCAGCCGGATGGGCCGCCGGTCGCCGCCCTTGCCCGTGAGCGCCACGTAGCCCTTGCGCGCGATGAGCCGGCGCTGCAGCCAGAAGAGGCCGACCGTGATCGCGAGCAGCGGCATCGAGTAGGCGGCGGCCACCTGCAGCTTGGGCGGAAACTCGAAGAACTGCCACAGCATCGTGGTGACCACCTGGAAGCGCGCGGGGAGCGCGATGAGGGCGGGCACGCCGAAGATGGCGATCGCCTCCAGGAAAGTCACGATGAAGGCGGCCATGATGGCGGGCAGCGTCAGCGGCAGCGTCACCCGCAGCGTGGTGCGCCACACGCCGGCGCCGAGGGTGTTGGCGGCCTCCTCCATCTCGGAGGAGATCAGGTCCAGCGCCGTGCGCGTGAAGACGAAGAGGTACGGAAACGCGTAGCACGCGATGATGAGCACGAGGCCCGACATCGAATAGATGTTGAAGGGGCCCGCCTCCGCACCCGTGAGCGAGGTGTACACGCGGTTGAGCCATCCGGCGTTCGGGCCCGCGAGGAGGATCCACGCCACCGCGCCGAGGTAGTTCGGCATGATGAAGGTCCCCAGCACGGCCGCCCACACGAGGCTCTTGCCCGGCATGTCGGTGCGCGACACCGCCCACGCCAGGGGCACGCCGAACACCGTGCAGAGCAGGGCCACCGCGAGGCCCACGGTGAGCGAGTTGATGAGCGCCTCCACGTAGCGCCAGCGGCCGTAGGCGGTCGCGTAGTTCTCGAGGGTGAAGGCGCCCGTGGTGGGGTGCTCGAAGCTCGTCCAGATGAGGCGCGCGAGCGGGTTGACGACGAGCAGGAGCAGGATGGCGACGAGCAGCAGCCAGAGAAAGACGGACTTGTCCAGGTGCCGCCAGCGCCGGCGGTAACCCGGCGCCGTCGTGAGCGCGCCTGCGAGAGGGACCGCCGGCGCCCGCTCAGATTCCAAAGGTGTCGCGGAAGAGCTCCTTCACTTCGGGGATGCCCTTCTCCAGCTCCTCGTACGTGGGACGAATGGTCTTCACCTCCGCGATGGACCGGCCGCCCGCCATGGGCTTGACGTGCTTGTTCACCGGATCCTGCGCGTGCTTGACGATGATCTCGTTGCAGTCACGGCTGAGCAGGTACTCCAGGAACAGCTTGGCGGCGTTGGGCGCGGGCGCGTTCTTGAGGATGCCCGTGGGCGACACCATGAGGATGGCGCCGTCCTCCGGATAAACGACCGCGAGCGGGTTGCCGCGGCCCTTGCTCTCCAGCGTGGTGGCGGAGGGGCCGGCGGCCACGATGCTCTCCTTGGCGTTCAGCATGGTGACGGTATCGTTGATGGAGCGCCCGATGCGCGGCTTGTTCTGCTCCAGCTTCTTGAAGTAGTCCCAGCCGTAGAGCTTGCGCATCTGGACCACCCACGTGCCCACGTAGCCGCTGAAGCCGGGGTGGCCGATCGACACCTTGCCCTTCCACTTCGGATCGGCGAGGTCCGTCCACTTCTTCGGCGCCTCGTTGGCGGGCACCGCCTCCGTGTTGTAGGTGATGAGCACGAGCCCGGCGGCGGTGGCCACGTAGTGGTCCTCGGGATCGTTGAACGGCTTGAAGCCGTCGGCCAGCTCCGAGAGGTTCTTCGGGCGGTAGCGCTGCAGCCAGCCGTCCTGCTTCATCTTGCCGTAGTGGCCGACGTCCGTGGAGGAGATGACGGAGGCCTGCGCGATGCCGGCCTTCTGGTCCTGGGAGAGGCGCTGGTAGGCGACCTGGGCCGTGGTGCGGATGTACTTGCACGCCACTCCCGGGTACTTCTTGTCGAAGCCGTTGCAGATGGCGGCCGCCGTCTCCGTGTTGTAGTGCGCCGTGTACCAGGTGAACTCCTTCTCCTTCTTGGCGGCCTCGTGGAGCTCCTTCTCGCCGTCGAAGGCGAGGGCGGGGGCGCCGGCGAGCAGGACAACGGCAACGATCGCGATCAGCCTCGACATCCGCTTGGCCATGAGTGATCTCCTCCGCATAGGCGAATAGCACACCTCGGGGCCGATGGAAAGCGGGGCGGGCGCGCGCGCGGCAAATCCGGTACAGTTACTCACCCTCGAAAGGAGCCGCGATGCAGATCGTCGACTCGCAGGTGCACATCTGGGGCGCGAACACGCCGGACCGTCCGTGGCCGGCGGGGCGGGACCACGAAGCGCAGAAGCCGTATCCGGTGACGAAGGACATGCTGCTCTTCGAGATGGAGCTGGCCAAGGTGAGCCGCATCGTACTCGTGCCGCCCTCGTGGGAGGGCGACCGCAACGACCTCGCGCTGGAGGCCGCGCGCCTGCATCCCGACAAGTTCGCCGTGATGGGCCGCCTCGCCCTCCAGAAGCCGGAGAGCCGCGCGCTCGTGGCGGACTGGAAGAAGCAGCCCGGCATGCTCGGCATGCGGTTCACGTTCCACAACGAGCACAACCGCCACTTCCTCACCGACGGCAGCGCCGACTGGCTGTGGCCGGCGGCGGAACAAGCGGGCATCCCGCTCATGGTGCTGGTGCCCGGCTCGCTCGACAAGCTCGACGGCATCGCCGCCCGCCATCCGGGCCTGAAGCTGGTCATCGACCACGTGGGCGTCAACATCCGCCTCAAGGCGCCGCAGGCCTTCGACGACCTGCCCGGCGTGCTCGCGCTCGCCAAGCGGCCGAACGTGGCCGTCAAGGCGTCGGGCATGCCGTCGCTGTCCGCGCAGGACTACCCCTTCCGCGACGTGCACGACGCCCTCCACCGGCTCGTGGACGCCTTCGGCCCGCGCCGGACGTTCTGGGGCACCGACCTCACGCGCATGCCGTGCAGCTACCGCGAGTGCATCGACCTCTTCACGAAGGAGCAGCCCTGGCTGAAGGGCGAGGACCTGGAGTGGGTGATGGGCCGCGGCGTCTGCGAGTGGCTGGGCTGGCGGGTGTGACATGAGCTCGCGAATTCCTACGAGGAGGCGCTAGATGCCGCTATATCTGGACGTGCACCACAGGATCGACGGGGCGAACTCCGACGTGCTGGCCGACGCGCACCGCAAGGACCTGAAGGTCCAGCACAAGTACGGCGTGAACTATCTCCGCTACTGGTTCGACGAGGGCACGGGCAAGGTGTTCTGTCTCGTCGAGGCGCCGAGCAAGGAGGCGGCTGCCGCCGTCCACCGCGAGGCGCACGGCAAGGTCGCCGACGAGATCATCGAGGTGAAGGAAGGCACGTAGCGACGTCCGCCGCCAGCGGCCGCATCCCGAGGCTCTCGGCCAGCGCCAGCGCCGCGCGATAGTGCTCGGCGGCTGCCTCCGCGTCGCCGGTGGTGAGGTCACCGAGCAGCCGCCGGGCGTACGCTTCGTGTCCGCGCTCGCCGCTGCGCCGGGCGATGTCCAGCGCCTGCGCGGCACTGCGCCGCGCGTCCTCCGTGCGGCCGGCGAGCCGCTGCGCCTCCGCGTACCACACCAGTCGCTGCGCGTGATTGGCGCCGAACTGCATGGCCTCCGCGCGTGCGACCGCCTCCTGCAGCAACGTGATCCCCTCGTCGTGGCGGCCGGCGATCGCGTACGCCCACCCGAGCGGCGACGCCACGAGCGGAAAGAGCATGGCAATGTCGGCGACCCGCTCGACGACGAGCCCCTGCTCGAGCGCGGTGATCGCCGCCGCGACTCGGCCGCACCGGGCGTGGAGCACGCCGTGGCTCACGTGGGCCACCACGACGCTGAACGCGTGATCCTCCTGCAGGGCGATGGCCACCGCTTCGGCGGCGTACGCGTCCGCCTCCTCGACGGCGCCCTGCTCGCTCAGGCAGAAGGCGAGCCAGGCGCGCGAAAAGACGGACGGCAGGCCCGCCAGCCCGAACATCTGGCGGCACAGCTCGCCGTCGAGCGCCTTCACGTTCTGCAGCAGCACCGCCGCCGCCCGGTCGTACTGTCCGAGGGAGTGGTGGATCTGGCCGAGTCGGAAATTCGCCGTCACCTGCATCGCGAAATTGCTGAAGTCGGCGGCCACCGCGCGCTCGCGCGTGGCGAGCGCCAGCGCCCGCTCGTGCATCCCCCGCCACCAGAGGTTGCCGGGACTCTCCGGTCCTCCGAGCACGGCATCGATGCTGGGCTGCGTGATGATGCTCGACGTCTGATCGAGATAGCGCAGCGCCGTGGACCACAGCTCGCCGCGGAAGGCGTGGTGGGCCAGGCGCTCGGCATGCTCGGCCACGCGATCGCCGTAGACGCGCTCGATGGCGGCGATGACGTCGCCGTGCGCGGCGCGCCGCCGGTCGTGCAGCAGGCTTCCGTAGGCGACCTCGTGGGTGAGCGCGTGCTTGAACGTGTACTCGAGGTCCGGGAAGAGCCGGGCCTCGTACACGAACTCCGCCGCCTGCAGGCGCGCGAGGCCCCGCCGCAGATCGTCCTCCGGCACGCCGGCGATCGCGAGCAACAGCGCCCACGGCACGTCCTTGCCGATCACGGAGGCGGTCTGCAGCAGGCGCTTGTCGTCGGGCAGCAGGCGGTCGATGCGCGCGGCCAGGATCGCCTGCACGGTGGCAGGCACCTGGAGGCCGCGCGGGTCCTTCACGAGGCGGTAGGCGCCGGGTGCGCCGATGAGTGCCTGGGTCTCCACGAGCGCCCGCACGCTCTCCTCGAGGAAGAGCGGGTTGCCTTCCGTCCGCTCGATGAGCAGACTCCGGAGTGGAGCCAGGCTGGCGTCCTCGCCGAGCAGCGGCGCGAGCAGCGCCTCGGCGGTGGCCGGCGGCAGCACGTCGAGGCGGAGCTGCCGGTAGTACGTCTTGCCGCCCCAGGCGTGCTGGTACTCGGGCCGGTAGTTGACGGCGAGCAGCGCGCGCGCGCTTCCCAGGCTCTCCACGAAGGCATCGAGGAAGGCCTGCGTCTCGGCGTCGATCCAGTGCAGGTCCTCGAAGACGAGGAGCAGGGGCTGGCCCGCGGCTTCGCGCAGGAGGACGCGCCGCACGGCCTCGAGGGCGGCCGCGCGGCGCTGCGCGCGGTCGAGTCGCAGGAGCTCGTGATCGTCCGCGAGGACGTCGAGCAGCCACAGCACCGGCGCGATGCTGTCCGTCAGCCCGTCATCGAGCGTGAGGAGCAGGCCCGTGACCTTGGCGCGAATGGCGCGCGTATCGTCGCGGTCCGCGATCTTGAAGTAGCTCTTCAACAGGTGCACGAGCGGCAGCCAGGGCGTGGCCTTGCCATACGACACCGAGCTCGACTCGAGGACGAGCCACCCCTGCGTGCGGTGCGAGTGGATGAACTCGTAGAACAGGCGTGACTTGCCCACGCCGGGCTCGCCGACGACGGCCACCAGCTCTCCCCGTCCGCGCGCCGCCTGCTCCAGCGCCGAGCGGAGCTGCTCGATCTCCCCGTCCCGCCCGACGAACTGCGTGAGTCCGCGCGCGACGGAGGCCTGCAGGCGCGTGCGGATGGTGCCCGCCCCCACCACTTCGTAGACGGGCACGGGCTCGGGCAGGCCCTTGATGGGCATGGGGCCGAGCGGTTTCACCTCCACGTAGCCCTCGGCGCCGCGGAGGGTCGCGCCCGTCATGAGCGTCGACCCCGGCCGCGCGAGCTGCTCCATGCGGGCGGCGAGATGCGTCGTCTGCCCGACCGCGGTGTAATCCATGTGCAGGTCGTTGCCGATGGAGCGCACGACCACGTCACCGGAGTTGAGACCGACGCGGATCTGCACGTCCACGCCGTGGGCGCGGCGCAGCTCCTCCGCGTACCGGCCCACGCTGTCGTGCATGGCCAGCGCCGCATAGCACGCGCGCGCCGCGTGATCCTCCTGGGCGAGGGGCGCGCCGAAGAGCGCCATGATGCCGTCGCCCATCACCTGGTTGACGGTGCCTTCGTAGCGGTGGACCGCCTCCATCATGCGCTCGAGCACCGGGTCCAGCAGCCTGCGCGCCTCTTCCGGGTCGCGATCGGCGAGCAGCTCCATGGAGCCCTTGAGATCGGCGAACAGCACGGTGACGTGCTTGCGCTCGCCTTCGACGGCGGCCCTGGAGGTCAGGATGCGCTCGGCGAGATGCTTCGGCGTATACGTCTTCGGCGTCCCGAAGGGCCGGGCGGGCGCGGCGGTGGCGGCCGGATGCGCGCACTCGGGACAGAATTTCGCCGTCGCCGAGAGCGCCGCGCCGCAGGCGGCGCACGCCCACTCGAGCGGCGCCGCGCACTCCTCGCAGAACCGGGCGCCGGGGCGGTTAGCGTGCTGACAGCGGGGGCATTGCATGGGCCGATGCTAGCACCGGCGCCCCCGAGCGCTCAGCCCGCGGTGAACCGCAGGGCGAAGGCGTCACCGGCGGCGGTGACCCGGGCGGCGTGCGGCGCCGCGAAGTGCCCCGGCAGCAGCAGCGCATTGCGCTCGGCGCACGCCTCGAGCAGCCGGCGCCGCGACAGCGCCGCCGCGGCGGGATCGAGGCACACCACGGTGCTCCAGCCCGCCTCGTACGCCTGCATGGGGTGATGCACCGTGTCCCCCGCGAAGACCGCTTCCGCGCCTTTCGAGGCGAGGCGGATGTGGGCGTTGCCGGGCGTGTGCCCGGGCGCGAGCTGCACGGTGAGGACGCCGTCCACCTCGTGGCCGTCCTCGATCATGTCGGCCCGGCCCGCCTCCACGATGGGCAGCACGCTGTCGGCGAAGGCGGCGCGACGGAGAGGGCTGGGATCGGAGCCTTTCTGCCAGTGCTCGTACTCCACGCGTCCGAAGAGGTAGCGCGCCTTCGGGAAGGTGGGCACCCAGCGCCCGTCGGCCAGGCGCGTGTTCCAGCCCACGTGATCGGCGTGCATGTGCGTGCACATGACGTAGTCCACCTGCTCGGGGGTCACCCCCGCCGCGCGCAGGCGATCGAGGAAGCCGCTCTTCAGGTGATGCCAGTGGGCGCGCGGCATCCGCTCCTTGTCGTCGCCGACGCACGTGTCGACGAGCACCGTGTGCCGGCCCGTCTGCACCACCCACGCGTGCATGCTGAAGACGAGGGCGTCGCGCTCGGGGATGTAGTAGCGCGGCGCCAGCCAGTGCAGGTGCGGGCGCAGCGCCTCGGGCTCGAAGGGACGAAAGAAGCCCGCCGCCGTGAAGGAGGTGTCGATCATCTCCTCCACGCGCGTGACCACGGCGTCGCCGACGGCGATCATGCGGGCAGCCCGAAGAGCGACGTCATCCGCGTCGCCCCCACCATGGCCGCCATCTGCTCGTCGGCGGGCGGGCGCTCGAAGCGGCGCGCCGCCTCCAGCACGCGGGGCAGCAGGCCGAGATCGCCCACCGTGTTGATGAAGATGTCGGGGATGCCGAGCGCCCAGTGCACCGCGCGCTCGATGTCCGCCGGCTCCTCGAGCGGCTGGTACCACGTGGCGTGGCTGCGCTCCGTCGTCGCCCACGGGCCGCGCGCGATTGACTTGATGACCTGCACCGCCACCCGGCGCTCCCGGCAGAGGCCGAGCAGCAGCTCGAACTCGCCGCGATAGCGGTCGTTCTGCGCCATGAAGGGGTTGTAGGGCAGCAGCACCGAATCGAAATCGAAGCGCGCCAGACTGCGCCGGTGCATGGCGGCGATCGTCCAGCCGTGCCCGGTGACGCCGATGAACCGCGCCAGCCCCTGCGCGCGCGCCTCCACCGCCGCCTCGAGGGCGCCGCCCGGCCCCATCGCCTGCTCCCAATCGTCCGGGTGCGCGAGCGAGTGGAGCTGGATGAGATCGACGTGATCGACCCGCAGGCGCTCGAGGGAGCGGTGGATGTCCTCGCGCGCCTCCCGCGCGCTGCGCGAGCCCGTCTTGGTGGCGAGGAAGACGCTCTTGCGGTGGCGCGCCATCCAGGGGCCGATGCGCAATTCGGAATCGCCGTACCGCGCCGCCGTGTCGATGTGGTTGACGCCGTGCTCCAGCAGCGTCTCCAGCGCCCGATCGGCCTCGTCCTGGCTGCAACGGGCAAGCGCCGCCGCACCGAACAGCGTCACCGTACTCAGATGGCCGGTGCGCCCGAACGGCCGCCGCTCGATGGTGGGGGTAGGCATGCCCGGCAGTGGAGCATACCGCCCGCGCCCACGCAACCGGCCGCGCCGCTCGTCGCTGGTCGGCCGGCCCGCGTAGCGCGGAATCTTCGCGAGCGGGGAGCGGCCTCGGGGTGCGAGGACCACGTGGATGGTGGCCGAATCGGACCGAGGCTGACTGGGCGATTGGCCACATGGGGGGCCTCGACGGGC
>JBBDXO010000305.1:7898-10362 GCA_040902295.1 Candidatus Rokuibacteriota bacterium | reverse complement strand
GCCTTGAGCAGGCGGCGCATGATCTTGCCGCTGCGCGTCTTGGGCAGCGAGGGCTGGAAGTCGATCTCCTTCGGCGCCACCACGGCGCCGAGCCGGCGGCGCGCGTGCGCGAGCAGCTCGCGCCGAAGCTCCGGCGTGGGGGTCCGGCCCGCCTTGAGCGAGACGAAGGCCTTCACGACCTCCAGCGCCACCGGATCCGGCTTGCCGATGACGCCGGCCGCGGCGACGGCCGGATGCTCCATGAGCACGCTCTCGACCTCGAACGGCCCCACGAGGTGCCCCGACGTCTTGATGACGTCGTCGGCGCGGCCGACGAACCAGTAATAGCCGTCGGCATCGCAGCGCGCGAGGTCGCCGGTGAGATACCAGCCGCCCGCGAAGCACTTGCGATAGCGGGCGGGCTCACCGAGATAGCCGCGGAACATCGAGGGCCAGCCTGCACGCAGGGCGAGCTCGCCCTGGACGCCCGGCGCATCGATCACCTCGACGCGGTCGTCGCCCACCGGCTTGACGATGGCGGCCTCCACGCCGGGGAGCGGCCGCCCCATGGAGCCCGGCCGGACATCCATGGAGGCGAAGTTGGCGATCATGATGCCGCCCGTCTCCGTTTGCCACCAGTTGTCGTGGAATGGGCGCCCGAGCGCCTCCTGGCCCCACAGCACCGCTTCCGGATTCAGCGGCTCGCCCACGCTGGCCAGAAACCGCAGCGCGCCGGTGTCGAATTTACGGGCGAGGTCGACCCCGGCCTTCATCAGCATGCGGATCGCGGTGGGCGCCGTGTACCACACGCTCACGCGCTGCTCCTGCAGGGTGCGGTACCAGCGCTCGGCGTCGAACTCCGCCTCGTCGACGATGCTCATCACGCCGTTCGTCAGCGGCGCGATGATCCCGTACGACGTCCCCGTCACCCAGCCGGGATCGGCCGTGCACCAGAAGACGTCGTCGGGATGGAGGTCGAGCGCGTACCGGCCCGTGACGTGGTGCGCCACCACGGCCTCATGGACGTGCACGGCACCCTTCGGCGTGCCCGTGGTGCCGCTCGTGAAGTGCAGGAGGGCCATGTCCTCGGGCGCCGTGGGCCCGATCGCGTACCGGGCGGAGGCCGCCTGGAGCAGCGCGTGAAAGTCGTGCGTGCCCGGGACACGGGTCGGCGCACCCCCCTCGCCCACGACAATGACGTGGGTCAGCGCGGGCAGCTCCGGGCGGAGCGGCGCGACCTTGCGGTGGTAGAGGGACTCGGTGGTCACGAGCACGCGCGCCCCTCCGATCTTCATGCGCGCGCGGACGGGCTCGGGGCCGAAGGCGGAGAAGAGCGGGCAGAAGACGCTGCCGTGCTTGAGCGTGCCGAGTGCGGCCACGTACAGCTCGGGGATCCGGCCCGCGAGGGCGAAGACGGCCTCGCCGCGGCGGATCCCGAGCCCGTCGAGAACGTTGGCGAAACGGTCGGTGAGCGCGCGGAGGTCGCCGTAGCTGTAGTCGCGCACCGCGCCGCTCTTGCCCAGCCAGCGGATGGCGACGCGGTCGCGGCGCGGCCCCGCCGCGTGGCGGTCGACCGCTTCGTGGGCGATGTTGAGCCCGTGGCCGCCGGGCAGGCCGTCCAGCTCGGCGCGCGCGGCGGCCCATGTGAAGTCCGTCCGGACACGAGCATAGTCGTCCAGATTCGGGGTGACCGCTTCTCCGCCGCGGTGCTTGACGATGGTCGGGTAGCGCACCCTCGCCGGTGGTGCATCCCGGGTGCCACATCCCGCGCGAGCGATTCCGGCGGCTTATCCGCCTGTCGTCCGCGGACGAGCCGGGTCGCGGTGGATCGCGCGCCCCACTGGGGCGCCTGCTCCCCGCCGGCGCCGCCACCGGGCGCGGGCGCCGCTCGTAACGTCGCGGGATTGCAGCCGACCGCTTCGGCGCACCTCTTGCTGTCTGTTCGAGCGGCGACGCACACGCCTGCCCAGGAGGAGATGCCCATGATCGGAGCAATGTCCATCAAGCCCGTCGTGACCATCGTTGCGGACGCGTCCATCAAGGAAGCGGCCCGCCTCATGCGTACGAAAAAGGTCGGCGCCCTGGTGGTCGTGAACTCGCGCAAGCCGATCGGAATCCTGACCGACCGCGACATCGCCGTGGACGTCGTCGCCGCCGGCATGGATCCCACCACGACCACGGTCAACACGGTGATGCGCCGCAATCCGTCCGTCATCCGCGACAACCAGGGACTCTTCGACGCCATCAAGCAGTTCAGCGCGACCGGCGTGCGGCGGCTGCCGGTCGTCAATGCGGCCGGCATGGTGAAAGGCATCATCGCGCTGGACGACGTGCTCATGCTGCTCGGCAACGAGATGGCGCACGTGTCGACCGCGCTGTCGCGCAGCATCGGCCGGCCCGTCGCCGCCTGATCACGTCACGTCGAACGGCCGTGGCGCTGGAGCACAGGGGCAGGCCCCGCATCGCCTCCAGCGCGCGGCCGTCG
>JBBDXO010000305.1:4942-7798 GCA_040902295.1 Candidatus Rokuibacteriota bacterium | reverse complement strand
GGAACCGTTGAGCGAGGGCGGCGAGGATCTCGTCCTTGCGGATGAAGTAGGCAGCCTCCGATGCGGTGGCGGCACAGAGGAGCGGCATGGCGACGGTCAGCCGCAGGCGATCGTCCTGCCGCGCCCCGAACACCTTGACGTCCTCGCCCGTGTCCGGAAAGCGCGTCTTGAAGTCGGCGCCGTTCAGGAATCGCTCGACGGCGAGCACCGTGGCCTCGGTGGGGCTGAGGGGCGCGTGGCCGGAGGCGCCCGACGTGTCGTTCGACACGACGGCGGCGGGCGCGTCGAAGATGGAGCGCAGCTCCACGGAGCCGGGCGCCAGCACGCTGCGCACCTGTACATCGAGGCCCGCGCGCACGCGCGGCAGGTGCGTCGCGACCCAGCCATCGACCGCCTCGCGCAGCGTCGCTTCCACGGGCAGCTTCTCGCCGTCGGCCTCGAACGTCGCCCGGTCGCCCACGAACAGCGTCATGGGGCGCTTCACGTCGCCCCAGCCGAAGCCCTTGTCGCACTCCCCCGCCGCCAGCAGCGCCTTGTCGATGTTGTAGTGCAGGATCGTGCCCGTCCGCGCGCGGTACATGCGGTTCAGCGCGATCGCGATCGCCTCCACGAGCGCGTCGCAGATCGTGTCGGGATGGCCGAGGCCCTTGCGCTCCACGAGCTCGAGGCGCCGCGCCGCCACCGGCGCCTGGCGCAGGGCTTCGATGACGAGTGTCATGACCCGCTCACACCCGCCGGCCAGCCCTCGGCTCCGATCAAGGGCACGAAGGCGACCGCCTCCAGGCTTTCCCGCTCGTAGTCCTGCGCGTTGAGGCGGACGATGCGCACCAGACGCTGCTCGTACAGGTCGGCCCCCAGTGGGATCACGAGACGCCCGCCGATCGCGAGCTGGTCCAGGAGCGCATGCGGGGCCCTGGGCCCGCCTGCCGTCGCGACGATCGCGTCGTACGGCGCGTGCTCGGGCCAGCCGAGCGTGCCGTCCCCGGTCAGGACGTGGACGTTCAGGTACCCGAGCTCCGTGAGACGCTGCCGCGCGCCCTCGGCCAGCCTCGGCAGGCGTTCCACCGTGTAGACCTCGGCGGCGATCTCCGCGAGCACGGCGGCCGCGTACCCGGAGCCCGTCCCGATCTCGAGCACCCGGTCCGTGGGCACGAGCCGGAGGGCCGCCGTCATGCGGGCGACGATGTAGGGCTGCGAGATCGTCTGCCCTTCCCCGATCGGCAGCGCCCCGTCCCGGTACGCAAGCCGTGCCTGGCCGGCGGAAACGAACTTCTCGCGCGGCACCTTGCCCATCGCGGCCAGCACGAGCGGGTCGTCGATCCCGCGGGCCGCGAGCTGGTGCTCCACCATGCGCTGCCGTCCCTCCTCGAAGCCGGCCGTCGTCGTCGCCATGGCTCACCTCAATCGCGCGAGGAACGCGCGCTCATGCGCCGGCGCCCGGTGCGTGCTCCGCACGCCGGCCGCGATCAGGCGGCGGCACACATCCCGGTTCGCCGGCTCCGCCAGGAACTTGACCACCGACTCCGCAATCGCGGGCCCGACGCCCGGCACCGCGGCCAGCTCGGCGGCGTCGGCGCGAAGGAGGCGATCGAGACGCCCGAAGCGCTCGGCCAGCACACGCGCCACGTGGGTGCCGACGAGACGGATACCGAGCGCCTGCAGCAGCCGCGCCAGCCCGCGGTCCCTGGACGCCGCAATGGCGGCGACGAGGTTGTCCGCCGCACGCGCGCCGAAGCCGGGAAGCGCGCGCACCTCACCAGCACGCAGGCGGTAGAGGTCGGCGACGTCGCGCACGAGGCCGCGAGCGACGAGGGCGCCGATGGTGGCGGGGCCGAGATGCTCGATGTCCATGGCGCCTCGTGACGCGAAGTGACGCAGGCGCTCGCGGAGCTGGGCGGGGCACGCGCTGTTCACGCACCGCCAGTACGCCTCGCCTTCCGGCCGCAGCGCGAGCCCTCCGCATGCCGGGCACCGCCGCGGGAACCGAAACGGCCGTGCGTGGGCCGGGCGCCTGGCGCGCACGACCTGCACGACGTAGGGGATCACGTCGCCCGCGCGCTCCAGCAGGACGGTGTCGCCGGCGCGAACGTCCTTTCGGCGGATCTCGTCCTCGTTGTGCAGGCTGGCGCGCCCGATGGTGACACCGCCCACCGGCACCGGGTCGAGATGCGCCACCGGCGTGAGCACGCCCGTCTTTCCCACCTGCACCTCGATCGAGCGCACGATGGTCGTCGCCTGGCGTGGCGCGAATTTCAGCGCGATGGCCCACCGTGGATGGTGGCCGGTGCTCCCGAGCCCCTCCTGCTCGCCCACGTCGTCGACCTTCACGACGATGCCGTCCGTCTCGTACGGCAGGCGGTCGCGCGTGCGCGCGAGGCCGGCACAGGCGCGCAGCACGGCGGCGACGTTCGTGACCCGACGATTACGAGTGTTGACCCGGAACCCCGCCTCGGCGAGCGTGGCCAGGGCCTGCCACTGGGTTCGCAGCGCGACGCCGCGCACGTGGCTCACCTGATAGGCGAAGAGATCGAGCGGGCGGCGCGCGGTGACGGCGGCGTCCTTCTGCCGGAGCGAGCCGGCGGCGCCATTGCGCGGGTTGGCGAACGTCGCCTCACCGCGGGCTTCCAGCGCGCGGTTGAGCCGCGCGAATGCCGCGCCCGGCATGAAGACCTCCCCTCGGACCTCCACCTCGGCGGCGCGCGCGAGGCGGCCGTGGAGCGTGGCCGGCACGGAGGCGAGGGTGCGGAGGTTCGCCGTGACGTCCTCGCCGACCGCCCCGTCGCCGCGCGTGGCGCCGCGCACCAAGCGCCCCCGCGCGTAGAGGAGGGCGACGCCGACGCCGTCGACCTTCGGCTC
>JBBDXO010000305.1:0-4842 GCA_040902295.1 Candidatus Rokuibacteriota bacterium | reverse complement strand
CGCGGAGCTTGTCGGGCGGCCACGTGTTGATCACGCTCGAGGCCTCCACCCAGCCGCGTCGCGCGGTCGCGATGCCGAGCTCCATGTAGCCGAGGTGGTCGAGCATGTGCGTGTCGGTGCCGACGGCGAGGAGCACACCGAGGTCACGCGCGCGCCGCGCATGGACGTCACAGAGATCGAGCCGATCGGGATAGGCGTTCACTTCCACCGCCTTGTCGTGGCGCCGGGCGGTGCGCAGCACCTGGTCGATGTCGACGTCGTAGGGCTCGCGCTCCCCGAGCAGGCGCCCCGTCGGATGACCGAGGATGTGGACGTGCGGGTTCGCGAGCGCCGTGCAGATACGCGTCGTCATCTCGCGCCTGGACTGCTTGAAGCGCGTATGAACCGCGCCGATCACCACATCCAGCTCCGCCAGCACCTGGTCCGGATAGTCGAGCCGGCCGTCCGGCAAGATGTCGCACTCGCTGCCCGCGAGCACCATGATCTCCGAATGCTTGTTCGCCACCGCGCGGATGCGACGGACGTGCGCCCGGAGCTCGTCGATCGACAGGCCGCCGGCCACCCGCGTGGCACGGCTGTGGTCCGTCACCGCGACGTACGCGTACCCGCGGGCGGCGGCAGCGGCCACGAGCGCCTCGATCGAGTGATGGCCGTCCGTGGCGTCGGTGTGGCAGTGCAGGTCCCCGCGCACGTCACCGAGCGTCACCAGCGCCGGCAGTCGGCCGGCCCGCGCGGCCTCCACCTCGCCCGCGTCCTCGCGCAGCTCGGGGGCGATCCACGGCAGGCCGACGGCGGCATAGACCTCCTCCTCGGTGGCGCCCGCGAGGCGGCGGCCGCTCTTCTCGCGCACGACGCCGTACTCGGAGATCTTCAGGCCGCGCTTCATGCCCATCGCGCGGATACGGATGTTGTGCTGCTTGGAGCCGGTGAAGTAGGCGAGGGCGGCGCCGGAGCACTCCGGCTCCACCACGCGCAGGTCGACCTGGATCCCGTCGCGGTGCCGGATGGACGCCTTCGTCGTGCCGCGCTCGAGCACGGCCGCCACGTCGCGCAGCCCGGTGAAGGCCTTGATGACCGCGGCGGGCTCCGAGGACGTCACGAGGAGGTCGATGTCGCCCACGGTCTCCTTCATGCGCCGCATGGAGCCGGCGAGCGTGATCGTCTTGACGCCACGCGCCTGCTCGAGGGCGCGCACGAGCCGGCGCCCGAGCGGTAACGCGCGCCCGAGCGGCATCCGCGCCTGCCCTCCGCGCAGCAGCGCGATCCCGCGCACGATGTTCTGCTCGGTGCGCGCCTGGATCCCGCGAAGGCCGCGCAGCTTGCCCGCGCGCGCCAGTCGCTCGAGCCTGGCGACGGTCGTCACCCCCTCGCGCTCGTAGAGCTGCCTGGCCGTCTTCGGCCCGATCCCGGGGACCTCGAGCAGGGCCACCACTCCGCGGGGCACCTTGCGGCAGGCGGCGTCGATCTCCTTGATGTGCCCGCTCCGCAGGTATTCAGCGATCTTGCCGGCGAGATCGGCGCCCACCCCGGGGATCTCGTCCAGCCGGCCGTCGCGCGCCAGTGTCTCGACGTCCTCGCTCAGCGTCTCGAGGTTCTGGGCGGCGCGGCGATAGGCGCGGATACGAAAGGGGTTGCCGCCCTCGAGCTCGAGCACATCGGCCATGCGCTCGAACAGACGCGCAATCTCGTAGCTCTTCATGGCCCCTGTCGGACTGCATCGAAGATGCCGAAGCGACAAGACCGGGATTCCGCAGGCTTGGCGCCGGGCAGGACAGCCGCGGGCGGGCAGGCGTGGGAGAGCGCCGCCCCAGGCGGGGCAGCGATGCCGCAGGGGCGCTGCGCGTGCAGCAGCACGATGCGCGCCGTGGCGCGGGCTTGGCGCTGGCAGGGTCGGTGCAGGACAGGCAGGCGTCGTGGACTTCACGCCCAACGCCCTGCGTGTGCTGGAGGCGCGCTACCTGCGCCGTGATGCGACCGGTCGCGTCGTCGAGAAGCCCGCCGAGCTCATCCAGCGCGTGGCGCGCGCCGTCGCGCAGGCGGAGCTCCTCCTCGGCACCGCCGCCGCCGCGGACCGCTGGCAGGAGACGTTCGAGAGCCTGCTCGGCTCCCTCGACTTCCTGCCGAACTCCCCGACGCTCATGAACGCGGGCACGCCCCTGGGCCAGCTCGCCGCCTGCTTCGTCCTGCCCGTCGAGGATTCGATGGACGGCATCTTCGGCGCCCTGCACGCCATGGCCATCCTGCAGCGGGGCGGCGGCGGCAGCGGCTTCTCGTTCTCACGCCTGCGTCCCACGGGCGATATCGTCGCCTCCACCGGGGGCGAGGCGTCCGGTCCCGTGTCGTTCATGCGGGTGTTCGATTGCGCCACCGAGAACATCAAGCTGGGGGGCCGGCGGCGCGGCGCCAACATGGGCGCGCTGCGCGTGGACCATCCGGACATCGTCGAGTTCGCCGGCGCCAAGCGGACGCCGGGCGCCTTCACCAACTTCAACCTCTCCGTGGCGGTGACGGACCGATTCATGGAAGCGGTGGCATCGGGCGAGCACTATGACCTGATCCATCCCCGCCACGGGCGCGCGACGGGCCGGCTTTCGGCCCGCGCAGTATTCGACGCCATCGTGCAGGCGGCGTGGGAGACGGGTGACCCCGGTCTCCTGTATCTCGACGCCATCGCGCGCGCCAACCCCACCCCCGCGCTGGGCGGGATCGAGGCGACCAACCCCTGCGGCGAGGTCCCGCTGCTGGCGTGGGAAAGCTGCGTGCTGGGCTCGGTGAACCTCGCCCACATGGTGCGCGTCGAGGACGGCGACCCCGCCATCGACTGGGCGCGGCTGCGCCATGCGGTGCGAACCGGCGTGCGCTTTCTCGATGACGTGATCGAGATCAACCGGGATCCGCTGCCGGCGATCGCCGTCGCCACGCGGGCCACCCGCAAGATCGGGCTCGGCGTGATGGGCTTCGCGGAGTGCCTCATCCGGCTCGGCGTCGGGTACGGCACCGGCGATGCCGTGGTCTGGGCCGATCGCCTCATCGGCTTCATCGCGGACGAGGCGCGCGGCGTGTCGCGGGAGCTGGCCGAAGAGCGAGGGACCTTCCCCGCGTGGCGACACAGCATCCACGGTGTCCGGCACGACCGCCGCCGCCACGCCACGCTGCTGTCGATCGCTCCCACGGGCACGCTCGGCATCCTCGCCGGCACCAGCGCGGGGATCGAGCCGCTCTATGCGCTCGCCTACCGCCGCGCGCACACCCTCGGCGGCGAGCCGCTGCCCGAGCTCAATCCGGTCTTCCAGCGCTGGGCCGAGCAGCAGCGCGTGGACGCGGCCGCGCTCGTGCGCGAGGTCGCCGCCGCCGGCACCCTCGCCGCCGTGGCGAGCGTGCCCCCGGCGGTGCGCCGTCTCTTCGTGACCGCGACCGAGCTCGACGTCGATCGTCACCTCGCCGTGCAGCACGCGTTCCAGCGGCACGTCGACAATGCCGTGTCCAAGACGATCAACCTGCCCGAGAGCGCCTCCGCCGAGGCGGTGGCGGGCGCAT
Source organism: Candidatus Rokuibacteriota bacterium (assembly GCA_040902295.1). Lineage (GTDB taxonomy): Bacteria > Methylomirabilota > Methylomirabilia > Rokubacteriales > CSP1-6 > JBBDXO01. The sequence goes on along the minus strand of JBBDXO010000305.1, from coordinate 1,305 downwards.
ACCTGCACGCCTGGCGTCTGGGGCTCAAGGGCGTCACCGTGTACCGCTCCGGCTCGCGCGATGCCCAGGTGCTCACGCTCGGCCTCGGCGAGGAGCCGGCGGCGCGCGAGCATTTCGCGCGGTGCGACGTGGCGGCATGCCGGCTCTGATGGTCACCGTGTTCCTGTGCGGCGACGTCATGACGGGACGCGGGGTGGATCAGATCCTCATGTGCCCCGGCGCGCCGGAGATCGAGGAGCCGGACGTCCGGGACGCGCGCGACTACGTCGCGCTCGCGGAGCGCGCCGGTGGACCGATCCCTCGGCCCGCCGGCGCCGCCTACATCTGGGGCGATGCGCTGGCCGAGCTCGAGCGGATCGCGCCCGGGGCGCGCATCGTCAACCTCGAGACCAGCGTCACGCGCAGCGGCCGCCCGGAGCCGAAGGGCATCAACTACCGGATGCATCCCGCGAACGTCGCGTGCCTGACGGCGGCCCGGATCGACGTCTGCGCGCTGGCGAACAACCACGTGCTCGACTACGGCGCCGCCGGGCTGGAGGAGACGCTCGCGACGCTCGCCGCCGCCGGCATCAAAACGGCCGGAGCGGGGCGACACCGGACGGAGGCCCAGCGTCCCGCCATCGTCGACGGGCCCCGCGGGCGGCGGGTGATCGTGTTCTCCTGCGGCACCGCAACGAGCGGGATCCCGCCCTCGTGGAGGGCGACCGACGAGCGCCCGGGCGTGGACGTCCTGACAGACCTGTCGGACGCGACCGCGGACGAGGTCGTCGAGCGCGCCCGCCGGGTGAAGCGACCGGGCGACGTGGTGATCACGTCGATCCACTGGGGAAGCAACTGGGGATACGCAGTGCCGCGCGCGCACGTGCGCTTCGCGCACCGGCTCATCGACGGCGGCGTCGACATCGTGCACGGCCACTCCTCGCACCATCCGCGCCCCCTCGAGGTCTACCGGAACAAGCTCGTCCTGTACGGCTGCGGCGACTTCATCGACGACTACGAAGGAATCGGCGGCTACGAGGGCTTCAGGGACGACCTCGTCCTCATGTACTTCCCGACGGTGGACGGCCGCACCGGCGACCTCGCCGGGCTGCGGATGGCTCCGATGCGGATCCAGCGGATGCAGCTTCATCGGGCGTCGCCCGCCGAGGCGGAATGGCTGCGGGCCAGGCTGGCCGACAGCTCGGACGCCTTCGGGTCACGGATCGACGCCGCCGCCGACGGCGGTCTTGTCCTGCGGTGGAAGAATGACAACATGCGTCCGCATTCACGCCGACCGTGACAGGCGGCACACGGTCAGCATGTCGA
>JBBDXO010000304.1:0-10363 GCA_040902295.1 Candidatus Rokuibacteriota bacterium | reverse complement strand
CGCCCGTGGCCCGCCCGCCCGGCCCCCGGTGTCGCCGTATTTCACGAGACTCATTGGCGGGGCCCGCGCCTGCTCCATGCCGGCGGCGCCCACCGCGCGATGGCGAGACCCTCGGCCACGGCCATGATCGCCTGCAGCAGCAGCTCGTACGCGATCAACGGCAGCGGCTCGCGATACTGGTTGAAGGGGCCGAAGAACTCGAAGTAGGCGTACTGGAAGGTCCAGATCCCGAGGGCGAGCGCCAGGCCGCGCCCGATCCATGAGCGGCCGGGGAGGACGGGCGCCACCACGCGGTAGGCGCCCACGTGGAGGGCGGTGAACAGCAGGAAGCCCGCCATCATCGCCAGCGGCGGCTCCTCCATCAGGCGCGGCAGCGGCGCCCACACCGTCCACACGTTGATCAGCTTGTCGCTCTGGCCGAATTCCCGCGTGAGGATCACGCGCGTGGTGAGCGGGTTCATCCACAGCGCCACCGTGACCAGCTGCATCAGCGCCCCCGCCCCCAGCACGGTCAGCGCCACCCGTCTCATGCCGTCACGCTCACGTCGAAGAGGGCGGGGAACTCGTCGAGCGCGCTGATATCGCCCTCCACCCGCACGGCGCCGTCCCGCAGCGCGGCGCGCGGCGCCATGGCGCCGCTCATGAGGGCGAGCACCGTGCGCGGCTCTGCGATCACCGTGGCGTCCGCCGGCCCGGCGCCTTCGGTGACGACGGTCCCGCCGGTGCCTCCCGCCACCCGGAGGCTCATCTCGCCGCGGCCGCGGCGCAGGCGGAGGAGGAACGAGCGGTTCGGGGTGCTGCTCCTGCGCGCGCACGCGGTGAGCGCCAGCCGCAGCCACTCGGCCTCCACGCGGTCCTTCGGCCGGGCCGGCAGCATGAAGCGGGCGCCCCACCTCAGCAGCTCGTGCATCGCCGGCTCCAGGGCGCGGCCGGTCGCCGTCAGCTCGTACACCATCGAGGCCGCGGGCGGCTCGAGAAAGCGGCGGGCGATCACGCCGGTCTCCTCCAGCCGCAGCAGGCGCTCGGCGAGCACGCTGGCGCTCACGCCGTCGAGGCGCTCCCGGAGATCCGTGAAGCGGCGGGGCCCCAGCAGGAGCTCGCGCACGATGAGGAGCGTCCATCGCTCGCCGATCACCTCCGCCGCGCGCGCGAGCGCGCAGAGCTGCGGGTACCGGGTCCTGGCCATGGGCGCAGGATAGCCGCGTAGGTTCTAAAAAACAACTATGATGTTCGTAAAGAGAAGGCCTGGTGCCGCCCGTGCGCACCCGGTGTGAGGTCACACCCTCGCCGGTCTTCTACGAAATGCCGGCTAAGTTTTGAGTTGACAGGGGGTTTCAATAGTACGTATTGTTTCAGCAGATGCTGAAAGGACCGGAGCAACCGAAACATGCTCAAATCAGCGGAGATTCGGCGGCAGGTGGCCCAGCGGCTGCGCGATCTCTTTCCCAAGGCCAAGGGCTGGGAGGAGAGCGCCGACATCCGGGTGGGCGGACAGACCGCCGATTTGCTGGTGAAATTCCGGCTCGGGGACCAGGAGCGCACCATCGTGGTTGAGGTCAGCTCGCTTGGGCAGCCTCGGCAGATCCGGGCCGCCGTGACGCGGCTGGCCGAGATCCGCGGGGCGCTTCCGGCGGCCTACCCGGTGGCGGCGGCGGTCTACATCGGCCCCCAGAGTGCCCGCATCCTCAAGGACAACGGCCTCGGCTTCCTCGACCTGTCGGGCAACTGCTATCTCGCCTTCGACCAGGTCCTGATCGAGAAGGAAGGCAAGCGCAACGTCCGGCCCTCCACCCGCCCGCTCCGCTCGCTGTTCGCGCCGCGCGCCACGCGCGTGGCGCGCGTGCTGCTGGCGGAGCCGAACCGGCCGTGGCGGCTGGAGGAGCTGGCGAAGGCGGCCGAGGTCAGCCTGGGCCACTCCCACAACGTCGTGAGCCGCCTCGAAGACCTGCGCTGGCTCGAGCGCGACGAGGCGCAGCGCATCCACCTCGGCAAGCCCTCGGACCTGCTGGAAGCGTGGTGCGAGTCGTACTCCTATCGCGCCAACGAGATCTCGTCGTACTTCGTGCCCGAGCGGCTCACGCGCAAGTTCATGGGCGAGGTGGCGCGCGCCGCCGCCGCCGACAACCGCCGCTACGCCTTCACGCTGAACGCGGGCGCCTCCCTGGTGGCGCCGCAGCCGCGGGTGCCCGCCGTGCACTGCTATCTGGAGGGCGACCCCGCCCCCGTGGCGGCGGCCCTCGGGCTGCGCCCGGCGGCCGAGGCCGACGGCACCTTTCACGTCCTCACCCCGTACGACTCCGGCGTGTTCTACGGCCTGCTCGAAAAGGGCGGCCTCAAGGTCGTCTCGCTGCCGCAGCTCTACGCCGACCTCAAGGGATACGAGCGGCGGGGGGCCCAGCATGCCGAGCACCTGCGCCGCGAAGCGATGGGCTACTGACTTGTCACAGGAAGGGAGGTGACTCTCCATGGCGAAGAAGAAGGCGGCCAAGAAGAAGAAGAAGTAACGACCCTCTGCCGGTCGTGATGTAGCAGTGATCCTGAGAGGATGGAGGAGGTGAATACCTCAATGGCGAAGAAGAAGGCGGCCAAGAAGAAGAAGAAGTAAGTGTGCGTCTCACTGGGTGGGGGGTGGCGGCCTCCCACCAGTCACCAATCGGGAGGGGGCCAACACCCCCTCCCGTTTGTGTTCGTGCTTAAATGACCTTCGTGACTTTCCCCGCCTTCAGGCACCGGGTGCAGACGCGCATGCGCTTGGCCTTGCCGCCCGCCACCATCCCGCGCAGGGAGACCAGGTTCGGCAGCCAGCGCCGCTTCGTCAGCTTGTGCGCGTGACTGATCTTGTGACCGACCGACGGACCTTTGTCGCAGACATCGCAGCGCTGGGCCATGAACACTCCTTGAAGTCGGGTTCCGAGCAACCGGACGAGCAGGTTTTATAGCACGGTGACGCCGACCGGGCAAACACCGGGCCCCGCGGCGGGGCTCGCCACCTCTCTACAGTACATCAAGGGCGTGGGACCGCAGCGCGCCCGCCAGCTGGCGCGCAAGGGCCTCACCACCGTCGAGGACGCGCTTTTCTTCGTCCCCATCCGGCACGAGGACCGCACCCGGCTCACCCTCTTCCGGGCCCTGCAGGTGGGCGAGACGTACACGTGCGCCGGCACGATCGTCGGCGTCAGCCCGCCCCCGCCCGGCCGCCGCATGGCGCCCCTGGTGCTCACGCTGCGCGACGAGACCGGGCTGATGACGGCCACGATCTTCGGCGGGCGCCACTATCTCGCCCGCGTGCTGGAGCGCGGCCAGCGCGTGCTCGTCCACGGAAAGGTCAGCCGGTACCTGGGCACCCTCACCATCTCGGTCGCCGACTGGGAGATCGTGGAGACGGGCGACGACGAGCGCATCCACACGGGCCGGCTCGTGCCGATCTACTCCAGCACCGAGGGCCTCACCCAGCGCCCGCTGCGCCGCATCATGGCCTCGCTCATCGAGACGTTCGTCGGCGGGCTGCCCGAGACCCTGCCGGAGGCCGTGCGCGAGCGCCGGCAGCTCATGCCGCTGCGGGAGGCGATCCGCGGGGCACACCTGCCCGCCACCGACGCCGAGCGCGAGGCTGCGCGCCGTCGCCTCGCCTTCGACGATTTTCTCCTCCTGCAGCTCGGCCTCGCCATCCTGCGCGCGCGCACGGCCCGCGCGCGCGGCGTCGCCATGAGCCCGCGCGGCGCCCTCGTGGCGCGCCTGCGCGCGGCGCTGCCCTTCGCCCTCACCGCCGCCCAGGAGCGTGTCTGGACCGAGATCCGGCGCGACATGGCCGAGCCGTACCCGATGCACCGCCTGCTGCAGGGCGACGTCGGCTCCGGCAAGACCATCGTGGCCGCGCTCGCCGTGCTCACGGCGATCGAGAGCGGTTACCAGGCGGCCGTGATGGCGCCCACGGAGATCCTGGCCGAGCAGCACGTGGTGACGTTTCGCACGCTGCTCGAGCCGCTCGGCGTGCGCGTCACCCTGCTCACCTCCGCCGTCAAGACGCGCGAGCGCGGCGTGCGCCGGGCCGCCATCGCCGGCGGCGAGGTCGAATGCATCGTGGGCACGCACGCCCTCGTCCAGAAGCATGTGGACTTCCGCCGCCTCGGCCTCGCCGTCGTGGACGAGCAGCATCGCTTCGGCGTGCGCCAGCGCGCCACGCTGCGGGGCAAGGGCGAGCATCCCCATGTGCTCGTGATGACGGCCACGCCCATCCCGCGCACGCTCGCGCTGACCCTCTACGGCGACCTGGACGTCAGCGTGATCGACGAGCTGCCGCCCGGCCGCAAGCCGATCGTGACGAAGGCGCGCACGGAGACGGCCCGGCGCCAGATCTACCAGTTCCTGCGCGAGCAGGTGGGGGAGGGGCGGCAGGTCTACGTCGTCTACCCGCTCGTGGAAGAGTCCGAGCTCATCGACCTCAAGGCCGCCACCGACATGGCGGGCCTGCTGCAGCGCGACGTCTTCGCCGGCCTCACGGTGGGGCTGCTGCATGGCCGGATGCACGGCGAGGAGAAGGAGGCGGTGATGGCGCGCTTCAAGGCGGGCGCCATCCACGTCCTCGTGGCCACCACCGTGATCGAGGTCGGCATCGACGTCCCCAACGCCTCCGTGATGCTCATCGAGCACGCGGAGCGCTTCGGCCTGTCGCAGCTGCACCAGCTGCGGGGTCGGGTGGGCCGCGGCCCGTGGAAGTCGTACTGCATCCTGCTCACGAGCGGGCGGCTCGGCGAGGACGCGCAGCGCCGGGTGCGCGCGCTGGAGGAGACGAACGACGGCTTCCGCATCGCGGAGGTCGACCTGCAGCTGCGCGGGCCCGGCGAGTTCTTCGGCACGCGGCAGTCGGGGCTGCCGGAGTTCCGCGTGGCCGACCTGCTGCGCGACGCGCGCATCCTGGAAGAGGCGCGCGTCGAGGCGCTGCGCATCATCGGCGCCGATCCGGACCTGCGCGAAGGCGCCCATCGGGGGCTGCGCGACGCCCTGCTCACGCGCTGGCGCGGCAAGCTCGACCTCGCCTCCGTCGGATGAGCGCGCCCTCGGCGCGCCGGCGCGGATGAGGATCCTCGCGGGCCGCTTCAAGGGCCGGCGCCTGGTGACGCCGAAGGGCGACGTCACGCGGCCCACCGCCGACCAGGTGCGCCTGGCGCTCATGGACACGCTGATGCCGTGGCTGCCGCAGGCGCGCGTCCTCGACCTCTTCGCGGGGGGGGGGGGGGGGGGGCTGGAGGCGCTGTCACGCGGCGCCGGGCACGCGACGTTCGTGGAGCGGGACGCGCGCGCGGTGGCGGCGCTGCGCGCCAACGTCGACACCCTCGGCGTCGCCGCCGTCACCCGCGTCGTGCGCGGCGAGGCGGTGGCCGAGCTCGACCGCCTCGCGCGCGCGGGCGAGCGCTTCGGCGTGGTGTTCCTCGATCCGCCCTACGACGCGCCCGCCGTCGACGGCACGCTGCGGCGCCTGGGCGCGGGCGACCTCACCGAGCCGGGCGCCATCGTCATCGCGCAGCACTTCACCAAGCGCGCGCCGGCGGCGGCGGTGGGCGCGTTGAGCGCCTTCCGCGCGCGGCGTTTCGGGGAGACAACCTTGACTTTCTTTCGGAGCGGCGGGTACGATGCCCCGTCCCCCAGCGCGACTCCTGACGAAGCGCCCGACCGAGAGGATTAGCCAGTGGCCAAGCGTGCCGTATATCCCGGGATGTTCGATCCGATTCACAACGGCCACGTGGACGTCATCCAGCGCAGCCTGCAGATCTTCGACGAGGTCATCGTGGCGGTGGTGGCCAACCCCTCCAAGCAGCCGCTCTTCACGGTGAGCCAGCGCCTGGAGATGATCGACGAGGCCACCGCCAATCTCGGTGTGGGCGCCAAGTTCCGCATCGCGGCCTTCGACGGCCTGCTCATCGACCTCGTGGAGCGCGAGCGCGCGGACTGCATCGTGCGCGGCATCCGCGCCGTGTCCGACTTCGAGTACGAGTTCCAGATGGCGCTGATGAACCGCAAGCTCAAGGCGACGGTGGAGACGGTGTTTCTCATGCCCCACGAGAAATACACCTACATCTCGTCGCGGCTCATCAAGGAAGTGGCCAGCTTCGGCACCTCCGTGGCGGGGATGGTGCCGCCCATCGTCGAAAAGCGCCTCGCCGAAAAATACCCCCTGAAGGAGAAGTAACGGAGGCTCCATGCTGATCATCACGTGGGGGGCCCCGACATGCCCCCCCACACCCCCCAACGCTCCGAGCGCCCCGGGAAACCCGTGACGCTCGTCGGTCACGCGCTCGCTGACCGGTTGAAGACGCTTGCCCCTTCCTCGACGCTCGCCGTGCAGGCCAGGGCCAAGGCCCTGCGCGCGCAGGGGATCAACGTGATCTCCTTCGGCGCGGGCGAGCCCGACTTCGACACGCCCGAGCGCATCAAGGACGCGGCCGTGCAGGCGATGCGGCACGGGCACACGAAGTACACGGAGGTGGGGGGCGTGCCCGAGCTGCGGGCGGCCGTGTGCGCCAAGCTGCAGCGCGACAACGGCCTGCGCTACGAGCCCGCCGACGTCCTCATCTCCTGCGGCGCCAAGCACACGCTCTTCAACATGGTGACCGCCCTCGTGAACCCGGGCGACGAGGTGCTGGTGCCGAGCCCCTTCTGGGTGTCGTATCCCGAGCAGATCAAGCTCGTGGACGGCGTGCCGGTGCCCGTGGACACGGCCGAATCCACGGGCTTCGACCTCGACGTCGATCGCCTGCGGGCGGCGGTGACGCCGCGCACGAAAGCCATCATCCTGAACAGCCCCAACAACCCGACGGGCGCGGTGTTCTCGCCGCAGGCGCTGCAGGCGGTGGGGCGCCTGGCGGTGGAGCGGGGGCTGTGGGTGATCTCCGACGAGTGCTACGAAGCGCTCACGTTCGAGGGCCGGCACGTCTCGGTGGCGAGCTTCGGCCCCGAGATCAAGGCGCGCACGCTCGTCGTCAACACGTGCTCGAAGGCGTACGCGATGACGGGATGGCGCATCGGGTATGCGGCGGGTCCGCGCGAGCTCATCCGGGCCATGACCGACGTGCAGAGCCAGGTGACGTCGAACCCCTCGTCCGTGGCGCAGTGGGCCGCGGTGGAGGCCCTGTCCGGTCCTCAGGATGAGGTCGCCAAGATGGCGGGCGAGTTCGACCGGCGCCGCCGTCTCATCGTCGCCGGCCTCAACGCGCTTCCCGGCGTGCGCTGTGTCATGCCGAAGGGCGCCTTCTATGCCTTCGCGAACGTCTCCGGTCTCTTCGGCCGCACGTACGCCGCCGGCGCCGCCTCCGTCACCATGAAGGGCTCGCTGGACGTCACCGCCTTTCTGCTCGATCGCGCCCAGGTGGCCGTGGTGCCGGGCGTCGACTTCGGCTCCGACGCGCACGTGCGCCTGTCGTACGCCACCAGCGACGCGCTCATCACCGACGGGCTGCGGCGCATGGGGGCCGCCATCGCGACCCTGGGGTGACGATGACGGCCTGGGCACCTGCGCGGCACGCGGCCGCGCGCGCCCGGGTCACCGTCGTCGTCGGCGAGAGCGAGGCGGGCAAGACCTCGCTCACCACGTGGCTGGCGGGCGCCCTCGCGGCCGGCGGCGACCGCGTGGCCGTCGTCGACGCCGACCTCGGGCAATCGGAGATCGGACCGCCGACCACGGTCGGGCTGGGGATCGTGCGCAGGCCCCTCGACCGGCTCGCCGAGGCGGAATGTCTCGCCCTCGAGTTCGTGGGCGCCACCTCGGCCGCGCGATGCCTGCGTGAGACGGCGCGGGCCACCGCCCGTCTCGTGGACCGCGCGCGCGCACTCGGCTTCGATCGCATCCTGGTCGACACCTCGGGGCTCGTGGCGGGCGAGGTCGGGCGCGCGCTCAAGCGGCTGAAGATCGACGCCGTGCGCCCGGACGTGCTCGTGCTGGTGCAGCGCGCCGGCGAGTGCGAGCAGATCGCGCGGGCATACGACGGCGCCGGCACCCCGGTGGTCGTGCGCGTGGCCGCCCTCGCGAGCCCGGTGCGCCGCACCCCGACGGTGCGGCGCTTGCACCGCGAACGGGCGCTCGCCGCTGCGCTGGCGGGAGCCGCCGACGTGGACGTCGCCGGAGAGCGGCTCATCATGCCGTCGGGCGAGATCGTGCGGGCCACGCCCGGGCTCGTGGGCACCCTCGTGGCGCTGCTCGGCGAGGACGGCGAGGTGCGCGGGCTGGGGTGGCTCAAGCGCGTCGATGACCAGGGCGCGGTGACGATCGCCACCGCGGTGCCGGCGGCCGAGGCGGCCAGGGTGGTGGTGGGGCGCGACAGGTACCGCCCCTGACGCGTCGCGGCCGGCGGCGAGTCTCGTCGCCGGCCGCGTGTCGCGGTTACTTCGTGCCCGTGCCGCTGGGGCCGGTGGTGCTGCCGGCGCCGGAGCCCGTGCCCGTGGTGGTGTCGGTGGTGCTCGGAGACGAGCCCGGAGTGGCGGCCGGCTCCGAGGTGCTCGGCGCCGGCGTGGTCACCGAGCCGGAGCCCGAGGCGGACCCGCTGGCGTCGGGAGTCGTGGTGGTCGTCGGCGGCGAGGCCGACGGCGTCCGGTCAGGGACCGGCGTCTCGCTCGTCCGGTCCGTGCTCGTCTCCGTGCACGCCGTGAGGGTCAGGCCCAGCGCGAGGGCGCAGAAGCCGGTAACGAATCTGTTCATGGCGGATGTCCTCCCTTGGGTTCGTGGTTCGTCGGGAACCGCTGATGGGAAAGTGCAACGCCCGTGCCGCCACGGCTTGACAGGTTGTGAGAGTTTCACTACTACTGCGGGAGCGACGATGGCAGGCACCCCGAAAAGGAGCGGAACATGAAGCTTGAAGGCTCACACGACGTCCCTGCACCGCGCCAGAAGGTCTGGGACGCGTTTCTGGATCCTGCCACGCTCAAGCAGGCCATTCCCGGCTGCGAGAAGCTGGACGCTCTCGGCAACGACGAGTTCAAGGCCACCATGAAGGTGGGCGTGGGCGGCGTGAAGGGGACCTTCGAGGGCAAGGTGCGGTTGACGGAGAAGAACCCCCCCGATTCCTACCGCATGGCCGTCGAAGGCACGGGCGGCCCCGGCTTCGTGCGGGGGGAGACGGTCATCACCCTCAGCGACATCCCGGAGGGCACGCGCGTGTCGTATACCGCCGACGTCCAGGTGGGCGGGCTCATCGCCTCCGTGGGCCAGCGCATGCTGGGCGGGGTGTCCAAGATGATGGCGGATAAGTTTTTCAACAAGATGAGCGAGCTGCTCCAGGCCGCCTGACGTGGCTTCCCGATACCTCGAGCCCCGCCTGGAGCGGGCCTCGCGCGCCTCGATGAAACGTCTTCAATTGGCCCGCCTCCGCCGGCAGGTCGCCCACGCGGCCGCCCACAGCCCGTTCTACAAGCGCAAGCTGCGGGCGGCGGGCGTGAAGGCGGGCAGCGTGCGCACCCTCGAGGACCTGCAGCGTCTGCCGTTCACGACCAAGGACGAGCTCAAGGACAACCAGGCGGCGAAGCCGCCGTGGGGGGACGTGCTCGCGGTTCCCTTCGCCGACGTGCTGCGCATTCACATGACCTCGGCGACCACGGGGCGGCCGCTCGCCTTTCTCGACACCAAGGAAGACTGGTACGGCTTCTATCACTCCTACGCGCGCTCGCTGCACGCCTTCGGCGTGCGTCGCGAGGACATGGTGATGGCCGCCTTCTCGTACGGCCCGTGGATCGGCTACTGGTCGGGCTTCTACGCCGCGCAGGATCTCGGCTGCCTCGTCTTTCCCGCGGGCGGGCTGTCCACGGACCAGCGCATCGACGCGCTGCTGACCTACCCCATCACCGTGCTCGGCTGCACGCCGTCGTACGCGCTCTTCCTCGCCGAGCACGCGGCGAAGAAGGGCATCGATCTCGCGAAGGACACGAAGGTGCGCCTGACGTGGCACACGGGGGAGCCGGGCGCCTCCATTCCCGCCACGAAGGCGAAGATCGAGACCGCCTTCGGCGCCCGGGCGTACGACCTGCCCGGGCTCACCGAGATCGCCGCGTGGGGCTTCGAGTGCGACGCGCGGGCGGGGCTCACGCACGTGCACGAGGACTACTGCTATCCCGAAGTCCTCGACGAGCAGGACCGGCCGGTGGGGCCGGGCGGCCGCGGCGAGCTGGTCTTCACGAGCCTCTACCGCCGGGCGATGCCCCTGCTGCGCTACCGCACGCGCGACATCGTGCACGTGGCCGACCGCCGCTGCCCGTGCGGGCGCACGCTGCTCGCCTTCGAGGGCGGCGTGCACGCGCGCCTGGACGACATGAAGAAGATCCGCGGCATCATCGTCTACCCGCGCCGCGTGGAGGAGATCGTGCGGCCGCACGCCGGCGT
>JBBDXO010000303.1:0-1552 GCA_040902295.1 Candidatus Rokuibacteriota bacterium | reverse complement strand
CGGGGACCACGCAGTGCAGATGCAGGTGCGGGGAGAGATTCTGCCCCCAGGTGTGCAGGATCGCCGTGCCGCCGAGTCGCCCCTGAGATGACGGGGATCGCGGCCGAAGGTGGTGAGCGTCGCCGCCACCGTGCGGAAGAGCAGCGTGTAAAGCACGCGGGGATTGCCCTGGGCGAGCGCGTTCAGGGCGTGCGGCAGCGTGAACACGACGTGGAAGTACTCCACGGGGAGGAGTTCGGCGCGGCGGGCGGCGAGCCAGCGCTCTTTGGCGAGGGTCTGGCATTTCGGGCAGTGGCGGTTGCGGCACGAATTGTAGGCGAGCCGCTCGGCGCCACAGGTATCGCACGTGTGGCGATGCCCGCCGAGCGCGGCCGTGCGACACGTCTCGATGGCGCGCATGGCGCGGCGCTGCGCGCGGGAGAGCGCGTGCGTGCGGCGATACGCCGACCCGTGCGCACGGAAGATGTCGGCGAGCTCGACCGCCGGGCGCGGTCTCCTGCGCGGCCCCCCGTCGGGCGCCCCCGCCGGAAGCATGGACGCCTACGCGAGGCTGCGGGGCTGAGGCAGATCCAGGGGCGAGCGTGTCCCTACGAGGCGCCCCTGGCTGAGATGGAAGTAGCGCATCGTGGTCGAGATCTGGCGGTGGCCGAGCAGGCGCTGCACGGTGTGCAGGTCGGTGCCGGCTTCGAGCAGGTGGGTGGCGAAGGCGTGACGCAAGGCGTGGATGCCGCCCTGCTTGTGGATGCCGGCGCGGAGCTTGGCCAGCGTGTAGATCTTCTGCGCGACCGTGATGTCGATCGGCCGCGTGCCTTGCCGATTGGCGAAGAGCCAGACCTGCGGCGGCGCTGTGTTCCAGTAGGCGCGGAGATCTTGCAAGAGGCGGGCGGCGAGCGCCACGTAGCGATCCTTGGCGCCTTTCCCCTGCTCGACCCGTATCGTCATCCGGTCGGTGTCGATGTCGGACACCTTGAGGGCGATCGCTTCGCTCACGCGCAGGCCGGCGGCGTAGACGGTGGTCAGCAACAGCCGGTGGCGCGGATGCGGCGGTGCGGCCAGCAGCCGCCACACCTCTTCGCGGCTCAGGATCTCCGGCAATTTCTGTGGCTGCTTCGGGAGGGGGACGTGAAAGTCGGTGCGCGGATGGCCGAGTGTGACGTGATAGAGAAACCGGAAGGCGTTGGCCGCTTGGCTGCACGTGCTCCAGGAGAGCTTGCGCTCCAGAATCAAGTGGGCGAGGTAGGTTTGGACTTCGTCGTTGGTGATCTGGTCCGGGGACCGGCGGTAGTGCTTCGCCAAGCCGACCACGGCGGCGATGTACGCCTTGTGCGTGCGCGGTGCGAGACCGCGGACGGTCAGGTCGCGGATCATGCGGGTGCGGAGCTCGCTCATGGGACACCTCCCTGGCGTGATGAACAGCAAGGAGGTGATGGTGCGTCGACGGCGCGACGTTCAACAGTGCCTGGGGTGGAACGCGCCGCCGCGGATCAGCCGCCGAACGCGTGATCGGGCGTCGCTCTTCGATCTACCGCGTCAGCGGTTTAGTTCAACGCGA
>JBBDXO010000302.1:0-1564 GCA_040902295.1 Candidatus Rokuibacteriota bacterium | reverse complement strand
GCGTCGTCGCCCTCGGGCCGCTCCACCTTGATGACGTCGGCGCCCAGGTGGGCGAGGATCTCCCCCGCCATGGGGCCCGCGAGGTTCTGGCCCACCTCCACCACGCGCACGCCGTCGAGCATCATCGGAAGAGCGCGCGGGCGATGACCATGCGATGCACCTCCGAGGGCCCCTCGCCGATGCGGCGCACACGGGCCTCGCGATACCAGCGCTCGAGCGGAAACTCCTTGGACACGCCATACCCTCCGTGAATCTGCACGGCCGCGTCCACCACCCGGCCGAGCACCTCGCTGGAATAGAGCTTCGCGATCGACGCTTCGACGCGGGCGTCTTCACCGCGGTCGGCCTTCCACGCGCCCTCCCAGATGAGCCAGCGCGCGGCGCGGATCTCGACCTCGGCATCCGCGAGCATCCATTGAATGGCCTGGCGCTGGCTGAGGGGCACGCCGAAGGTGGAGCGGTGCTTGGCGTGCTCGATGGCCATGCGGTGCGCGGCCACGGCGACGCCCAGGTTGCAGGCGGAATACGGAAAGCGGTTCTTCACGAGCAGGTCGAAGGCGAGGTCGAGGCCGTGCCCTTCCTCGCCGATGAGATGGTCCGCCGGAATCGTGCAGTCCTCGAAGACCACGTCGTTGGCGACGGCGGCCGTGCGGATGGTGCGGATGTTCGTGGCGGTGAAGCCGGGCGTGCCGTGCTCGAGGATGAAGCACGAGATGCCGGCGCGCCCCTTGCCCTTGTCCGTGCGCGCGAAGACGACGCCCCACGGCGCATCGTGCGCGCGCGAGATGAAGACCTTGCGCCCGTTGAGCACCCAGTGGCCGTTGCGCTTCTCGGCGCGCGTCTGGATGGCGCCCGCGGGGTCCGAGCCGCCGGAGGGCTCCGTGATGGCGAAGAAGGTCTCGTAGCCTTCCCGCACCGCGGGCACCGCGTACTTCTCGATCTGCGCGGGCGTGCCGCTCCAGATGGGCGGCGGCGGGTTGCGCCCGAAGACGCCGCAGCCGGGGTTGTAGAGTCCCATGCGGTGCTGCGCCATCTCCTCCAGCGCGATGCACATGCTGAAGGTGTCGAGCCCGCCCCCGCCGTGCGCGGCGGGCGCGCCCAGCGCCCACATGCCGGCCGCCCTCGTCTTCGCGGACAGGCGCGCGAAGTCCTCGCGCGGAATATCCGGGGCGTCGGGATCGAGGCGCTGCTCGAGGGGGATGATCTCCTCGCGGATGAAGCGGCGGATCTGCTCGCGCAGCACGCGCAGCTCGTCGGGCAGCGTGAAGCCGGCAAAGCTCGTCATCGCGCGGATGATAGCACCGCCGTGTTGACAAGCGGAACGAAGCTCCCTACCGTGGCGTCCGAAATCGCGGGGAGGGCCCATGCCTGAGGAGATCATCACCGCCGTCGCCGACGGCGTCGCCACCGTCACCCTGAATCGCCCCGAGCAGCGCAACGCCATGACCGCCACCATGCTCGCCGGCCTGCGCGCCGCCTTCGACACTCTCGACGAGCGGCGCGACGTCCGCGTGGTCGTCGTGCGCGGCGCCGGCCGCGCCATCTGCGCCGGCATGGACCTGCG
>JBBDXO010000301.1:0-10566 GCA_040902295.1 Candidatus Rokuibacteriota bacterium | reverse complement strand
GTCATGTGCGGGTAGAGCGCGTAGTTCTGGAAGACCATCGCGATGTCGCGGTCCTTGGGAGGCAGGTCGTTCACGACGCGGTCGCCGATGGTGATCTCGCCCGCCGTGATCTCCTCGAGCCCCGCCACCATGCGCAGGGTGGTGGACTTGCCGCAGCCCGACGGGCCGACGAGCACCATGAACTCCTTGTCGCGAATGTGCAGGTTCACGTCCTTGACGGCGTGCACTTCGTCGTACTTCTTGTTGAGCGCCTTGAGCAGCACCTGTGCCATGTGATGTTTTCTCCCCTCAATGGATTCCCCGGAGTCGGGAGCTCCGGGCACTGTGCGCGAGACTACCCCTTCACGGAGCCCGTGAGCCCCGTCACGTAGTATTCGACGAAGAACGAGTACACGACCGCGACCGGGATGGAGCCGAGGAGCGCGCCCGCCATGAGCTGGCCCCAGAAGTAGATGTCGCCGCGGATGAGCTCGGAGACCACGCCCACGGGCACCGTCTTGCGCTCCGGCGACGACAGGAAGATGAGCGCGTAGATGAACTCGTTCCACGACAGCGTGAAGGCGAAGATGCCCGCGGACAGGATGCCCGGCACGGCGATGGGGAAGACGATCCGCAGCATCGCCCCCACGCGCGTGGCGCCGTCGATGCGCGCGCATTCCTCGAGCTCCCTGGGGATCGTCTTGAAGTAGCCCATGAGGAGCCAGGTGCAGAAGGGCACCAGGAACGTGGGATAGGTGAGGATGAGCGCCCACGGCGTGTTGCCGAGCTGCAGGTTGCGGATGATGTCCGCGAGCGGGATGAAGAGCAGCGTGGGCGGCACCAGGTAGGTGACGAAGATCGCGGTGCCGAGCAGGCCCGCCATGGGGAACTTCAGGCGCGCCAGCGCATAGCCGGCGAGCAGCCCGCAGAAGAGCGAGATGGCGGTGGAGACGAGGGCGATGAAGAAGGTGTTCCACAGCCAGCGCGGGAAGGTCGTGCGCGCGAGGAGGTCGCGGAAGTGGTCGAGCGTGGGCGCCAGCGTCCAGAAGGGCGTGTTGTTGACGGCCCGCCACGAGCGGTACAGCTCCTCGTCGGGCCGGACGGACGTGATGAACATCCAGTAGAACGGAAAGAGCGTGCCGATGAGGAAGAGCGTGAGCGGAATGTAGAAGTACACCCACTTCTTCCACCGCCGCTCGATGACCATTTATGCGCCTTCCAGCCGTCTCAGGTATCGCAGCTGCAGCCACACCACGACCAGCAGCACGGGGAACATGAAGAGGGAGATGGCGGCGCCTTCGCCGAGGAGGCCGGCGAGGATGCCGATCTGGTAGGCGTAGGTGGCGAGCAGATGGGTGGCGTTGGCGGGGCCGCCCCCCGTCAGCACGTAGATGAGCTGGAAGTCGGAGAAGGTCTGGATGACCGAGAACACCACCACCACCAGGGTGACCGGCTTCAGCAGCGGCCACGTCACGTGCCAGAAGCGGTGCCAGCCGTTGGCGCCGTCGAGGGAGGCCGCCTCGTGCAGGTCGGGGCTGATCGTCTGCAGGCCGGCGAGGAGCGTGATGGCGAAGAAGGGCATGCCCCGCCAGGTGTTGATGGCGATCGCGCACCACATCGCCCATTCCCCGCTCGACAGAAAGGGCAGCTTGGTGTCGATGAGGCCTGACTGGTAGAGCGTCCAGTTCAGCACGCTGAAGGTGGGATCGAACATCCACCGCCAGGCGAAGGTCGAGAGCACGGTGGGGATGATGAAGGGCAGCAGCATGGAGGCGCGCACGAGCCGCTTGCCGCGGAAGTGGCGGTTCAGCAGCAGCGCCAGCCACATCCCGAGGGCGAGCTTGAAGATGGTCGCCCAGAACGTGTACACGAAGGTGTTCCTGAAGGCCGTCTGGAAGATCGAGTCGTTCCACGCCTTGACGAAATTCTTGAACCAGACGAACTCGCCCAGGTTGCCCACGCTCGTGCTCGTGAGCGACAGCCACACCCCCATGACGAACGGGTATGCGATGAACATGCCGAGGAGGGCGACGGTGGGCGTCAGCAGCGCGTAGGCGAGCACGCGCTCGTTCTCGAGGAGGCGCGTGGTGCGCGCCGGGCGCGAGGCACGGGGGCGGGGGAGGGCGATCTCCGCCGCCCCCCCCACGCCCCCTGCGATCGGCTTCTTCACACCTGACCGAACCGCGGGGCTCGCCTAGGCCTCGTAGACCTTCTTCAGCTCGCCCTCGGCCCACTTCACCGCGTCCTCGGCTTTCATGCCCTGGACGGCCTTGGCGTACATGTCGGTCACGATGTACTTGGTGAAGGCCTCCGTGGACTTCGCCGTGGACGGTCCCGCGTAGCCGAAGATGCGCGTCTTGCGGGCGGCGGTGCGGAACACCTGCAGCGGCTTGTCCAGCGTGTCCCACATGGCGTGCTTCTCCCACGCGGTGGTGGCGCCCACGCTGTAGCCCTCGGCCACCGTGAACCACTTCTCGAAGTTCTCCTTCTTGTGCAGCCACGTCAGGAAGTCCTTCGCGAGCTTCTGGTTCTTCGAGTACTTCATGATGCCGTGCGCGTGGTTGAGGTAGAGCGGGAACTGGCCGGCGGGCCCGGCGGGCAGCAGGCCCGAGTGGTCGATGTCCTGGAACATCGGCTCGCCCTTGTCGTCCTTGATCTTGTCCTTCTGCCGCTTGGCCACGATGTAGATGGACGCGCCGTTGAGGCTGGCGCTCAGCTCGCCCGCATGGAAGGCGCGGTTGTTGTTCGTGTCGTCCCACGCGAGGCCGCCCTCGTCGCACGCGTCCTTCCAGAAGGCCTGCATGAACTTCACTGACTCCAGCGTGCCCTTGGAGTTGATGGTCACCTTCTTGCCCGACGCATCCGTCTCCGAGCCGCCGTACGACCACAGCAGCGGATAGGTGAAGGTGGGGGCGTCGCCGAAGGTGTGGCCGAGCGTCTGCCCGTAGGGGCGCCCCTTCTTCTTCAGCGCGGTGAACAGCTTGCGGGCCGCGTCCCACGTCTTGGGAAACTCGGTGGCGCCCGCCTCTTTCAGCCACGACTTCCGGTAGGCCACCGCGTTGCCGATGATGGAGTGCGGCACCGCCATCCACTTGCCGCCCACCTTCGTGGACGGGTTGTAGACGTCGTAGAAGCCGCCTTCCGCCTTGCCGAGCTTGTCCGCGACGTCGCTGACGTCCACGAGGGAGTTCGCGTACAGCTGCGGCCAGTTGTACTGCATGAGGAAGATGTCGGCGCCGGAGCCCGACTGGATGGCGGCCGTGATGCGGGGCTGCAGGTCGTTGGCGTTGATCGTCTCCAGCGTCACTTCCGCGCCGAGGGCCTTCGACGCCTCCGGCATCTGCTGGTCCTTGAGGACCTTGTCGCATTCCGGGATGAAGTCGTTCCATCGCACCCAGTGCAGCTTGGTGCCCTGCGCCCACGCCGGCGCCTGCCGCGCGGCGAGGATGCCTTCGATGCCTGTCGTCGCCACGGCGGCGGCGACGCCCGAGACCTTCAGGAATTTCCGGCGATTCATACCCTGTGCGTCCATGCGTGTGATCCTCCTTGATCGTCCAACGGTCACGACACCTGCCGCGGTTGCCGGGAACGGGCCGGCCCGCGCGCTGCGGGTGGCCTGAAGTGAGCTAAACACCGGATAAAAGTGACGAAGTGATACCACCTCGTCCGCCGCGGTGTCAAGCCATCGCCGTCGCTCTCCGCGTTCTAGGAGGCGGAGACGGCCTCCGTGAGCGGCGCCACCCGCCTGGGCGAGCGAAAGGTGAGGGCGAGGAGGACCGCGAGGGCGCCGATGGCGAACGATCCGCCGAAGAGCCAGGTGTAGCTGCCGAGCCGGTCGTAGGCCCAGCCGCCCGCGAACGAGCCCAGCCCCATGCCGAGGGTGGAGATGAGGAACACGCCGCCGTAGGCGGTGCCCATCACCTTCTCGCCGAAGTAGTCGCGGGTGACGAGGGCGTAGAGGGGCATGACGGCGCCGTACGACATCCCGAAGACGAGGGCGAGCGCATAGAAGGCGAGGAGCTCGCTGACGGCGAGATAGAGCACGATCATGGCCGCCTGCAGCGCGAGGCCCGCGACGAGCGTCGGCTTGGCTCCGAAGCGGTCCGCGAGGAGGCCGCCCCCGATGCGGCCCGCGATCGACGCCAGACCCGACACGCTCAGGACGGTGGCCGCCGCCATGCCGGGCACGCCCTGGTCGATGGCGTGGGTGACCATGTGGAAGATCGGCCCCGAGTGGGCGGCGCAGCACGCGAAGTGCGTGAGGGCGATGGCCCAGAACTGCGGCGCGGTGGCGACCTCGCGGGGCGTGTACTCGCGCCCCGCCGCCGCCGCGCCGCCCCGGGCCTGGGCGCCCATCTCGCCCGGCTCCTCGCGGATGAGCAGCGCGGCGGGGATGATGACGAGCCATGCCACGTCGCCGAGCACGAGCATCGCGATGCGCCAGTCATAAGCCGTGATGAGCGCACGCGCGAAAGGCGCTGCGAGCAGGATGCCGAGGCCGATGCCGGAGGAGACGAGCGCCACCGCGAGGCCCCGTCGCGCCGTGAACCACTTGGTGGCCGTCGAGGTCAGCGGCGCGTAGAAGGCGCCCACCGCGAAGCCCACCATGAAGCCGAAGGCCACGTAGAAGTGCCACAGCGCCTGCGCCTGGCTCGCGAGCACGAGCCCCAGGCCGAGGAGGAGCCCGCCGCCGATCGCCACCCCGCGGCCGCCGATGCGGTCCGACAGCGCCCCCCAGAAGAAGGAGCCCAGGCCCATGGCGAGCCAGTTCAGGAGCGCGACCGTCGAGATGGCGCCGCGGCTCCACCCCATGCTCTGCTCGAGAGGCGTGAGGAACACGGCGAGCGAGAAGAGCGCCCCCATGCCCACGCCGATGATGGCGGCGGAGGCCGCGATCACGGTCCAGCCGTAGAAGAGGCGGCGCTGACTCATGAGAGGCAATTACGATAGCATGCTCGCCATGCAGGAATTGTTCTGGCCCGTCGTGGCCTTCGTCCTCGTGAGCGGCACCGCGCTCGCATTCCGCGCCGCCCTCCTCCTGGGCTTCCGGCGCTGGACGGGACGCGCGCGCGCCGACAGCGTCTTCCTGCAATCGGTGCGGCTTCCCTCCGTTCTCTGGTGCCTCGTGCTCGGCCTCTTCGTGGCCATCGAGGTGGCCGAGATGCCGCGGCGGCTCAGCGTGCAGCTGCACACGGTGCTGGAAGCCGCGGTGATCCTGTCCGTCACCATCACGGCGGCGGGCGTGCTGGCCTCGCTGGTGGCGGCGGCAGGGGAGCGCCGGGCGCTGGCGGGCGCGGTCACGGGCCTGGCGCAGACCACGGTGCGGCTCGTCATCCTGCTCGTGGGCGGCCTCGTGCTGCTGGGCTCGCTCGGCATCGCGGTGACGCCCATCCTCACCGCCCTCGGGGTGGGTGGCCTCGCGGTGGCCCTGGCCCTGCAGGACACGCTCTCCAACCTGTTCGCGGGCATGCACCTGCTCGCGGACAAGCCCATCCGCGTCGGCGACTACGTGAAGATCTCGGCCGAGAGCGCGGAAGGGTACGTCGTCGACGTGGGCTGGCGGTCCACGCGCCTGCGGCTGCTGAGCAACAACGTCGTGATCGTGCCGAACTCCAAGGTCGCGCAGTCGGTCATCACGAATTACGACCTGCCGGCGCCGCGGATGTCGCTCCTCATGAAGATCTCCGTGTCGTATGCAACGGACCCGGACCACCTCGAGAGGGTCCTGATCGCCGAGGCGGAGGCAGCCGTGGGCGAGGTGCCCGGCCTGCTCGGCGAGCCGAAGCCGGCCGTGCGCTTCATCCCCGGCTTCGGCGAATACTCGCTGGACTTCACGCTCATCTGCCAGGTGGCGACGTTCGTGGATCAGTACCTGGTCCAGCACGAGCTGCGCAAGCGCATCCTGCGGCGCTTGCGCGCCGAAGGCATCGAGATCCCGTTCCCGACCCAGGTGCACGTGGAGCCCGCCCGGCCCGCGTAGTCAGATGCCGCGGAGGGCGGGACGTTCCTTGACGAAGGCGAGCACGGCGAGGGCGGCGAGCATCACGGCGCCGAGGACGAGCCAGGGGGCGGTGTAGCTGCCGGAGACGGTCACGAAGTGGCCGAAGAGGGGCGGGCCGAGGGTGACGCCGGCGGAGGAGATGGCGAGGCCGAGGCCCACGGCGGTGCCGGCGGCACGCGGTCCCACGAGCTCGGCGAACAGCGTGAGCTGCACGCCGTTCCAGCCGATCCCGACGAAGCCGAAGACGAGCGCGAGCGCGGTGAGCCAGAGGGCCGAGGTGCCGGGGCCCGTGCCCGCGATGGCGACCGAGCACAGCGCCGAGCCGAGGCCGGCGATGGCGAGCGGCAGCCGGCGCCGGCCGCCGAAGGCGCGGTCGGAGAGCAGGCCGAAGGAGATGCGGCCGATCATCCCGCCGAACTGCGCCAGCGCAAGATACCCGCTCGCGGCTATGAGCGACAGTCCCACCACGCCCTGGAGATACAGCACCAGGTAGGACATCCACACGGTCTGCATGGCGGCGAACACCAGCGTGCAGCCGGCGAGGAGCCACAGGTTGCGGTTGCCGAGCACCGTGCTCATCGGGCTCCGCGCGCCCGTCTCGACGGCCACGGCGGCGGGCCGGGGCGGATCGCGGTAGACGATCAGCGTGGCCATGGTGGCGGCGACGATCAGCAGCGCGGAGACGATCACGGCCCACCGCCAGCCGGCCAGCAGCGCCAGCGGCGGCAACAGGGCGGCGCCCACGACGCCGCCGAAGGGCAGGCCCACCTGCTTGAAGCCGACGAGCGTGGCCCGCTGCGCGGGCGGAGCCCACCCGATGACCGCCTTGGTGGAGGCCGGGTTCAGGATCCCGTAGCCGAGGCCGGCGACGGCCGTGAGCGTGATGAAGGCGGCGTAGGTGAGCGAGGCGCTCACGGCCACGAGCCCGATCGCGATGACGGCCTGCCCGAGCACGAGCATGCGCTTGGTGCCCCATCGATCCGTGAGCGTGCCCGCCGGCAGCGAGGCCAGGATGGGACCGATGTAGTAGGCGGACAGGAAGGAGCCCGCCTGCGCGAGCGTGAGGTCGAGATCCGCGCGAATGAGCGAGGCGATGGCGGGAATGCCGAGCGGCCCCACGTTGGACACGGCCTGCGCGATCAGGATGACGCCGACGATCACCCACCGCTTCTGCGCGGCCGCCTCGGTCACGAGGGACGCGGCGGGCGGGCGAGACGGGCTTCCACGGCCTGCAGGTCCTGCTCGGTGTCCACGCCGATGGTGGCGTCCTCGGTCTCCATCACCACGATGGGCACGCCGTGCTCGAGGAAGCGGAGCTGCTCGAGCCGCTCCGTCGTCTCCAGCAAGGACGGCGCGAGCCGATGAAAGGCGTCCAGGGCCGCCGCGCGGTAGCCGTAGAGCCCGAGGTGCTTGAAGAGGGGCACGCCGCCGGGCACCCCCCCCGCGTCACGGTGATAGGGGATGGGGTACCGCGAGAAGTACAGGGCGCGGCCGTAGGCGTCGCAGACGACCTTCACCGCGTTCGGGTTGCCGATCTCCTCCGCGGTGGCGCGGATGCGCAGCGTGGTGACCTGCGTCTCGGCGCGCGCGGTGAACGGCTCCACGAGGCGCGCGATGTGCCCCGCGGTGACGAGGGGCTCGTCGCCCTGGATGTTGACGTACACGTCGGCGTGGCGCCCCTGGGCGACCTCCCACACGCGGTCGGTGCCGGAGACGTGCGCGGGCGAGGTGAGGATGGCCGGGATGTCGAAGCGCGCGCACACCTCCACCACCTCCCGCGCGTCGGTGGCCACGAGGACGTCCGTGAGCTGCCGCGCCCGCCGCGCGCGCTCGTACACGTGGCAGATCATCGGGCGTCCGGCGATCTCGCGCAGGACCTTGCGGGGCAGCCTCGTCGATGCGAGGCGGGCGGGAATGACCCCGAGCACCGTCAGGGCCACTACGGAAACGTCCGCAGCGTCCGGAGCACGGCGGCGCGGGCGTCGCCGCCCGCGGGCGTGAAGGGCAGGATGACGGGCATGGTGAGCCCGGCGCGCTCGAAGTCGGCGATGCGGTCGCGGCAGCGCTGCTCGGGGCCCACCACGCCGAGGCCGTCGAGCAGCCGCGGTGACACGCGCTTGACGGCCTCCGCGCGGTCGCCCGCCTGCCACGCCGCGTTGACGGCCTCGACCTCCTCCGCGAAGCCGGCGTCGCGGAAGAAGGCGGCGTACACGTCGACGGTGGCGTAGCCCGTGATGTCGCGGGCGAGCGTCTGTCGCGCGGTGTCGGCGTCGTCGGTGACGCAGGTGCGGATGAAGGACGCGATCTCGAAGTCCGGGGCGAGCGCGCGTCCCGCCCGCCGCGCGCCCGCGTGGAGGTGCGTGATGGAGGCGGGCACGGTCTCGGGCGGGATCCAGTTCAGGAGCACGCCGTCCGCGATCTCGCCCGCCAGCTCCAGCATCTCGGGCCCGAGGGCGGCGAGCACGATGCGTACGGGCTCGGGCGGGGGCGGCGCCGTCATGCGGAAGTTGCGCACGCGATAGAACGTGCCGTCGAAGGTGACGCGCTCGCCCGCCGCCACGAGGCGGATGATGTGGACCGCCTCCCGGATCTGCTCGAGCGCGGGCGAAAAGCGCAGCCCGTGCCACTGCTCGACGATGGTGCGGCTGGACAGGCCCAGGCCGAGCGCGAAGCGTCCGGGAGCCACGTGATTGAGGGTGGCCGTGGTGAGGCCGAGCACGACCGGGGTGCGTGTCTGTACCGGCACCACCCCCGTCGCCAGGCGCAGCCGCTCGGTGGAGGCGGCCAGCAGCGTCATCACCGTGAAGGCGTCGGCGCCGGACACCTCGCCCGTCCACGCGGTGTGATAGCCGCGCGCTTCCGCCTCGCGCGCGAGGGCGACGTACTCCGTCACGGGCAGCGAGGGAAACTGGGCGAGGACGATCCCGAGCCGCATCAGGCGCCCGTGCGCACCGCCTCGCGCGCGGCGCGGGCGCCCGCCACGAGGAAGCGGTGGTCGTTGACCATGCCCACCAGCGTCCACCCCTCCGCGATGCGGCGGTTGACCGTTGCCGGCGTCTGGCAGTGGATGCCGGCCGCCACCGTGTGCCGGCGCGCCGCCGCCAGCACCACCTGCATGGCCTCCTCGAACTCCGGGTGGGGCGGCTCCAGCGACGGCGGCAGGCCCGCGGACGCGCACCAGTCGTTGGGGCCGACGTAACAGGCGTCGATGCCCGGCGTGGACAGGATGGCGTCGATGTTCTTCACGGCGTCCACGTGCTCGATCTGGGCGATGACCAGGATCTCGTCGTTGGCACGCGCGAAGTACGTCTGGGCGTCCGTATGGAACGACAGCGCGAAGCGCCCCGCGCCCAGGCTGCGCGTGCCCGCGGGGGGGTACTTGCACGCGCGTACGAGCAGCTCCGCCTCCTCGCGCGTGCGCATGTTCGGCGCCAGCACGCCCCACGCGCCCGCGTCGAGGACGCGCTTGACGTTCTCCTCGTTGAGCGCGTGCACGCGCACGAAGGGCGCCACCGGGTAGCGCGTGATGGTGGCGAACATCGTGGCCATGGTGGCGAGGTCGATGGGACCGTGCTCGGTATCGACGAGCAGCCACTCGAAGCCCACCGAGGCCATCATCTCGGCGGCGAGGGGATCGGCCAGGTGCAGGAGGGTGCCGAAGGCCGGCTTGCCCGCGCGCAGCCGCTGCTTCACGAAGTTGGGCGTCATAGCCCGGCAGTATAGCCCCCTTGCTATCATGACCGCGGAGGCCCGCCCATGACGCTGCTCGACGGCAAGACCGGGATCGTGTTCGGCGTCGCCAACAAGCGCTCCATCGCGTGGGCGATCGCCCAGTCGCTCGCCTCCGCCGGCATGCGCCTGGCGTTCACCTACCAGGGCGAGCGGCTGAAGGAGAACGTGGAGGAGCTGGCCGCCACCCTGCCCGGCTCCGTCCTGTACCCGTGCGACGTCACCTCCGACCCCGAGATCGGCTCCGTCTTCGCGGGCGTCGAACGCGACCTCGGCCGCCTCGACACCCTCGTCCACTCCGTCGCCTACGCGGCCAAGGAGGATCTGGAGGGCGCCTTCGTGAACACGGGCCGCGACGGCTTCCGGCTCGCCCACGAGATCTCCGCGTACTCGCTGGTCGTCCTCACGCGCGCCGCGCTGCCGCTGCTGGAGAAGTCGGGCCAGGGCTCGGTGATCGCCATGACGTACTACGGCGCCGAGAAAGTGGCCGCGGGCTACAACGTCATGGGGGTGGCCAAGGCGGCGCTGGAATCGTCCGTGCGCTACCTGGCCGCCGACCTCGGCCCGCGCGGCGTGCGCGTGAACGCGATCTCGGCGGGCCCCGTGAACACCCTCGCCGCCCGCGGCATCAAGGGATTCACGGGCATGCTCAAGCACCACGCCGAGCGCGCCCCCCTGCGCCGCAACGTCGAGCTCCGCGAGGTGGGCGACACCGCCTTGTTCCTGGCGTCGCCGATGGCCTCCGGCATCACCGGCGAGGTCATCCACGTCGACTGCGGCTACAACATCATGGCCGTCTAGTCATCGAGGAGCGCCACGGCTTCGCCGGGGCGCTGCCGAGCGCGGGGGCTTGGGGG
>JBBDXO010000300.1:0-1573 GCA_040902295.1 Candidatus Rokuibacteriota bacterium | reverse complement strand
CCGGCGGCATCCTCTTCGGGCTCAACCTGG
This sequence comes from Candidatus Rokuibacteriota bacterium, assembly GCA_040902295.1. Classification (GTDB taxonomy): domain Bacteria; phylum Methylomirabilota; class Methylomirabilia; order Rokubacteriales; family CSP1-6; genus JBBDXO01. The sequence goes on along the minus strand of JBBDXO010000300.1, from coordinate 1,543 downwards.
TCATCCAGCCGAACATGGGCTGGGATCTCGTCATCCCGATCTTCTCCGCCGCCATCCTGGGCGGGATCGGCAACCCCTACGGCGCCATGGCGGGCGCGCTCGTCATCGGGCTCACCGGCGAGTGGTCGACGCTCATCATCCCGGCCGCCTACAAGGAAGCGATCGCCTTCTCCGCGATGGCGCTCTGCCTGATGTTCCGCCCGCGGGGGCTGTGGGGCGCGGCATGACCGAGTACCTCGTGGCGCTGGCGACGATCATCGGGATCCAGGCCCTGCTCACGCTCGGGCTCACCCTGCACTACGGCATCACCGGCCTCGTCAACTTCGGCCACGTCGCCTTCTACGCGATCGGCGCGTACACCTCCGCCCTCCTCACGCTCGCCGGCGTGCCCTTCCCGGCGGCGATGGCGGCCGGCGTCGTGCTCGCGGTGGCGGCGAGCCTGCTCGTGGGCACCGCCACCCTGCGGCTGCGTGAGGACTACTTCGCCATCCTCACCCTCGGCTTCTCCGAGCTGCTCCGGCTGCTCCTGCTGAACGTGCGTGAGCTGACGCGCGGTCCCCTCGGCATCCCCGGCATCCCGCGGCCGTGGCGGAACCTGCCCGGCGTGCCCGACCACGTCGCCTACCTGGCGCTCGTCCTCATGGCGGTGCTCATCGCCTTCGTGCTGAGCGAGATGCTGGTGCGCAGCCCGCTCGGGCGCACGCTGCGCGCCGTCCGCGACGACGACCAGGCGGCCATGGCCCTCGGCAAGAACGTGCTCGCCTTCCGCCTCACCGCGCTCGGCTGGGGCGCCGGCCTCGCCGCCGTCGCCGGCAGCCTGTGGGCGCACTACGTCACCTACGTGGTGCCGGACCAGTTCACCCCGGAGATCACCTTCTATACATGGATGGCCATGATCATCGGCGGCCCCGGCTCGATGCGCGGCGCCCTCTGGGGCACCGCGATCCTCGTGGTCGTCCTCGAAGGCACGCGCTTCGCCAAGGACGTGATGCCGATGATCGACGCGCCCCGGCTGGCCGCCCTGCGCCAGATCGCGATCGGCGTGGGCCTCATCGTGATGACCGTCTACGTCCGCAAGCTCGGCGGCCGCACGCGCCCGCGCGTGGCGCCCGCCTCCGTCTCGGCCTGAAAGGAGCCCATCATGAGCAAGCTCTTCGACCTCACGGGCAGGGTCGCCATCGTCACCGGCGCCGGGCGCGGCCTCGGCAGGACGATCGCGCTCGGCCTCGCCCAGCACGGCGCCGACATCGTCGCCGTGAGCCGCACGCTGCCGCAGGTGGACACGGTGGCGGCGGAGATCACCGGCCTCGGCCGCAAGGCGATCGCCCTGCAGGTGGACACCTCGAAGAAGGCGGACGTCGATCGCATGGTGGCCAGGACCATGGAGACGTGGGGGCGCGTGGACGTGCTCGTGAACAACGCGGGCATCGACAACATCAAGCCCGCCGTCGACTACACGGAGGCGGAGTGGGACGACATCGTCGACATCAACCTCAAGGGGTACTTCCTCTGCGCGCAGGCGGCGGGCCGCGAGATGCTGCGC
>JBBDXO010000299.1:0-10630 GCA_040902295.1 Candidatus Rokuibacteriota bacterium | reverse complement strand
ACAACGTCGTGCTGTCGCCGCACAACGCCGGGCAGACGGCGGAAGTCATCCGCGATGGCCTGCTGCGCGCCGTGCAGAACGTCGAGAACTTCCTGGCGGGCAAGCCGACCGACGTGGTGGTGGCCCCGCTGAAATGAGCGAGCAGCACCAGTCCGTCCGCGCCTTCGTCGACGCGTACGGCCGCGCCTTTCCGGGCGAGGTGGTGCGCGTGCCCGAGCCCGTGTCCCCCGAGTACGACGTCATGGCGGTCGTGCTGGAGTACGAGCGGCGCCGCCGGTACCCGATCCTCCTCTTCGAGCGGGTGCAGGGCTCGGACATCCCCATCATCTGCAACGTGGTGGCCTCCCGCCGCGCCCTCGCCTTCGCCCTCGGCGTCCCCGAAGCCGGCCTCGCCGTCGAGTACGCGCGCCGCATCAAGGACGTCATGAAGCCCGTGGTCGTCCCCGATCCGCCCTTCCGCACGCACGTGCTCCGCGGCGCCGACGTGGATCTGGGCCGCCTGCCCATTCCCACCTACTTCCCCGGCGACGCCGGCCGCTATCTCACCGCAGGCATGCTGGTGGCGCGCGACCCGGACACGGGAGTGGAAACGGAGGGCTACCACCGCTTCCAGGTGAAGGGACGCGACCGCATGGGCGTCAGCCTGCATTCGCGCCGGCGCATGTTCGAGTACCAGCGCCGCGCCGAAGCCAAAGGACAGCCGCTGCCGTGCGCCGTCGCGCTCGGCCTGCATCCCCTGGTGTCGATGGGCTCGCTCGCCTACCCGCCCGCCGACGTCGGCAAGTTCGAGGTGGTGGGCGGCCTCCTCGGCGAGCCCCTCGAAGTGGCGCCCTGCTCGACCATCGACCTGCACGTACCCGCCGCCGCCGAGATCGTCATCGAGGGCGAGATCCTGCCCGGCGTGCGCGAGCCGGAGGGGCCCTTCGGCGAGTTCACCGGCTATTTCTCCCGCCGCTCCACCCAGCACGTCTTCGTGGCCAGGGCCATCAGCCTGCGTGGGCGGCCGTGGTTTCAGTCGATCGGCTCCGGGCGCGCGGGCGACCACATCACCACGCTGGGGCTCGTGCGCGAGGCGGAGATCACCAACGCGCTCACGCGCGTGATTCCCAACGTCACGGGCGTGCACGTGCCGCTCTCCGGCACGTCGTCGTTCACCGCCTACGTGGCCATCAGGCAGGGCCGTCCCGGCGAGGCCAAGCACGTCATCCCCATCGTGCTCGGGGTCGACCACTACCTCAAGCTGGTGATCGTGGTGGACGACGACATCGACGTCTTCGACGAGTCCGACGTGATGTGGGCGGTGGCCACGCGCATGCAGGCCGACCGCGACCTCGTGGTCATCTCCGGCAGCCTCGGCGCCATGCTCGATCCGAGCGCCGACGAGCAGGGCCTCACCGCCAAGCTCGGCATCGACGCCACCCGCCCCCTCGGCGACCCCTTCGCCGAAAAGCTGGTGATGGCCCCGGAGCGCATGGCCTGGGCGCGCGAACTGGTGAACCGACTGGGCGGGTAGCGCGACGGGGGGCCGACCGACCCCCCGTCGCTCGACGGGAGTGCCGCGCGTTACCCCTTCAGGTACTTGTCGAACCAGCCCACGCACCGCTTCCAGGCGTCGGCGGCGGCCTCGGGCTTGTAGGACGGCCGGTAGTCGGCGTGGAAGGCGTGGCCGGCGCCGGGATAGACGACGATCTCGACATCCTTGTTGCCGTGCTGCTTGAGCAGCTCACCAAAGCGCAGGGCGTCCTCCGGCTTGGGGTTGGTGTCGGTCTCGCCGAACAGGCCGAGGAACGGCGCCTTGATGTCCTTGGCGAGGTCGAAGCCGGTGACCGGACCCGAGGCGCCCTGGTACGGACGTCCGGGCGGCCCGTACCACGCCACCGCCGCCTTGATGTCGGGGTTGGTGGCGGCCATCTGGATGGTGGTCGAGCCTCCCCAGCACCAGCCCGTGACGCCCACGCGATCCGCCCGCGCGCCCGGCCGCGTCTTGGCCCAGTCGGCGGCGGCCTTGAGGTCGCCCAGCGTCTGCTCGCGCTTCTGGCCGAGCACGATCTTGAGGATGTCCTGCACGTTCGTGAGCTGCGCCACGCCGCCTTCACGCTTGAAGAGCTCCGGCGCGACCGCGTGGTAGCCGGCCTTGGCGAAGCGGCGGGTGCTGTCGCGGACGTACTCGTGCACGCCCCAGATCTCGGAGATGACGACCACGATGGGGTGGCCCCTGCCGGAGGCGGGCCGGGCTTCGTAGACCGGCATGCCGTAGTCGCCGATTCTGACCTCGAACTCGCCGGCGGCCAGGCCATCGGTGTCCGTCTTGATCGCCTGGGCCAGCACCGTGTCGGCAGCGAGGGCGTAGCCGGCGAAGGTCGAGCCCGTGACGAGCAGCTGCCGCCTGCTCAGGTCCATCGTGTCCGTCATGCCGTGGTCCTCCTGTGGGGGGTTTTGTCGGCCGGCCCTGCGCAGACCGGGTGATACGATACCCAGAACGCGTTGTGCCGGCGCGAGGTTCCGAGGCCCGTCGAAAGGAGGTGGAATGGATCTCCTGGAGGCCAAAAGCCGCATCGCCGAAGCGCTCGTGGAGTCGATCTTCCGTCGCGCGCGCTACGAGGTGCAGCCGTTCAAGAGCGGGCCCACCCCTCTCCGCTTCGGGCGCGAGGACTACTCGCCCGACTTCCGCGTCTCGCAGCGGCTGCCCGACGGCGACGAGCGCGAGTACCTGGTCGAGGTGAAGTATCGCCCCTCCGTCGAGCAGTACATCTCCGTCGAGAACCAGCGGGGCGACCGCTCGGTGTTTCTCCTGGCGCGCCGGCACTGGCCCGAGCTGTACTTCGTCCTCGTCACCGAGCGGCCCGAGCCGGGGCGCTCGTGCTTTCAGGCCGTCCCCTTCGGCGGCCTGCGCGCGGGCGAGCCGTTCCGCGCCGTCGACCTCGCCGACCTCAAGGAGTTCGGGCTCTTCGCGCACAACGTGCAGGACCACGAGGAGCTCGTCCGCCGCATCTTCGGCCTGCTCAGCGGCTGACCCGGCTCGGTACGGCATTTGCTCCTCAGAGGGGTCGTCCTTCCAGGAGTGTGCCGATGATCGTGTCGCAGGGCAGGTTGTGCCGGGTGGCCAACGTCTACTTCGAGGAGGAACCCGGTGTCGTAGCGGCTGATATCGTTCACTATATTCAGCGCCCCTCCCCGGTGCCGGACTCGTATCACACGGTGTTCTGCACGATCGTGCTCGATCTGGGCAGAGAGCCCGACGCCCTGCTGGGCGCGATGCACAAGAAAACCCGGAATGAAATTCGCCACGGGATGCGCAAAGGCCTGCGCCATGGCGCCTGGCGCAACGACCTCGAGGTGCTGGAGCGCGCCTGCGACTTCTACGACCGCTTCGCGGCGCTCAAGGGTCTGCCCCGCGCCGACCGCCGCTACCTGCGCCTGCTCGCCCGGGCCGGCCACCTCGACCTGTCGGTGGTGCGGGACGGCGACCGCGACCTCGTGTGGCACGCCTACTACCGCACGCCGGAGCGGGTGCTCAACCTCATCTCGGCCTCGCTCTTCATGGCCCACGCCGACTCCGCCGAGCGCGCCCTCGTCGGCATCGCCAACCGGTATCACACGTGGATGGACATCCTGATGTACCAGGAGGCGGGCGTCACCATCTTCGATCAGGGCGGCTGGTACGACGGCACCACGGACGAGGAGAAGCTGCGCATCAACAATTTCAAGCAGCGGTTCGGCGGCACCATCGTCCGCAACTTCGACTGCCATCGCGCCCTCACCGTCAAGGGCGCGCTCATGCTGGCGGCGCGCGGCCTCCTCGACCGCCTCGGCGTCGACCGCTGGAAGCTGAAGCTGATGCTGCGCCGGGTGCTGTCGCGCCGTCGGCGCCGCGAGGGGGAGCTGCCGCCTGCCGCGCCGCTACCCGCCGCGGACGACCAGCCAGCCGCCGAGCAGCGCGAGAAACACCAGCACCGCGCGGTTGAAGGCCCGCTGCTCGAGCCGGTCCTGCACGCGCAGCCCGAGCGCGAACCCGCCCAGACCCGCGAGGGTCAGCGCCACTGAGGCACCCAGCACGGGCCACGTGAGCAGGCCGAACCACGCCACGCTGGCGAGCTGCACGAGCTTGTAGACGATGAAGCTGAACGCCACGGAGGCCACGAACTCCGCCTTCGCCAGCCGCAGCGAATAGAAGTAGATGATGACGAGCGTGCCCGGCACGTTCGTCACGCCTCCCACCACGCCCGCCACGAAGCCGGCCACGGGCGACATCCACGGCTCCCACCCGGGCGGCAGGAGCGGCGAGAAGCGCGTGGCATTGAGCACGACGAAGAGCAGGATGAAGCCGCCCAGGATCACGAGCAGCTTGCCCGGCGGCAGCATCACGAGCAGCTTGGTGCCCGCCACCATGCCGGCGGCGCCGAAGACGACGAGCCACATGAAGCGCCGCACGGTGACCACGGGGGCGCCGCCGCGCACGAACTGGATGGCGTCCATGACGATGTTGGGCAGGATGAGCAGCGCCACCGCCGTCTTGACGTCGATGAAGAGCGCCAGCAGCGGCGTGCCGAGGGTCGGAAACCCGAAGCCGATGGCGCCCTTGATGAAGGCGGCGACGAGGACGGCGGCCGTCGCGAGGATCGGCGTCATGGGCGGCCAGCATCGTACCCCGAAATCACGGGCTCGACTTGACACCCTCCGCGATTGGCCGGATGGTGTGGCGTCATGCGCCTCACGGACCGCGAAACCCGCATGCGCGCGGGCGACCTCGGCGCCGCCGCGCGCACCGCCATCGAGCAGCAGATCGCGGTGGGCGAGTTCTTCGAGGCCGAGCGCTTCGTGCCCGTCACCAACGTCCACATGATGGGCGACATGGAGGTGATGGGCGACGCCGGCTTCGCCTTCATCGCATCACTCGTGGCCCAGGGCGCGCGCTTCACGGTCCCCGTCACCACCAACGCGCGCTGCGTCGACTTCGAGCGCGCCCTCGACGTGCGGCAGGACCCCGGCCTCGTCACCCGCGAGCGCGCCCTCGTGGCCCACCTGCGCGCCCTCGGCGCCATGCAGGTCGACACCTGCATCAACTATCAAACCGTCTATCAGCCCCAGCGCGGCGAGCACCTCGCCTGGGGCGACACCGGCACCGTCATCTGGGCGAACTCCGTGGCGGGCGCGCACACGAACTACGAGGCGGGGCCCGCCGCCGTCGCCGCCGGGCTCACGGGCGTCACGCCCGCCTACGGCTATCACCTGCCCGCGCAGCGCCGCGGCTCCACGCGCTTCGAGCTGCGGTGCGCGCCCGCCGACTACGCGGACTGGGGCGCGGTGGGCGGCATCATCGGCCGGCGCACGGTCGACTACTGGACGGTGCCCGTGGTGACCGCGCCGCCGGCGACACCCCGCGGCGACGACCTCAAGCATTTCGGCGCCGCCCTCGCCTCCTACGGCTCCTGCGCGATGTTCCACATGGTGGGCGTCACCCCGGAAGCCCCCGACGAGGCGGCGGCCTTCGGGGGGCCGTCCCCGGCGGCCTCGCACGTCATCGACGACGCCGCCCTCGACGCCTTCTATCGCACGTACCCGGAGGACCGCGCGGAGATCGACCTCGTCGTGTTCACGGCGCCGCAGCTGTCGGTGCTGGAGCTGCGCCGCCTCGTGGAGCTGCTGCGCGGCCGCCGCGTGCACCCCAACACCGCGCTGCTCGTGACCACCAACTTCGCCAACCGCGAGATGGCGGCGCGCCTGGGCTACGTCAAGACACTGGAGGACGCGGGCGGGCGCGTGCTCTCCGGCGTGTGCTGGTACATCATGGAGCCCGCGAAGATGGCGGCGGCCTTCGGCTGGAAGAACGTCCTCACGAACTCCGCGAAGGTGGCCAACATCATCGGGGGCTATCGCCTGCATCCGATCCTGCGCCGCACGGAGGACTGCATCGAGGCGGCCGTGAGCGGCCGGCTGCCCGACGCGGCGCGCCTGGCGTGAGCGCCGCCCTCACCGCCCCCCGCGGCTTCGGGCCCGACGTCGAGGCGGAGATCGTGCTGTCGAAGGACACCTTCAGCATCCGCTACGACATGGACCGCGAGACGGGCGTCATCTCGCGGCGCGGCCACGCGCTCGAGGGCCAGTCGCTGGCGGGCAAGATCGTCTACTTCCCGGCCGTGCAGGGCGGCGTGGCCGCCGGCTGGGCCTTCCTCGCCCTCGTGCACCGGCGCGTGGCGCCCGCCGGCATCCTCTTCGGCCGCACGAACCCGGTGATGATCCAGGGCCTCGTGCTCGCCGGCATCCCCACCATGCACCGCGTGAGCCCCGATCCCTTCACCGTGTTCAAGACCGGGGACCGCGTGCGCATGTCGCCCTCGCGCGGCGTGGTGGAGCGGGTCGCGCGCTGACATGCCGATCAAGACGGACCCGCGCTTCGTCGGCCGCGCGTGGATGACGCCCGACACGCCGGTGGTGGCGGGCGCGTACGGCACGTGGACGTTCACGTACGAGGTGGGCGCCTACGGCTACGACGAGCGCGCGCGGCTCAAGATCGCCTCCCGCTTCGCCTCCGACTGGGGCCGGCCGCAGTTCACGGATGCGCGCGGCGCCAACTACACGACGGTGCGGCTGCAGAGCCGCTGTCCCACCGCCGTGGCCTCCCTCGGCTGGGAGCCGCGCGGCCAGGTGCGGCCGTGGTTCAAGTGCCTCGTGGCCTCCGTGGCGGACGGCTCCCTCTATCCCGGCGACCGCCTCCACATCACGCTCGGCGACACCTCCGGCGGCGGGCCCGGCTCGCGGGCGCAGACGTTCCGCGAGAAGGGCTGCGAGTGGCGGTTCTTCGTCGATCCCTTCGGCACCGAGCTGTACGAAGCGCTCGCCGGCTCCCCCGTGATGGATATCGTGGGCGGCGCCCTGCACCGGCTGGTGGCGGTGGCGCCGACCACGGTGCGCCCGGGCGAGCGCTTCGACGCGCTCGTGAAGGCGGAGGACGTCTGGGGCAACCCCTGCGAGCGCTTCGAGGGCGAGGTCGTCGTCACCGCGGCGGGAGCGCCCATCGAGGGCCTGCCGCGCGCGCTGCGCTGGAAGAGCGGCGATCTCGCCGTGCAGCGGCTCCCGGGCCTGCGCCTCGACGGCGCGGGGGCGGAGAGCCGCGTGGCCGCCGCGCACGACGGGCACCGCGTGGAGTCCAACCTCGTGCGCGCGCTGGAAGCGACGGAGCCGAAGACGTTCTGGGGCGACATCCACGGCCAGACACGCGCCACCGTGGGCACGGGCACCATCGAGGAGTACTTCGCCTTCGGCCGCGACGTCGCGCTGCTGGACATGATGTGCCACCAGGCCAACGACTTCCAGGTCACGGAAGGCGAGTGGCAGCGCCTGCGCGCGGAGATCGACCGCTTCCATGCCGACGGCCGGTGCGTGATCTTCGTCGGCTACGAGTGGTCCGGCATGACGCCCGGCGGCGGCGACCGCAACGTGATGTTCCGCGGCGACGTGGCCTCCCTGCACCGCTCGTCGCACGCGGAGGTCGACGACATGACGGACGCCGCCACCGACTGCTTTCCGGTGACGGAGCTGTTCGCCCGCTTCCGCGGCCGCGACGACGTCATGCTGATCCCGCACATCGGCGGCCGCTACGCCGACATCGTGGGCTTTCACGACCCGGCGCTCGAGCCGCTGGTGGAGATCTACTCCGACTGGGGCCGCTTCGAGTGGCTGCTCGAGGACGCCCTGCGCGGCGGCTACCGCGTGGGCGTGGTCGCCAACTCCGACGGCCACAAGGGACGCCCCGGCGCCAGCCACCCGGGCGCCTCGCAGTTCGGCGCCTACGGCGGGCTCACGTGCGTGCTCGCGGAGTCGCTCACCCGCGAGGCCGTCTTCGAGGCGCTGAAAGCGCGCCGCTGCTACGGCGTGACCGCCGCCCAGCGCATCCACGTCGAGCTGGCCGTGAACGGCCTGCCCATGGGCGCCGAGGGGCGCGCCGCCGGCCCCGTGCGGATCGGCGGGCGCGTGGCCGGCACGGGGCCGATCGAGCGGGTCGACGTCCTGCGGGGACTGGAGCTGGTACGGACGATCACGCCCTACACGGCGCGATCGTTCGAGGGCAGCCGGCGCTACCGCATCGCGTGGGCGGGCTCGCGCGTGCGCGGGCGCGACCGGCTCACGAGCTGGGACGGGTATCTCGAGCTGTCGGAGGGGCGCATCACCGGCGCCGAGCCCTTCGCCATGGAGAATCCCGAAAAGGGCATCGCGCGCCGCACCGAGCAGCGCGTCGACTGGATCTCCAACACGACCGGCGATGACGACGGCGTGGACGTGACCCTGGACGCGCCCGCGGGCGCCGTCCTCCGCTTCCGCACGCCGGTGATCGACCTCGACCTGCCGCTGAGCGACCTCGCCGACGGCGGCACGCGCACGTTCCCCGCCGGCGGCGTCGATCTCCGGGCCTTCATGCGCCGCCTGCCCGCCCGCGACCACGCCCGTGAGCTGGCGGTCGCGCACACGGATCCGGCGCCGCCGCGCGGCGCCTGCGCCGCCTACTGGATCCGCGTGACCCAGGAGGACGGCGCCCAGGCGTGGACGAGTCCGGTCTACCTCGACGTGGAGTGATCCCGCCCTTCAGCGCGCGAGCTGCAGACGCCGGCTCTGGAGCGACGACGCGGAGCGGTTGATGACGAACTCCTCCGCCGAGCTGCCGGCATCCAGGATCCTCGCCAGCGTTGCCGCCAGCGTGGGACGGTCGTCGTCGAAGTCGCCATGGTGCCGCGCCGTGGAGGCGGAGGCGGAGCCGCTGCGCGCCGTGTTCGGCGCGCGCACCCAGTCGATCCGCTTCCGGTCGACCAGCTTCATGACGTCGGCGTCCTGCTGGAGATATCGCTCCATGCCGAGCAGGGGCGTGCCGTCCCGGAAGAGCGGGATCCGGGCGCGGTCTTCGAGCGCGTGGGAGACCAGGTACAGGAGCGACTTGTTGTAGACCTTGGCGCAGTCGTCGTCCTGCTCCGTGTCGTCCGTGAGCGTGAAGAGCGCAAAGCGCTTGATGGCGTTCTTGCCGATGGCCGGCGCGTAATACCGCTTGAACAGCTCCAGCGTGCAGGCGGGCGCCCACAACGTGCACGACTCGATCGTCACCCCCGCCTGCCCCAGCAGCCGCGCGAGCGGCGCGAGGAAGATGCTGCCCGCGCTGTGCCCGACGAGGTGCACCTGCAGTCTCGGGGTGGCGGCCGCCAGCTCCTTCACGAGCTTCGACACCAGACGCGCGCCGCCGTCCTTGCCGGTGCTGGCGAGCATCGCATTCTCCTTCATCTCGCTCCATTGCGACCGGCCGCCGAGCGTGCGCGCGAGGGGCTCCAGCGCGTCGTCGAAACGGTCGAGCATGAAATCCTTGGCGCTGTCGAGGACACCCTCCGGGCGGCGGCGGCGCACGGCGTCGTCGAGGATGTTCTTCGCGGTGGTCCAGAAGTCGCTGTGCCAGATGAACGAGACGGGATAGACGTGCCTGGCGAGCATCGCCTCGCGGTAGTCGGCCAGGCGCTGCACCGCCGTCTCCTCGCCCACGAGCCCCCCGTGCGCGTACAGCAGCAGGTGGCGGGTGCCGGTGGTCCACTCGGCCAGCCTGCCCGGCACGTCGCGCGCGAAGATCGCTTTCACCTCCTCCGCCGTCGTGCCGTAGTCGCCGCCCGGCCGCAGGACGCCGTCGTTGCCGATGCTGACGATGTGCGGCCGGAGCGCCGCGTAGGCGTACGCGGCGGATTTACGGGCGGCAGCGGAATGGCTGATGGCAGTGGACAGCGGCTGCGACAACACGCCGGGCGCGCCGAGGCGCGCCACCCACACGTCCGAGGCGTTCGCGAGCCAGTCGTCGTACCCCACGCGCGCGAAGCCGCCGCGGCCCCAGTCGTCGCCCCACGAGTTCTGGATCCAGAACCCCTGCTCGTCGTACCCCACGATGGCGAAGGCATGGCCGCCCGTCAAGGGCTGCGGGAACGCGATGACGCCGTCGGAGCCGACGTCATCCCATCCGCGGTGGACGGTGGCAGTCGCGTAGAGCACCCCGACCTCCGCCATCGCCGCGTGCATGGAGACCAGGTCCTTGTGATTGACGCGATAGTAGGCGCCGAGGGGCCGGTGCAGTCCCTCCCGGGCGCGCTCGGCCGTCAGGCACTCCGTCTTTTTACTGCCCGTGTACGGCCACGAGGCGTCCGCGCACACGCCGTGCTTGTGCCAGCCTTTCATGGCGCCACGGGCACTGGAGCCCTCGTACCGCTCTCCGGGCCACTCGTCGTAGCGCTTCGCCATTTCGTACAGCATCCGCGCGCTCACGGGCGTGGCATCCGGCACCACGCGCCGCCAGATGAGCAGCGCGTTGGCCACCGCGGCGAGGCCGAAGCCGGTGCAGGCGCCCTCCGTCCCCTGGTCGAGGATGCGTACCGGCGTGTTGCCGAAGCGCTGGAGATACCCGGTGAGCGGCATTTCCGTCGGCACCTCGTACAGGTTCGCCGTGTACATGCGGTCGCGGAAATCCAGCGTGTCGGGACGGACGTCGAGCGTGCGCGTGACCTTGGCCTTCATGACTCTCCCCCTTCCGGGACGTGAGAACCCATAGGTCCATGAGATCCGGAGCGGCAGTCTACCACCGTCACCGACCGGGCCGGGAGGCGCCAGCGACGCC
>JBBDXO010000298.1:0-10655 GCA_040902295.1 Candidatus Rokuibacteriota bacterium | reverse complement strand
ACGACCGGCGGCACGTAGTACACGGGCGGCGGGGTGTAGTAGGTGTGGTAGACGACCGGCGGCGGCGTGTAGTACGTCACGAACGGCCGCGCCGCATGGTGGCGGCGCCGCAGGCTGGACCGGTCGTGATGTCGCGAGCCGTCGGAGCCACGCCGGTCACGGAAGTGGTGGCGCGAGCCATCCGAGCCGCGGCGCTCCCGGAACTGCTGGCGCTTCTGCTCCCCGACCGCCGGCGACGGCACCGCGGCGGCGGCGACCGCCACGATGAGCCCGACCGCGATGAGCGTGCCCGCCCGCGCCATGCGGTGAGGGTAGACCCTGCCGCCGTCGATGTCGACCCCACCCGGCGTGAATGGTGGGCGGAGCGGGTTTCGATCCCGCGACCTCGGCCTTGTAAGGGCCGCGCTCTCCCAGCTGAGCTATCCGCCCGCTCTCGATACTACCGCACGGGGTCAGATGGCGACGCGGAGCTGGATCGACTCGTAGAGGGCGTGCGGGACCCTGGGGCCGCCCTTGCGGCCGGCGTCGCGCAGGGCGATGACGCCGAGCTGCTCCAGCATCGTGAGGTCGGCCTTCACGCCCGCGGCGTCGCGATCGACGGCGTTGGCGAGGGCGGTGATGGACTGGGGCCGGCGGCGGCGGATGGCGCGCAGGATGGTGAGCATCGGCCACGTCAGGAGCTGGCGTGCGGCATCGGCGCTGATGCGGCGCACGTCGGTGTCCGCGCGCCTGCCCTTGCGGCCGGGGGCGAGCGCGGCGACGCTTTCGCGCAGGCCTTCGGCGGCATCCTCGAAGAACGTCACCTCGAGCACGAGCACCCTGGCCACGGCCGCATCAGTTCACGGCGTCTCGCAGCGCGCGCGCCTGCTCGTCGAGGGCCGCGCGGAAATCGGTCCCGGCGGTGGCGAAGGCACGCTTGATGACGTCCCAGTCACGGCGGACCTTCGGTCCCAGATCGTCGAGGGGCGCGCTCTTCGGCCTCCGCGACACGGGCTCGGCCACGCGCGCCCCGGCGAAGCCGGAGGGCGGCGGCGCATGCTCTTGGACCGCCGGCGATGCCGGAGCGGCCATGCGCGGCTCGACGGCCGGCGGTGGCGGGGACACCGCCACCCGCCGGCGGGCCGCCTGGTCACCGCTTGCCGACACGTTGCGGAGATCATCGCCGGCCTTCTCCAGGCCGGCCTCCACCCTTCGCACGCGCTCGTCGGCGCGCTGCAGGCGCGACTCCGCCGCGCCCACCCGCGAGGCGAGCCGGGCAATCCGCTCGTCGGTCGCGAAGCGGTCATAGGCGATCGTGGCGGGCGGCGCCACGCCGCTGAGATCGGCGAGCGTCACCACCGCCAGGATGGCGGCGGTGGCGAAGCAGGTGCCCGCCAGCGCGTGACCGAGACGGGTGATCAAGACGCGGCGCGCGGCGGCGGAGGGCAACTCATCGGGCGAGGGCGTGAAGCCGTACTTGAAGACGAGCGCGCACATCACGAGGGCGCCGGCGGCGCTGGTGAAGATGACGGCCGTCAGGGCCGAGTAGGCAAGCTGCGACATAGATCCTCCTTGGATCGCTCTCAATGGGGGCCCTCGAAGGCCCCCAAGCCCCCGCCACGCTCGGAAGCGCCCCGGCGAAGCCGCCGTGGCGCTCCTCGATACTCGTAGTTTACAGGCCGAGCGAAGCGAGCCGGGCGGGGGTGGGCACGCCGTCGGCGTCCCAGCCCCGGAGCGCGTAGTAGGCGTCCAGCATCCCCCGCAGCTCGTCGGGCGGACAGTACATGCCGGCCGAGGGGCCGGCGGGGATGGGCTCGTGCATGACCTTCCACGGCAGCGTGTCGTCGGCGCGGCGCACGCCTTCGCGCACGTTGAAGAGCCGCTCCAGGTTGATGATGCGCTCGCCGATGCGCTCCAGCTCGGCGGCCGTCACGTCCCAGCCGGTGATGGCGGCCACCATGCGCGCGTAGGGCTCGCCCACGAAGAGCCCGAAGCCGCGCTCGGAGGTGAAGCGGCAGATCGTCAGCGAATCGCCGACGGCGGTGAAGTGCTGGCTGCGCACGGCGAACTCCGGCTTGTCGTGCGTGCCGCGGCGGTCGAAGGTAGGCGCGTACTGCGGCGTGGGCCGCGTGTCGTGGTGGCTGCCGCCGCGCGTGGCGGTGGCGTACCCGATGGACAGCCCCTTGAGCGCGCGCGCGGAGTGCGCGGGCAGCTCGAGGCGCTTGACGGCGTACACGAGGGTGGTGCCCTCCGGGTGCACCGACTCCGCCAGCCGCCACGCGCCCTCGGCGAGGCGGTCGCCGAAGCCCTCGCGCCGCGCCGTCATCTCCACCAGCCGCAGCATGCCGCGCCAGTCGCCCCAGCCGAACGGCACCCCGACGTCGGTGGGTTTCAACCAACCCCGCTCGAGCGCCTCCGCGACGAAGGCGAGCGTGACGCCCATCGAGATCGTGTCCATGCCGAGCAGGTCGCACAGGTCGTTGGCGAGGATGAGCGCCTCGGGGTTGTCGATGCCGAGCATCGGCCCCAGCGCGAAGATCGTCTCGTACTCCGGCATTTTCGCCCGGCGGCCGGCGAACTCGCCCTCGGTGATCGCGTACTGCTTGCCGCACGCCACCGGACACTTCAGGCACGTGGTGTCGCGGTCGTGGTAGTGCGCCTTCATCGCCTCGCCGCCCACGGCGCGCGCCTGCGCGAACGTCTCTTCGCGCAGGTTGTACGAGCCCAGCGCGCCCAGCGCGTTGATGGGCCCCACGAGGAAGGAGGTGCCGAACTCCGTGAGCGCCTTCGTGCCGGTCTTGAGCGGCTCGCGCGTCTCCTCGAGGAGCGCCTTGAGGGCGGCGGCGTCGGCCACCGAGGTCTTGCGGGCACCGCGCACGACCACGGCCTTGACGTTCTTGCTGCCGAGGACGGCGGCGATCCCGCCGCGCCCGGCCACGCCCTCGCGATTCTTCCAGTAGTGCGCGAGGGCGGCGAAGCGCACGAGGCGCTCGCCGGCGGGGCCGATGGCGATGGCGTCGGCATCCGCGCCCTCGACGGCCACGAGCGCATTCACGGTGTCGCGCGTGCTCGCGCCCCACCACGCCTGCGCCGGCTTCACCTCGGCGCCCGCCTCCGTCACGCACACGTACGAGGGCATGGGGGCGCGGCCGGTGATGAGGACGGCGTCGAAGCCGGTACGCTTGAGCGTGGCGGGAAAGCGCCCGCCGAAGGTCGAGTCGAAGAAGAGCCCGGTCAGGGGCGACTTCGAGGCCACCAGCGCGCGGCTGTTGCCCGGCACGGTGGTGTCGGTGACCGGCCCCACCGCGAACACCACGGCGTTGGCGGGATCGAAGGCATCGACGCCGGCCGGCACGTGGTCGTAGAGCAGCCGCGCCGCCAGGCCGTTGCCTCCCAGCAGCGCGCGGGCGACGCCGGGATCGAGCGGCTCCACGCGGCAGGCGTTGCGCGTGAGATCGACGAAGAGCAGGCGCCCGCCGTAGCCGTGCATGGCGGGTATCTTACTGCGTCAGCGGCCGAGGGCGGCGAGGCCCCGCCGCGCGCCGTCGGCGAGGTCGGGGGGGACGTCGGACTGCGCGAGAAGCTTGCGGTAGGCGATGGCGGCGGACTCGTCCTGCTTGAGGGCCACGAAGGCGCGGGCGGCGCCGAGCAGCGCACGGCGGCCGAGCGCGGTGTCGGGCCCGACGTACGCCGCCGTCATGTAGTGCTCGGCGGCGGCGAGATGGTCGCCCTCGCCTGCGTACGCGTCCGCGATGCCGCTCGCCGCCTCCACCACCACCGCGGGCTCCGGGCTCGTGAGCAGGCGCTCGAAGGCGGCGCGGGCCGGCGCCCAGCGCTTGTCCTGGGCGAGCAGGCGCGCGTGGGCCAGCCGTGCCTCGCCCGTCCACTCGGCGGCCGAGCCCTCCCGCACCGCGCGCCCGTACGCCTCCAGCGCGCCCGCGCGATCGCCGCTCTGCTCCCGCGCCCGGGCGAGGATCAGCAGCGCCTGGGGCACGCGCGGGTCGGTGGGCGAGGCGGCGATGAACTGATCGAGGTCGATGCGCGCCACGTCCGGCTTGCCCATCTGCAGGGCGGCCTGCGCGAAGCGCACGCGGCCGTCCTCGCCGAACGGGCTTTGCGGGTAGAGCCGGCGCATCAACGCATACGCCTCGTAGGTGACGGGCCACGCCTGGGCGTCCGCAGCGCCTGCGCCCACGCGCTCGAGCGCATCGTCGGCGGCGGGATGCGCCTTCTGCTCGGTGACGAGGCGGCGCGCGTACGCGAGCGCTCCCGGCCAGTCCTTATCCTGGACGGCGGCGCCCGTGAGCGCGTAGAGCAGCGCCCCCGTGCGCGCGGCGTCCGCGCGGGCGGCGGCGAGCGCGGCGCGCCCGGCCTTCGTGAACTCTGCCGTCACCCCGCGGTGGAAGGCGGCCACGGCCAGACCGTACTCCGCAGAGGCCGCGATGTCGGGCGGGCCGGTGTCGCGCGCCTGCGCGAGCGGGCGGACGGCGTCGTCCCATCGCGACTGCGCGAGGGCGGCGGCGCCGAAGCCGAGCTGCGCCAGCGCGCCCACGCCTTCCTTGTCGGCGAGGCCGAACTCGTGCACGGCCTCCGCGGGGCGGCCGCTCGCCAGCCACACCACGCCGAGGGCGGCCCGCGCGCGCCCGAAGAGCGCGGGGAAGGGCGCCCGCGCCAGCCAATCCGACAGCGCCGCGCGCGCCTCCACGTTCTGGCCCGTGCGCGCCATCAGGACGGCGCGATTCAGCCGGGCCACGTCCGTGCGCGGATGCGCAGGGTACGTCACCACGATGCGCTCGAGCAGCTCACGGGCGGCGGCAACGGCGCCCGCCTCGAGGGCCAGCTCGGCGGCGAGCACGAGGGCATCGGCGGCGTGAGGGTGATCCGGAGCGGCCCGCGCGAACTCGACGAAGTCGCGCCGCGCCTCCTCCGCGCGGGCCTGGCGCAGCGCCGTCCAGCCCGCCGCCAGCCGCGCGGGGGCGTGGCCGGGATATTCGACGAGCACGCGGCGGAAGGCGGCGGAGGCGACGACGTAGTCGCCGGCGTGGTAGGCGGCTTCGCCCTGCAGCAGCAGGATGGCCAGCCGCACGTCGGGCGTCAGGCGCGCGCTCGCGAGGGGGGCGAGGTCGCTCACGGTCTGCGAGAACTCGCGCAGCTCGAAGTTCGTGCGCGCCAGCCGGAAGACCGCCTGCGCGCTGGCGGGGCCGGCGGGGTCCGCCGTGCGCGCGAGGTCGAAGTTCGTCCGCGCCTCGTCGCGATGGCCGGCGGCGCGGTCGGCTTCGCCCTTGACGAGCAGCACCCACGCGCGCACCGGCGCCGTCAGCGAGCTGCTCAGCAGCTCCTGCACGAGGGCGTCGGTATCCGTGGTGCCCGGGGGCGCGTCGACGGCGTCGCGCGCCAGGCGCAGCATCATCGGCAGCGCCAGGCCCGCGCGCCGCGCCTGCAGCCCCGCCACCGTCTTGCGCGCGCCCGCCCAGTCGCCGGCGGCGAGCTGGGCGCTCGCCAGCCCCCCCTGTGCCGCATCGCGCTCGGGCGCCGTGGGCAGCGCGAGATAGGCGCTGAAGGCCAAGGCCGCCTGCGCCGCATCGCCGGCGGCGAGGCTCCACCAGCCGCGCTGCAGGAAGCCGGGGCCGAGCAGCGGATGGGCGCCGCCCTCGGTGAACCGCGCGAGCGCGACGGCGGCCGCCGCATGCTGCCCGGTGCGGCCGAGCACCTCGCCGTGCCAGAAGAGGACGTCGCGCCACAGCGCGGGCGGGGCCAGGCGCGCGATGAGCGTCGCCCATTCCCGCTCGGCCTCGGGGTACCGGCCGAGCGTGTAGAGCGCCAGGCCGAGCCCGTGGCGCCCCCACGAGTCGAGCGGCGCCGGCAGCGGGATCGTCGACATCTGGCTGAAGGCCTCGCGCGCGCGCGCGGGATCGCGAAGCCGGAGCGCCGTCCAGCCGCTGGAGTGCAGGCTCCACGCGCCCCACTCGTGCCGGATCGACTCCTGGGCCACCTGGCGGAAGAGCCAGTCGGCCTGCTCGAAGCGGCCGAGCTTGTAATACGTCTCGCCGAGCCAGTAGCGCGCCTCGCGCAGCAGCTCGCGCTCCGTGCCCCCGCGCACCGCCT
Organism: Candidatus Rokuibacteriota bacterium; assembly: GCA_040902295.1. Classification (GTDB taxonomy): domain Bacteria; phylum Methylomirabilota; class Methylomirabilia; order Rokubacteriales; family CSP1-6; genus JBBDXO01. The sequence goes on along the minus strand of JBBDXO010000298.1, from coordinate 4,571 downwards.
GGTCGAACGCCTTGGCGGCGTCTTCATACTCGCCGCGCTGAAAGCGCGCACGGCCGCACTCGAGCGATTCGGAGGCGACCCCGAACCACGAGCCGATGCACGGCAGGGTTCGTGGCGACTGCAGGAACGCCATCGGCTTGTCGGCCACGGGCGGCAGCACGGGCACGGGGGCCAGCGGGGGCAGGTCCACCGGCACCGGCGGCAGGACGAGATCGATGGCGATGGCGGGCTTGTCGAGCGGCGCGGCCGCGAACGGCAGCAGGGGCGCCAGGTCGGGAGGCGGCGGAGCCAGCGGCAGCGGCGTGGCGGCGGTGAGCGCCACCCACAGGGCGAGCAGGCCGACGGCCCGGACCATCACGACTTCGTCCCCGGCTTGGCCTTCGGGGCCGCCGGCGCCGCGGCACGCGCCTTCACGTCGGTCACCCGCTGCCGCGCCCAGTCACGCAGCGTGGCGTCGGGACTGTTCTTCACCACCGCGTCGTAGGCGGCGAGCGCGGCCTTCCAGTTCTTCTGCTCCTCGCGGACGAGGCCGAGCCCGGCGAGCGCGCGGAAACGCACGTCCGCCTCCGCGTCGGCCATGGCGCCCACCGCCTCGAAGGCCTTGGCCGCGGGCGCAAAGCGCCGGAGCTTCAGCTCGGACTCGCCGGCGAGCAGCCAGCCTTCGGACTTCAGCGCCGTGTCGTCGCTCTCGGCGGCGACCGACGCGAAGGCGACGGCGTCCTTCCAGCTCTTCTGCTTGAAGGCGGCGGCGGCGAGGTCGAGCGCGAGCCGGCGGGTGAGCGCGTGCTCGGGGAACTGCGCGCGCAGCTTCTTCCACGCCGCGTCCTGGTCGGCGCGGCGGGCCAGCCGCACCGCGATGCCGGTCGCCTCGTAGAGGCCTTCCGGCGTGGCGGGCTCCTGGGCCATGAGGTCCTTGTAGGAGTCGAGCTGCTCTTCGCGATCGCCGTATTTCGCCTGCGTCTGCGTGATCAGCTTGCGCGCGGCGGGCGCCTGTTCGTGCGCCGGGTAGGCGGCAACGAACCCGCGCAGGTCGGCGAGAGCGCCCCGGGCATCACCGGTGGTCGCCTTGAGCCAGCCGAGCAGGTAGTGCGCGTCGGCGCGCTGCGGGGCGCCCGGGTACTGCGCGGCGTAGCCGGCGAGCAGCGGCAGCGCCTCGCCGGTGCGCTTGAGGTCGATGAGCGCGCGCGCCAGGTGCAGCGTGGCGGCGGGCGCCAGCGCGTGCTCGGGCCAGGCGGCGAGGAACTCGCGAAAGGCCGCGATGGCCGGCTCGGGTTGCCCGGACTCGAACTCGCTCCACGCCAGCCCGTAGACGGCGTCGGCCCCGAAGGCCGACACGGCGTTGTCGCGGACCACGTCGTCGTAGGCGGTCCGCGCCTCGGGATACCGCTTGAGCCGGAAGAGCGTTTCCGCCTCCCAGAAGCGGGCTTCGAGCGGCTGGCCGGGCGGGGGCGACAGCGTCTGTGCGCGGCGGAACGCGTCCAGCGCCGCCGGCAGGTCGCCCAGCGCCAGCCGCGCCCGGCCGAGCATGAGGGTGGCGGCGGGCACGCGGGGATCCGCGGGGAAGCCGGTGACGAAGCGCTCCAGCGCCCGGCGCGACACGGCGTAGAGCGTGTCTGCGTACGCCCGCTCGCCCACGAGCCACAGCCGCTCCGGTTCTTCGAGCGCGGAGAGCGGCGGGGGCGCGGCAAGGAAGGCGAGCAGCAGCGCAACGAAGGCCGAGATGCATCGAGATCGGCGCTTCATGATTACGACCCATGCTAGCACGGCTATGGTACGGTTCGAGCGTGCGTTTGTGCGTATTTGACCTCGATCACACCCTCGTCCACTCGCCCCTCGACCTCGCCGCGATGGCGCTGGACATCCGCGGCTACATCGAGCGCGCGTGCGGCCCCCTGCCCGCCCGGCCGGACCGCTACCGCGTGGGAGAGCTGATCGACTGGTGTGCCGCCCACGCACCGGAGATCGAAAAGCCCGTGTGGGCGATCGCCCTCGATCACGAGCGGCGGGCGCTCGCGGGCGCCTCGCTGGATCCCGGCGCCCGCGAGGCCATCGCGGGGGCGCGGCGCGCCGGCTTCGCCACCGCGATCTGGACGAACAACGCGCGCGAGATCACGCTGCTGGCGCTGGAGCCGTTCGACCTCGTACCCGCCTTCGATCTCATCGTGACGCGCGACGAGATGCGCGCGCTCAAGCCGGACCCCGACGGCTGGCGCGTCATCGCCGCGCACTTCGGCCTCGCGCCCGCCGGCCACGGCGCCTCCTATATGGTCGGCGACTCCTGGGTGGACGGCCTCGCGGCCACCAAGGCGGGCGTGCCGTTCATCGCCTACCGTGCGAAAGACGCGGACCTGCAACGCTGGGGCGTGACGCCGGTGACCGCGCTGTCGGACCTCGCCGCGCTGCCCGCCTGGCTCGCCACGCGTCCGGGCTGAGCACGCGCAGTGGATCTCTTCGACGAGCCTGTGCCCGCGCCCGGCGAGGAGGCGGCGCCGGCGGGGCCGCTGGCCGATCGCATGCGGCCGCGAGCCCTCGACGACGTCGTGGGCCAGGAGCACCTGCTGGGCCCGGGCCGCGTCCTGCGCACCGCCATCGAGCGCGGCGAGCTGCACTCCATGATCCTGTGGGGCCCGCCGGGCTCGGGCAAGACCACGCTCGCCTCGCTCATGGCGCACGTGGCCGGCGCCCGCTTCGTGGCCTTCTCGGCGGTGCTGTCGGGCGTCAAGGAGATCCGCCAGGTGGTCGCGGACGCGGACGCCGAGCGCCGGCGCGGGCGCCTGCGCACCATCCTCTTCGTGGACGAGATCCACCGCTTCAATCGTGCGCAACAGGATGCGTTTCTGCCCCACGTGGAGAAGGGCACCATCGTGCTCATCGGCGCCACCACGGAAAATCCGTCGTTCGAGGTGAACGGCGCCCTGCTGTCGCGCTGCCGTGTGTACGTGCTGCGCGGCCTCGGCGAGGACCACCTGAGCGCGCTCATGCGGCGCGCGCTCACCGATCGCGAGCGCGGCCTCGGCGCCCTCGGCGTGTCCGCCACCGACGACGCGCTGCGGCTCATCGCGCGCGTGGCCAACGGCGACGCGCGGACCGCGCTCAACGTGCTCGAGCTCGCCGTGCAGCTCGCGCCCGAGGGCGGCGTCACGGAGGCGAGCGTGCGGGAGGCCTCGCAGCGGCGCACGCTGCTCTACGACAAGTCGGGCGAGGAGCACTACAACCTGATCTCGGCCCTGCACAAGTCACTGCGCGACTCCGATCCCGACGCGTCGTTGTACTGGATGACCCGCATGCTCGATTCGGGAGAAGATCCGCTCTACGTGGCGCGGCGGCTGGTACGGTTCGCCTCCGAGGACGTCGGCAACGCCGATCCCGGCGCCCTGGCCGTGACGCTGGCCGCGAAGGACGCCTTCCAGTTCCTCGGCTCGCCCGAGGGCGAGCTGGCGCTGGCCCAGGCCACCCTCTACCTGGCGATGGCGCCGAAGTCGAACGCCGCCTACGTTGCGCACAACGAGGCGCAGGAGGACGTGCGCGAGCGCCCCGCCGAGCCCGTGCCGCTGCACATCCGCAACGCCCCCACGGGCCTCATGAAGGACCTCGGCTACGGCCAGGGCTACCAGTACGCGCACGATGCGCCGGACGCCCGCGTCCGGCAGGAACATCTGCCGGAGGCGCTGCGCGGCCGCCAGTACTACCGGCCCACGGACCGCGGGCTCGAGGCCGAGCTCGCCCGCCGGCTGGCGGAGTGGCGGGTTTACCGGATGGGGGGGGGGGGGGGGGGGCCCCGGTTTTACGGTATGGGGGGCCTCCATGGGCCCCCAATGCCCCCCGACGCTCGGTAGCGCCCGGCGAAGCCGGGGCGCTCCTCGATCTCCGGCGCCGGGTCGCTGGCACCTCGCTTGCGAAGAATGGACCGTGAGGAGGTGCGGCTATGACGAGGTGGCTTCTCACGCTGGGCGTGCTCGCGTCGTTGACGGGGATGGCATCGGCAGCCCCCGGTGATCCTCGAACCGTTCAGGGAAGCCTCGAATGGCCCGCCACGCTCGAGGAGACCAGCCGCTTCATCGTCGTGCGAACCGACGACGGTCGCGCCGTGTACGTCAACGTGGCTGGCGCCCGCCGCGCGCCCGGTGACGTGACCAGCGGCCGCCGCATCTCGGTGCTGGGTGTGGAAGGCCTTCAGCCGCACGAAGTCGTGGCCTCCAGGGTGGGCCCCGACGACTCCGCACTGGCCGGCGACGCCTTCCCCGACCCCGGCGTCGTCTCCGCGTCTCCCCGCACGGACGTGCCGGCCGCCGCGCCGGCAGAGCCGGCGGAGCCGCTGTGGCACCTGCGGGGCTCCGTGCAATCCATTTCAGGGTCGTCGCTCGTCCTGCGCACGCGTGACGGCGCCACGCACACCGTGGACGTCACGAACCTGAGCCAGGCCACCCGCAGCACGCTGCGGCCGGGCACCGAGATCTCGCTCTACGGCGTGCCCCACACGGATCGCCGCCTCGTGGCCACCGGCTTCGTGCAGTCCGAGCCCCTGCCGCCCGCCGCATCACCGCGCACCAACCGGTAGCCCGCGCATCGAG
>JBBDXO010000297.1:0-10694 GCA_040902295.1 Candidatus Rokuibacteriota bacterium | reverse complement strand
GGGTCCCTGCACCCCGACACCCGCCCGCCCGCGCCTCGTGAATTATCCGCGTTAGCGGACTGCCGGTAACACGTCTTTGGCGAGCGCTTCTATGGCGGGGAGGTCGTCCATGTCGAGCATCTGGAGCAGCACGCGGTGGATGCCGAGGCTGTCCCAGCGCTTGAGGTCGCGCACGATGTCGTCGGCGCTGCCGTAGAGAAAGCCGGCGGCGCGCCAGGCGGCGGCGTCGTCGGGGATGCGCGGGAAGATCGCCTTCGCCTTCACGCGGCGCGCGTCGGCCTCGGCCGGCGTGCGGCCGTAGATGACGGGCACCATGAGCGAGCGCGCGATGGTGGCGGCCTCACGCGTGACGGCGGCGCAATGGCGCTCGAGCACGGCGCGCTTGGCCGTGTACTCGTCGAAGGTCACCCGCGTCACGTTCCACTCGTCGGCGTGCTCGGCCACGATGCGCAGCGTGCGCTTCTCGCCGCGGCCGCCGATGATGAGGGGCACGCGGCCGCGGGGCGGCAGCGGGTAGCTCTCCGCCTGCATGAGCGGATAGTACGGCTGCTCGAGCGTGACCTTCGTGCCCGACCACAGGGCGGCGATGGCCCGGGCGCCGCATTCGAGCCGGTCGAGCCGCTCCCGCACCCCGGGGAAGGGGATGCCGAACATCGCGTGCTCGCCCTCGTGCCAGCCGGCGCCGATGCCGAGCTCGAGGCGGCCGCCGGCGAGGTCCGCCACGGCGGCGGCGCGCCTGGCGAGCAGGGCGGGATGGTAGAACGTGAGCGGGCACACCATGGGGCCGAAGCGCAGGCGCCGGGTGGCGGAGGCGAGCCAGGTCAGCGACGCCCACGTGTCGAGGGAGGCGCGCTCGGCATGGCCGAAGAGGCCGGTGAGGTGATCGGAGCGGAAGAGCGACTCGTAGCCGGCCTCCTCCACCGTCTGCGCCAGCCGCTGCCAGCGCGCCCACGTCAGCCCTTCCTGGCCTTCGATCATGATGCCGAGCCTCATGCGTGCACCCCTCCCGGAGTTTGCGCGCGCCGCGCGCCGCCCGTATCATACGACCAGGGTCCGCCGTGAGACGGACGTCACGTCGCACCATCCACCCCGGCCGAGGGAGAGCATGACGACCAAGCACGACTTCTCGTTGGATGCCAAGTACCGCCAGGACGAGGGCACGATCCTGCTCTCCGGTATCCAGGCGCTCGTGCGCCTGCCCCTGGACCAGCACCGCGCCGACAAGCGGCGCGGCCTCAACACGGCCACCCTCGTCTCCGGCTACCGGGGCTCGCCCCTGGGCGGCCTCGATCTCACGATGGAGCGCAACCCCGACCTCCTCCGCGAGCACAACGTCGTCTTCATGTCGGGCGTCAACGAGGACCTCGGCGCCACCGCCATCTACGGCGCGCAGCTCACCAACCTGTTCCCGAAGCCGAAGTACGACGGTGTGCTCGGCATGTGGTACGGCAAGGGGCCCGGCGTGGACCGCACGGGCGACATCTTCAAGCACGCCAACTACGCCGGCCTCGGCAAGTACGGCGGCGTGCTCGCCCTCGGCGGCGACGACCCCATGTCGAAGTCGTCGACGCTGCCCACGCACTCCGAGATCGCCTTCTACGACGCCTTCTTCCCCACGCTCTTTCCCGGCAACGTGCAGGAGATCCTCGATCTCGGCCGCCTCGGCTTCGAGCTGTCGCGCTACTCCGGCGTGTGGGCGGGCGTCAAGATCGTCACCAACGTCGCCGACGAGCTCGGCACCGCGCAGGTCGGCCCCGACCGGGTGGTGATTCACGACCCCGGCTTCGTCTACGAGGGCAAGCCGTGGAAGCCGACGCAGAACCCGATGCTGCTGCCGCCCTTCGGCCTCGACCTCGAGCGCGAGATGCACTACGGCCGCATGGAGGCGGCCAAGGCCTTCGCGGCCGCGCATCCCATCAACGCCATCACGCTGCCCACGCCGGAGGCCTGGCTGGGCATCGCGGCGCCGGGCAAGGCGTATTACGACCTGCGCGAGGCGCTGCGCGAGCTGGGCCTCGACGACGAGGCGCTCAAGCGCTACGGCATCCGCCTGCTGCGCATCGGCATGCTGTTCCCCATGGAACCCGGCATCGTGCGCGAGTTCGGCCGCGGGCTCTCGGAATTGCTCGTCATCGAGGAGAAGCGCGCCTTCGTGGAGCTCTTCATCCGCGATGTTCTCTACAACCAGACGGAGCGGCCCCTCATCGTCGGCAAGCACGACGAGCAGGGTCGCTCCCTGGTGCCCGCCCACGGCGAGCTCGACGCCGACCGCATCGCGCAGATCGTGGCGCGGCGGATCGAGAAAAAAGTGCAGCTACCGTCCATCACGGCGCGCGTGGCGCTGCTGGAGGCGCTGCGCGAGCGCCCCGCCCCGCTCACGCTGGCGCGCTCGCCCTTCTTCTGCTCGGGCTGCCCGCACAACCGCTCCACGGTGGTGCCGGAAGGCTCGCAGGCGGGCGGCGGGATCGGCTGCCACGGCATGGCGCTCGCCATGCCCGAGCGGCACACCGTGGGCACCACGCACATGGGCGGCGAGGGCGTGCAGTGGGTGGGCATGGCGCCCTTCACCGACACCAGGCACATGTTCCAGAACCTCGGTGACGGCACCTTCTTCCATTCCGGCTCCCTCGCCATCCGCCAGGCGGTGGCGGCGCGCACCAACATCACCTTCAAGGTGCTCTACAACGCAGCAGTGGCGATGACGGGAGGGCAGGACGCGGCGGGCGCGATGCCGGTGCCGGACATGACGCGGCTGCTGGAGGCCGAAGGTGTGAAGCGGATTATCGTCACCACGGACGAACCGGGGAAATACGGCAAAGATGTGCAGTGGGCGCGTGGCGTGGAGGTGTGGCACCGCGACCGGCTCAACGACGCCCAGGTGCTGCTGCGCGACACGCCCGGGGTCACCGTGCTCATCCACGATCAGCGGTGCGCGGCCGAGAAGCGCCGCCTGCGCAAGCGCGGCAAGCTGCCGGACCCGGCCCTGCGCGTGTTCATCAACGAGGCGGTGTGCGAGGGGTGCGGCGACTGCGGCGTGAAGTCCAACTGCCTGTCCGTGCAGCCGGTGGACACGGAGTACGGGCGCAAGACGCAGATCCACCAGTCCTCGTGCAACAAGGACTACTCGTGCCTGAACGGCGACTGCCCGTCCTTCCTCACCGTGATTCCCCTCGGCACGCCCGGCAAGAAAGACCGCCGGCTGTACAAGATCGAGCACGCGCTGCCGGAGCCCGCGCTCCGGGTGTCGCGTCCCACCTCGATCTTCATGATGGGCATCGGCGGCACCGGCGTCGTCACCGTGAACCAGGTCCTCGCCACCGCCGCCCTCCTCGACGGCAAGCACGTGCGCGGGCTGGACCAGACCGGCCTCAGCCAGAAGGGCGGGCCCGTCGTCTCGCACCTGAAGATCGCGGACGAGGCGGAGGAAGCCTCCAACAAGGTCTCCGCGGGCGAAGCCGACTGCTACCTCGGCTTCGACGTGCTCGTGGCCACCTCGCCCGTGAACCTCGATCACGCGCGCCCCGACAAGACCATCGCGGTGGTGTCGACGAGCCAGGTGCCCACGGGGGCGATGGTGACGAAGACGGACGTGCACTTCCCCGACGCCCACGGCCTGCTCGCCTCCATCAACCGCTTCACGCGCAAGGACGAGAACGTTTACTTCGACGCCCTCGGCCTCGCGGAGACGCTCTTCGACGACCACATGGCCGCCAACCTGATCGTCCTCGGCGCCGCCTACCAGGCGGGCGCCATTCCCGTGAGCGCGGCCGCCATCGAGGAGGCCATCGTGCTCAACGGGGTGTCGGTGGCCATGAACACCCACGCCTTCCGCGCCGGCCGCCTGCTCGTCGTCGATCCCCAGTGGTCGAAGACGCTCAAGCCGCCGCGGCTGGCCGCCGGACAGCCGGCGGCCGCGCTCAGCGCCCAGGCGCGGGCCCTCACGGCGCGGGTGAAGGCCGAGGGCGAGCTGCAGCGGCTGCTGGAGTTCCGGGTCCCCGAGCTGATCGAGTACCAGAACGCCGCCTACGCGCGCGAGTACGTGGACTTCGTGGAGCGCGTGCGCGCGGCGGAGGCCGCCGCCGTGCCCGGCGACACGCGGCTGTCGGAAGGCGTGGCCCGCCACCTCTTCAAGCTCATGGCGTACAAGGACGAGTACGAGGTGGCGCGCCTGCATCTGCGCCCCGACATGGCGCAGGCGCTCAACGCCCAGTTCCCGGCGGGCGCGCGCGTGCAGTACAACCTGCACCCGCCCCTGCTGCGCGCGCTCGGCATGAAGAAGAAGATCCAGATCGGCACCTGGTTCGACCCCGCCTTCCGGCTGCTCCGGGCCCTCAAGGGCCTCCGGGGCACGCCGTTCGATCCCTTCGGCTACGCCGAGGTGCGCCGCGTCGAGCGCGCCCTCATCGGCGAGTACCGCGGCCTCGTCGACCGGGCGCTGGCGGGGCTCACGCCGGGCTCGTACGAGCGGGCGGTGAAGATGGCGAACCTGCCGGACGTCATACGAGGGTACGAGGACATCAAGCTCGGCAACGTCCGCCGGTACCGGGACGAGGTGCGGGCCCTCAACCTGTAAGAATCGGTGGCACTCCGCTTGCTTGGAGTGACACCAAGCATGGAGGTGCCAGCGATGAAAACCTTTGCCTATATCCTTGCTGCGCTGCTCACCCTGGCCGGAGCCGGGGCCGCGCAGGCGCAGTCGTCCAGCGACACATACGTGACCCACGGGACCACCCAGCACGCCGATCACGAGGCCAACCGCGTCTTCGTCAAAGGCGATGACGGCCGGGACTACGTGGTCGACATCTCGCAGGGTCACGCCAGCGGTGCTGCGCGCACCCCCGGCCAGGACGTGACGATCTACGGCCGCCGTACCGGCGACAATCGCATCGAAGGCAACGTCGTCGCCGACCGGGATTATCGGAGCGCGTCGGCCGAGGAGCGCGGCCGCTACCATCCACGAGGCTGGGAGCAGCTGCACGGCACCGTGCAGGACGTCGAGGGCTCGCGGATGCGCCTGCGCGCCGACGACGGCCGCACGGTGCGGGTCGACCTCAGCGCCCTTCCGGACCGCCGTGAGGAGATGATCAACAACCTTCGTCCGGGCGCCATGGTGACCGTCATCGGCGACGGCGACTCCCGCAGCGACCGCTTCTCCGCCCGCCATGTGCGCTTCGACGACCGCGATCTCAACCGCCGGGCGTGGGGCGGCCAGGCCTCGGCCGCCTCGAATACGGGCGAGACGCACCTGTCCGGCCTGATAGAGACGATCCACAAGGACAACCTGCGTCTGCGCACCGACGACGGGCGCATCGTGCGCGTGGACATCGACCCCGTGCGCGATCAGGTGCGCGAGCGCTTCAAGGTCGGTGACCGGGTGACCGTGATCGGCACCTTCACCGGCGATCGCAACCGGATGACGGCGCGGACGGTCCGCGTCGACGGCGGGCAGTCGTCCTCGGCCGTGGCGCCGTCGGGCGAGCAGCAGGTTCAGGGCAAGGTGGAGACCATCCACGAGGACAACATGCGCCTTCGGACCGACGACGGGCGCATCGTGCGCGTCGACGTCGACCCCGTGCGCGAGCGGGTCCGCGAGCGCTTCAAGGTCGGTGACCGGGTGACCGTGATCGGCACCTTCACCGGCGATCGCAACCGGATGACGGCGCGCACCGTGCGCGTGGACGACAGCCCGGCCGCCTCGCCGGCCACCAGCCGGCCGCGCAATGCCGACGACTGCAAGGACGACGGCTGGCGCGGCTTCAGAAATCCCAGCTTCAAGAACCAGGGTGACTGCGTCAGCCACGTGAACTCCCGCAAATAACGCGCACGACGCGAGCGCCGCGGCGTTGCGTCGCGGCCGTGTGGGGAGCCGTACGGGCTCCCCACACGTGCGTCAGTCCGCCTCCGGGCGCCCGCGCAGACGCTTGACCGACGAGCGCTGCTTCTTCACGGTGAGCCGGCGCTCGCGCGAGGCGAGGGTGGGGCGAGAGGCGCGGCGCGCCCGCGGCCGCACGAGGGCGGCGGCGACGAGATCGCGCACCTTGTCGCGGGCGTCCTCGAGGTTGCGCGCCTGGTTGCGCGTCACCTGGCTGGTGACCACCAGCCGCCCTGCCGCATCCAGACGGTGGCGGGCGAGCCACTGCAGCCGCGCCCGCGCGTCCGCGCTGAGCCCCTCCACCGCCGCGAGATCGACCCGGAGGTCGATCTTCGTGGCCACCTTGTTGACGTTCTGCCCCCCCGGGCCCGAGGCGCGCACCGCGCGCACGTGGAGGGCGTGCGCCGGCACCCGAACGGACTCGTCGATGCGGATAGACTCCACGTGGGTATTGTAGACGGGTGGCATAATCGCGCTATGACCGTCGCCGAGCGCCGACGCCTCACGGCTGTCGCCCGCGGTGAGCGCGCGGCCGATCTCTTCGTGCGCGGCGGCACGCTGCTCAACGTCTACACGGGCGAGCTCTACCCCGCCCACGTCGCCGTCGCGGGCGAGCGCATCGCCTACGTCGGCCTGCGTGACGACATGGTGGGGCCGCGCACGCAGCAGGTGGACGCGGCGGGGCGCGTGCTCGTCCCCGGCTACATCGATCCCCACGTGCATCCGGCGCACATGATCACCCCCACCGCCCTCGCGCGACACGTGCTGCCGCTGGGCACGACCACGCTCGTGTGCGACACGCTGCAGCTCTGGGAGCTGGGCGGGGTGCGCGGATTCCAGATGGTGGCGGATGCGCTCGCCCGCTCGCCGGTGAAGTTCTACTGGATGATCCGCGTGCAGGCGCAGACGCGCACCACGGACGAGGCCCGCCGCTTCCCGTTGCGCGACATCCGGCGGGCGCTCGCGCACCCGTGGTCCGTGGCCGCGGGCGAGGTGACGCGGTGGCCGGACGTGCACGCGGGCAGCGCCGACCTCCTGCGGCGCCTGCACCTGGCGCTCGGGCGCGGGCAGCGCGTGGAAGGCCACACGGCGGGCGCCGCCGCCGACAAGATCCCGGCCCTCGCCGCCGGCGGCCTCACCTCCGATCACGAGCCCATCACCGCGCGCGAGGTGCTCGACCGCGCCCGGCAGGGCATCGCCGTGATGCTGCGCGAGTCGTCGCTGCGCCCCGATCTCAACGGCCTGCTCGATGCGCTCAAGGACGCGCCCGCGCTTGCCTCGCGGGTGATGCTGACCACGGACGGCTCGATGCCGGCCTTCATCCGCGCGCACGGCTTCGTCGACCACCTCATCCGCACCGCCCTCGACCGGGGCGTGACGCCCATCGACGCCTACCGCATGGCCACGCTCAACCCGGCCGTGTATTTCCGGCGCGACGACGATGTGGGCGGCATCGCCCCCGGCCGCTACGCCGACGTGTGCGTGCTCGAGGACCTCAGCCAGCCCCGGCCGCAGGCGGTCATCGCGCGCGGGCGGGTGGCCGCCGATCGCGGCCGCGTCCTCGTCGACGTGCCGGAGCCGGCGTGGGCCCGCGTGTTCACCTCGCCGCACGCGCGCCTGGCCGCGCGCTGGCAGGCGCGCCCGGAGGATTTCGCGCTGCCGCCGCGCGCGACGTACCCCGTGCTGCGACTGGTGAGCGCGGTCATCACGACGCTGGAGGAGCGCGCGCCGGGCCCCGGTGATCTGCACGCCGCGCTCGTGGACCGCGGCGGCCGCTGGGTGGCGCCGGCGCTCGTGGCGGGCTTCGCCGACCGCCTCGACGGGCTGGCCACCACGATCACGACGGACTTCAACATCCTGGCGCTCGGCCGCAGCCGGGACGCGATGGCGCGCGCGGTGAGCCGGCTCACGCGCATCGGGGGCGGGGTGGTCATCACCGAGGGCGACAGCGTCGTCTACGAGCGGGCGCTGCCGCTGGGCGGCATCATGGCGCGGGGATCGCTCGTCGACGCCGCCGGCTGGGAGCAGGCGCTGCGGGCGCAGCTCGTGCAGCGCGGCTACGCGCATCACGACCCGCTCTTCACCCTGCTGTTCCTGGCCGCGGATTTCCTGCCTGCCGTGCGGCTCAGCCCGCGCGGCGTCTGGGCCGTCAAGGGCGGGCGCGTGCTGCTGCCGCGACGGCGCCTGCGGCCGCCGGCGCGGCGGCGATCGGCCTGAGGCGCCGGTGGCCGGGATGAGAGGGCTGCTGGCGGCGCTCGCCGTCGTCGCGCAGGTCACCGCCGGGAGCCCGGCGCAGGCGGGCTCGTTCACGAGCGGCGTCCACGAGGGCCGGGCGTACCGGCTGTACGTGCCGGCCACCGCCGCCAGCACGCTGGTGATCGCCCTGCACGGATGCTGGCAGACGCCCGACGACTTTGCGCGCGGCACGCGATTGAACGAGGCGGCCGACCGTCGCGGTCTCGTGATCGTGTACCCGGCGCAGGGCCGGGCCGCCCATCCCTACCGCTGCTGGAACTGGTACGAGGCCGGCTCGCACACGGCGGCGCGAGGCGAGACGGCCGAGATCCTGGCGCTCGCCCGGCACATCGCGAGCGAGCACGGGCTCGGGGACCGCCGCGCGGTCGTGCTGGGCTTCTCGGCGGGCGGGTTCATGGCCGTCAACCTCGTGTGCGCGGCGCCGTCGCTGGTGAGCGGCGTGGGCGTGTTGGCGGGCGGCGCGTACCGCTGCGGGGTGGGCGCCGAGGGGGCCATCCAGTGCATGCGCGGCCGCGGCGGCGACGGCGCCGCGGCCGCCCAGGCGTGCCTGGACGTGACGGGCGCCCGCACGCTGCCCGTGCGCGCCTCGCTCTGGCAGGGCGCCGTCGACCGCGTCGTCAACGCGGCCAACCTCTCCGCGCTCGAGACGATGTTCGCGCGCGCGGTCGGCATGGTCTCGTCGGCGACCGAGTCGCAGCCCGGCGCGGTGACGTCGGTGCACCGCGACGGGCGGGGGAGGCCGGTGGTGGAGACGTGGCTGATCCGGAACATGGGCCACGCGTGGAGCGGCGGCGACCCGCGCGGCCGGCACACCTATCCGGCGGGCCCGCGTGCCACCGACCGCATGCTCGATTTCCTGCTCGGTCCCGCGCCGCGCTGACGTGCGGCCGCAGCGACGGCTTGCGCTCGGGGTCCTGGTTGCCGCCGCCCTCATTGCCATCGGCGCCTATCCGTTCCGCGATGGCTTCTGGGGTGGCCTCGTCCTCGCGATGGCGGAGGCGGGCGTCGTGGGCGGGCTCGCGGACTGGTTCGCGGTGACCGCGCTCTTTCGCCATCCCCTCGGCATCCCGATCCCGCACACCGCGCTCATTCCCTCGAACTGGGAGCTCATGGCCGCCCGCGTGGGCAGCATGGTGGGCAACCGCGTGCTGACCAAGGAGTACGTGAGCGAGGAGATCGGCCGCATCGACGTCGCCGAGCTGCTCGCGCAGGGCGCGGCGCGCGTGTCGCGCCGTGACCTCGAGACCGCCACCCTCACGGCTGTGCAGTGGGTCGCCGACCTCGTCACGCCCGCGACGTCGGGGGAGCTGCTCGCGCGCCTGCGCCGGGCGCTCATGGACCAGCCCGTGGCCCCCGCGCTCGCGGCCGCGCTCGGCGTGGCGCGCCGGCACGGCTGGGACCAGCACGCGGTCCAGGGGCTGCTCACCGTGCTCGCGGACGCGATGGACCGCCCCGAGTTCCGGGCCACCGTGGGTGAGCTCATCGACGACCTCCTCGCCCGCTACCGCGCGCGGCTCGGCAAGTACCCGCGCCTGTTCGTCGGGCTCGCCTCCGCCCTGGGCATCATCGACCGCGAGCGGCTGGTGGCGGCCCTGCACGCGGGGCTCAAGCAGGTGGCCGCCGATCCGGAGCACCCGCTGCGGGAGCGGTGGGGCGAGGTGGTCGCCGACCTCGAGCGTCGCCTCGCCACGGACGCCGTCCTCGCCGCGAAAGTGGAGGAGGCCAAGCGCCAGCTCCTCGAGACACCCGCCATCGCGCAGCTCTTCGAGGACGCCGCCGGCGCCCTGCACCGCGCCCTCCTGGCCGATCTCCTCCGCGACCGCTCGCAGGTGGTGGAGTGGCTGGCCGACCGCCTCGAGCGCGCCCGCGTGACCCTGATCGAGGACGCGGAGCTGCGCGTGGAGGTGGACCGCTGGATCAAGGCGCGCGTGACCGACCTCGTGGAGCGCCATCACGGCCGCCTGGCCTCTTTCATCGAGAACGGCGTGCGCGCCCTCGGGCCGGAGGGCGCGGTGCGGCTCATCGAGGAGCATGCCGGCGACGACCTGCAGTTCATCCGGGTGAACGGCACCGTGGTGGGGGGTCTCGCGGGCGGCGCCATCTATGGCATCCACGTCCTGCTGCGAATGCTGTAAAAGCCTGCGACGCGCTGCGGCACGCCCGATGCGTTGTCCGCTACCGTCTTTTCACGTACACTCAGCCACCGTTGCCCTGACATCAGAAACGACCGGGGAGGTCCCTATATGCAGCGATTCAGCCGTACCGTGCTGTCCCTGTCCGTCCTCAGCCTCGTGCTCGCCCTCGTCTTCGTCGCCCCCGCCGTCAGCCAGGCGCCGAAGTCCGGCGGCGTGCTGAACCTCCCCCAGCGCGGCGACCCGGCGCAGGGCTTCGCCGTTCACGAGACGGCGACGATCGACGTCGTGTGGCCGGCCTCGCCCTGCTTCAACAACCTGGTCTTCTTCGACCCCCTGAAGAAGCAGGAGAGCATGGACACGATCATCGGCGACCTCGCCGAGAAGTGGTCGTGGCAGGACAACTACCGCAACCTGGTCTTCTTCCTCCGCAA
>JBBDXO010000296.1:0-1606 GCA_040902295.1 Candidatus Rokuibacteriota bacterium | reverse complement strand
ACCGCGCGGGCAAGGTGGTCGAGAAGAAGTACAACTACATCACGAAGGTGGTGGCGACGTACGCCGGCAAGACCGTGGCCTCCTTCGACACCACGCAGAGCGTGAGCGAGAACCCGTTCTTCGCCTTTCCCCTCAAGGTGACCGCTCCCGGCACGGTGACGGTGACGTTCACCGACACCGCGGGCGGCACGTACGAGGGGACCGCCGACATCAAGCTCTCCTGACGTGCGAGCCTGGCCCGCCGTCATCCTGGCCGCGGCCGTGATCGCCGGCGCCGCCACCGCGCGCGAAGCGCCGCGCACGATTCCCGAGGCGCGGGGCGAGATCAAGACCCTGCCCGACGGCACCCGCGTCGCCGTCCGCTACAAGGGATGGACGACGCAGGACTACGGCGCCTTCCGTACCTACGCGTACGGTGACCAGCGGCCCGAGCCCCCGGTGGCGCGCGCGACCATGCCGGCCGGGCTCACCGGCGACGCCGCCAAGGGACGCGCGCTCTTCCGCGCGCGCGCCAAGGCGCCGTGCACGGGCTGCCACCTCATCCCCGGCGACGACGTGTGGCCGGCGGGCAACGTGGGCCCCGACCTGTCCGCCATCGGCGACCGCGGCCTGAGCAGCGAGTACCTGTACGCCCAGATCTACGATGCGCGCTCCGTGTTCCCGAACACCGTGATGCCGCCGTGGGGCGCCACGGGCGCCTTCACCCCGGAGGAGATCGTCCACGTCGTCGCGTATCTGCAATCGCTGAAAGGCCCCGCGCGGCCGGAGCGCGACACCGAGCGCGACCCGAGCACGCGCAGCACGCCGGTGGGCTTCGGCGACAACCTCGACCCCACGAACAACCCGGCCGTGCTGATGGCGGAAAGCGCCGAGGATTTCTGGAAGACGCCGGGGCCGTCGGGGCCGTCGTGCGCGACGTGCCATACCGCGGCGCCGGCGACGGCGATGAAGGGCGTCGCCACGCGCTATCCCCGGCTCATGACGTCCACCGGCCGCGTGATGTCCATCGAGGACTGGCTCACCGTGCACGGGCCCGCCACAACGGGTCGACCGATGCTCGCGCAGAGCGCGGACAATCTGAACATGACCATGCTCATCCGCATGGCGTCGAACGGCTTGCCGCTCGCGGTGGACGTGAGCAGTGCTGCGGGGCGCGCGGCGTTCGAGCGGGGCAAGGCGTCGTTCTATCGCCGCGTCGGGGAGCGCAATCACTCGTGCGCGGACTGCCACGTGCCGGAGAAGGGCGCCAACAAGTTTCTCGGCGGGCGCCTGCTCGCCGACGTGTCCGCCGGCGTGACGCGGCATTTTCCGACGTGGCGGACGAGCCAGTCGCAGGTGTGGGACATCCGCAAGCGCTTCCAGTGGTGCATGACGCCGCTCGGCATGAACATGCTCCCTGCGGATGCGGTCGAGTACGCCGAGCTCGAGCTGTATCTCGCCTCGTTCGACAACGGCAAGCCGATCAGTGCTCCCGGCATCCGGCACTAGTCTGCGGCCGCGGAACGCCACTGCCGTGCGTTGGGCGCGGACGGGCGGCGCTCCAGGGGCCGCGACCACGTGGATGGTGGCCGCTTCGGACCGAGGGCGGCTGGGCGATTGGCTACAT
>JBBDXO010000295.1:0-10840 GCA_040902295.1 Candidatus Rokuibacteriota bacterium | reverse complement strand
ATCCACGTGGTCTCCGCACCCCGACACCCGCCCGCCCGCGCCTCACGAATAATCCGCTCTAGCTAGGGAGACTGGAGGACGATGGCTTCTTCGGCGAACGCGGCCGCCACCTTCGCCTTGCGCACGGCGTCGCCATGATCCTTCTTCGTCTTCGCCGTCTCGTGATGCGCCTTCGCTTCGGCGAGCTGCTTCTTGGCCTCGTCGATCAACGGCCGCGTATCCGCGTTGCTCTTGCCCATCTCCGCCTTTTTGATGAGATCCTCGGCCTGCTTGATGACGACCGGGCAGTTGAAGGCCCACGCGGTGGTGGCGAACAGCACGAGAGCTGCGGTGAGCACGCTCTTGGCGGGCAGTGTCATGGGCGGTCTCCTCGCACGGCGCGTGACATTGGTCGAAGCGGCAGCGAGTCTAGCACAGCCGTCGTGAGCCGAGGCGCGACGGAGTCGGTGGAATGGTCGGGGTGGCCGGATTTGAACCGGCGGCCCCCTGCTCCCAAAGCAGGTGCGCTACCAGGCTGCGCTACACCCCGAATGCCGCGGAAATCTTATCATTCCCGCTTCTCCGCCGTGACCCGATGCGCTGGAGTCGCGCCACCCCTCCCTTCGCGCCGCAGGCGGCTGTGGCGCGATCGGTCGCCCTGCTCGACACGCTGCCGTCATGACCCCGCGCGCGATGGCCCGCCCCGGGCGACCGCGACCACCGTCACCTCCTCGCTTCCCTTGGGCCGGCGAAGGACGGCGCGGTCGCCCGCGCGCTTGCCGAGCAGCGCCTGCGCGACGGGGGAGGCGACGCTGATCTGGCCCGCCGCGAGATCGGCCTCGTCGGGGCCGACGAGCTCGTACGACGTCTCGTGGCCGCCGGCGTCCTCGACGGTGACGCGCGCCCCGAACGCGACGCGCCCGTCGTCGCCCGCGGGCTCGACCACGTAGACGGACTCGAGCACCTGGCGGAGCACGCGGGCCCGCCGCGCGCCGATCTCGGCAGCGCCGGCCGGAGCGCCTCGCGTGAGCGCGGCCAGCTCCTGCGCAAGCCGCGCGTGGCCGGCGGGCGTGATGGGCAGCGGCGCCGGACGCGGGGGGAGCGCTTCGGCGTCGTCGGGGGCCGGCGTGTCTTCGTTCGTGAATGCCTTGGACATGCGTTACCGCGGGGGGGCGAGCGAAGTATATCAGCCGGCGAGCAGCGCCCGGGCCGCGCGGGCGGCGACGGCACGATGGCTCACGCGCGCTTTCTCGTCCTCCGTCACCTCGGCGAAGGTGCGGCCCAGCGGCGGGTAGACGAACACCGGGTCGTAGCCGAACCCGCCGCCGCCGCGCGGCGCCTGCGCGATGACGCCCTCCACGACGCCCTCCACCACGTGCTCGCGGCCGGCGCCGTCCGCGATGGCGATGACGCAGCGATAGCGCGCCGAGCGCGGGGCGCCCGGCCGCTCGGCCAGCCTCGCCAGCAGCAGCGCGGTGCGGGCGGCGTCATCGAGGCCGGGGCCGCCGAAGCGCGCCGAGCGCACGCCGGGCTCGCCGCCGAGCGCATCGATCTCCAGGCCGGAATCGTCGGCGAGCGCCACGTGCCCGGTAAGGCGGGCGGCCGCGCGGGCCTTCAGCAGGGCGTTGCCCCGGTAGGTGTCTTCCGTCTCCTCCGGCAGCCGCGCGCCCGGCGTGTCGGCGAGCAAACGGATCTCGTACGGAATGCCATGCAGCAGGCCCGCCAGCTCGCGGCCCTTCGACCGGTTGAGCGTGGCGAGCACGAGCGGGGGCCTAGAGGGTGAAGACGCGCTCGCCACGGGCGGCGAGGGCACGGCGCTGCAGCGCGACCAGCCGCTCGATGCCGGTGGAGGCCAGGGCCAGCATCTCGTCGAGGCGGGCGCGCTGGAAGGGCGCCTGCTCGGCGGTGCCCTGCACCTCGACGAACGCGCCCGCGCCCGTCATGACCACGTTCATGTCGACCTCGGCGCTGGAGTCTTCGATGTAGTTGAGGTCGAGCACGGGGCGGCCCTGCACGATGCCCACGCTGATGGCGGCCACGCAGTCGCGGATGACGGCGCGCAGGTCGAGCCCGGGCACCCGCCCCAGCGCATCGGCGAGCGCGATGAAGCCGCCCGTGATGGCGGCCGTGCGCGTGCCGCCGTCGGCCTGGATGACGTCGCAGTCCATCCACACCGTGCGCTCGCCCATCTTGGCGCGGTCGATGACGACGCGCAGCGCCCGCCCCACGAGGCGCTGGATCTCCTGCGAGCGGCCGCTGGGCCCGCGGTTCTCGCGCGACATGCGCGTGTTCGTCGAGCGCGGCAGCATGCCGTACTCCGCCGTCACCCACCCGAGCCCCTGCCCCTTCAAGAAGGGCGGCACCTTCTCCTCCAGGGTGGCCGTGCAGATGACCTTCGTGGCGCCGAACTCCACGAGGACGGAGCCTTCGGGGTGCAGCAGGAAGTCGCGCGTGACGACGACGAGGCGGAGCTGATCGGGCGCACGGCCGTCCGGACGGGCCATGCTACCGCTCCTGTCCGACGCGGACGGGCGCGGGGTTCTCGGCCCCCGCGCGAACATCGGACTGGCGCTTGTACTCGGCGATGCCGGCGAAGATCGCCTTGGCGATCTCGTCACGATACTTGCGGTCCTTCAAGCGCCGCTCCTCCCTGGGATTGCTCACGAACCCGATCTCGACGAGGATGGCCGGCATGGCGGCGCCCCCCAGCACGTAGAAGCCGGCCTGCTTGACGCCGCGGTTGGGAATGCGCAGCGTCTGCGTCATGGAGTCCTGGACGATCTCGGCGAGGCGGGACGACTCCGACTGGAACTCCGATTGCGCGAGGTCCCAGAGGATCGTCTTCACCACGTCGTTGCGCGCGCCGGCGGCGGGGTTCTCCAGCTGGATGACACCGTTCTCCGCCGCCGCCACCTGGCGCGCGGCGCTGTCGGTGGCCTCCGAGGACAGGAAGTAGGTCTCCACGCCCCGCGAGGCGGCGTGGCGGTGGGCATTGGCGTGGATGGACACGAAGAGATCGGCGCCCGCCTTGTTGGCGAGCGTGGTGCGGTCGCGCAGCGGCACGAAGTGATCGCCGTCCCGCGACAGCACGACCTTCACGCCCAGGCGCTCGGTCACGAGCTTGGCCACGCGCCGCGTGACGTCGAGCACCAGCTCTTTTTCCTGGAGGCCCCCGGGGCCGACGGCGCCGGAGTCGTGGCCGCCATGGCCGGCGTCGAGCACGACCACGCGCAGCGGGGGGATCGCCGCGCGGCTCTCCCGCGGCGCCACGACGGCGGGGCGGGCGAAGTCCAGCAGCAGGCGCGGCGGGTCCGCGAGCGCCGACACCTTGACGTCGCCGGGAACGTCGTCGAGCGCCACCCGCAGCAGGGTGTCGCTCCCCGCGCGCTCCAGCCGCGCCACGTTCACGTACCCATCGGAGATCTCGTGCGCCTGCTCGGGGCCGGTGACCGCGAGCAGCCGCACGCGCGCCTCCTTCGTGCCGCTCACCTCGACCCGATGGCTGATGGGCGCCGATGTCTCGAGCACGATGCGGGTGAACGCCGGATACGACCGGTACCGCAGCTCCTCGAGTGTCGCGCCCGGCGGCGGCGGGGCCACGCGAGGCGGCGCGGGCGCGGGTGGGGCAGCGGGCGCGGGCGGCGTGGCCACCCGGGGCGCAGGCGGTAGCGCGGGTGCGACAGCCGGCGGCGGCGGGGCCACCCGGGGAGGTGGCGGTGGCGTCGGCGGCGGCAGGGCGGCGACGCGCGGAGCGACGACCGGAGCGGGTGGCGCGGCGGGCGGCGGAGTGGCCGCCCGGGGCGCGATGGCGGCGGGCGGCAACGCCGTGGCAACGCGCGCCGCGCTGACCACGGCCGGGGGCGCGGCAGGGGCAGGGGCAGCGGCGGCGGCGGGGACGATCCGCGGCAGCACGTCGGTCAGGAATGTCCGGGGCGCGATCCAGCGGCCGTCCTTGTCGACGCGCACGGGCGCGTCCAGCACGATGGGCGTGCCGTTCACGGTCACGCGCGCCCAGTTGCGCGTCACGGTGACGACGTGCCCCGGCGTGCGCAGGAACGCCTGCGGGCTGTCGGCCGTGCCCTCGAGCCGGCTGTCGACGCTCTCCGCCACCCGGCTCAGCTCGACGTAGGCCCGGCCCTCGTGAACGAACGTGGGCACCTCGGCGCCGCAGACGCGGGCGGCGATCAGCGTGACGAGCACGACGAGCAGGCGGATCCCGTGCATGAGTGCGGCTATTCTAGCAACCGCGCCCTCGGTGGACGAAGTTTGCCGCGCCGTACCGCCCGTGCCCCGGCTGGAGTATGCTGGCCGCCCGATCGGGGTCGACCGGTCACCTTCATTCACCAGGAGGGACCTATGATCCAACCGGTTAGCGGTTGCCACGCTGCCTTCGGTTGCCAGTTCAGCGTCCCCGGCCACGCCGGTTAAGCCCCTGCACTCCGTAGCCCGCTGACCCGCCGCCGCGCGCGACCGGGACCAGGTTCCGGCGCGGGCGGCATCGTCACGCCGCCCACGCTCCTCCCGATCGCTACGCGGGCGCCTGCATCCAGCGCCACACCTGCTCGGGCGTGATCGGCAGCGAGCGGACCACGGTCCCGAACGGAGTGAGCGCATCTTCGACGGCGTTGGCCACCGCGGCGGGTCCCGGGATGGCGCCGCCCTCGCCCACGCCCTTGGCGCCGAGCGGCGTGAAGGGCGAGGGATGCTCGAGCCGGTGCACCTCGATGTCCGGCACGTCGGCGGCCGTCGGCTTGAGATAGTCCATGAAGGTCGACGTCAGGAGCTGGCCCTGCTCGTCGTAGCGGAACTCCTCCAGCAGGGCAGCACCGATGCCGTGCACCGTGGAGCCGTGCACCATGCCTTCCACGATGAGCGGGTTCAGCTCGCGCCCGCAGTCGTGGACGACGACGTACTTCAGCAGCGTGACGACGCCCGTTTTCGGATTGACCTCCACCAGGCAGCAGTGCGCGGCGTTGGAGAACACGAGCTGCGAGCGGACGCGGCGCGCCGAGTCGACGGGGGCGGCGAGCGGATTCTGATAGGCGTGGCGTGACTCCAGGCCCGGCTCTTCGCCCACGGGCAGGCCCAGCACGTCCGCGTACGCCGTGCGCGCCAGCTCCTGGAAGCTGACGTTGCGATCGGGCGCGCCGCGCACGATCACGTTGCCGCCGCGCACGTCGAGGTCGGCGGCGGCGATCTCCAGCCGGTGGGCGGCCAGCCGCAGGAGCTTGTCGCGCACGCGCGCGGCGGCGCCCACGATGGCGCCCACGTCCGTGACGGAGAACTTGTTCGAGTAGTTGCCGGACAGGTACAGCCACGGCGTGATGGAGGAATCGAAGCCGCGCGCCACCGTCACGCGGTCGGGGCTGAGCCCCAGCTCGTCGGCCACGATCTGCGCCACCACCGTCTCGTAGCCCTGCCCGCTCGCCGGATCGCCGAAGGCCACGCGCACGCTGCCGTCCGGCTCCATGCGCACCATCGCCGCTTCCGCCGAGCCCGAGGCCCCGCGGCGCCCCGTGACCAGCTCGTACGACGCCAGGTTCGTGCCCGCCGGCTCCACGGAGGTCGCGATGCCGATGCCGAGCAGCCGGCCGTCGGCGCGGGCGCGCGCCTGCTCGGCGCGCCAGCCCGCGTAGTCGAAACGGCGCAGCGCCAGCTCCAGCGTGGCCGGGTAGTCGCCGCTGTCGTACTGGGCGCCCGGCGGCGTCGTGTACGGCATCTGCTCGGGCTGCACGTAGTTGCGCCGGCGCACCTCGGCGGGGTCGAGCCCGAGGCGGCGCGCGAGCAGCGCCATCGAGCGCTCCACCGCAAAGCACATGAACGGCTTGCCGATGCCGCGGTTGGCGCCGCTCGGGCACTTGTTCGTGAGCACCGAGAACGCCTCGTACCGGATGGCGGGAATGCGATAGCCGTTGGCGATGTTGCCCAGCTTGATGAGGTTGTGCTGCGTGGGCGTGACGAGGTTCTTGCCCTCGTCGCTCACGTCGCGGACGCTGAGCGCGAGCACGGTGCCGTCGGCGGCATACGCCAGCTCCACGTCCATGACGCCGTTGCAGGCGTGCATGAGGGCGGTGAGGTTCTCGATGCGGTCCTCGATCCACTTCACCGGCCGCCCCGACGTGCGGGCGAGCAGCGCGCACACGAGCAGGTAGGCGGGGCGCCGCTTGTTGCCGAAGGCGCCGCCGATGTCGGGGCAGCGCAGGCGGATGCGCGACTGCGGCACGCCCAGCGAGTCGGCGAGGATGGCGATGGTCAGCCCCGGCCGCTGGTCGTTGGTCCAGAAGTCGAAGGCGTCGAGGCCGGCGTCGTACTCGGCGATGGCGCCGAACGTCTCCAGCGGCGTGGAGGCGTAGCGCTGGATCGTGAAGCGCTCGCGCAGCACGCCCGCCGCGCGCGCGAGGGCGCCGTCGACGTCGCCGTAGGTCAGCGTGTCGTGCCAGACAACGTTGGTGCCCATCTCGTCGTAGAGCAGCGGCGAGTCCGGCCGCAGCGCCGCTTCGGGATCGACGACGGCCGGCAACGGCTCGTACACGACCCCGATGCGCTCGAGCGCGTCCTCGGCGGTGGCGCGGCCCCCCCCCCCCCCCCCCGCCACCGGCTCGCCCACGAAGCGGACGCGGTCCACCGCCAGGCAGAAGTCCCGCACCCCCGCCGGCGTGGGGATGAGCGGGCGGATCGGCCCCGACGAGGCGGCGGCGGCGGCGCCGGTGAGGACGGCGAAGACGCCCGGCATCGCCTCCGCCGCCCGCGTGTCCACGGAGACGATGCGGGCGTGCGCGTGCGGGCTGCGCAGCATGGCCGCGTGCAACAGGCGCGGCCGCGCGATGTCGTCGATGTAGCGGCCGCGCGCGGCCACGAAGCGCGCGTCCTCCTTGAGCGGGACGGAGGCGCCCACCCAGCCGCTCATCGCGCGGCTGCCTCCTGCACCGCGCGCACGATGTTCACGTAGCCGGTGCACATGCAGAGGTTGCCGGACAGCCCGTCGCGGATGTCGTCCGCCGTGGGCGAGGGGTTGTCCTGCAGCAGCTCGGTGGCGGCCACGATCATACCGGGCGTGCAGAACCCGCACTGGAGCGCGTGGCAGGCGCGAAAGGATTCCTGGAGCCGGCTCAGGCCCTCCGCCGGCGTCAGCCCCTCGATGGTGGTGACGGCGGCGCCCTCGAGCTGCACGGCGAGGAGCAGGCAGGCGCGCGCGCTGCGTCCGTCCACGAGCACGGTGCACGCGCCGCACACGCCGTGCTCGCAGCCGACGTGGGTGCCCGTGAGCCCGAGCTGCTCGCGCAGGAAGTCGGCGAGGGAGCACCGCGGCTCCACGCTCGCCTCCACGGCGCGGCCGTTGACGGTGAGCCGGACGGCGACCGCCTCCACGCGCTCGCTCACCGCGGCGGCGCCAGGCGCGCGATCGCCTCGAGCACGACCTGCTCGGCGAGCACGGTGACGAGATGACGGCGGTACTCGGCGGAGGCGTGCACGTCATCGGCAGGCGTGCAGCCCTCGCCCGCCGCGAGCGCGGCGGCGCGGGCGGCGGCGGCATCCGGCGCAGCACCGGCGAGCGCGCGCTCGGCCTGTGTCAGCCGCACGGGGCCGTCGCCGACGCCGAAGGCGACCAGGCGCGCGCCCTCGAGGCGCGACGGCGCGGCGGCGGCGGGCACGAGGACGGCCGCGAGGCCCACGAGCGCGAAATCCCCCGGACGTCGCGCGATCTCCGCGAAGCCCCACGCCCCCCGCGGCGGCGGCACGTGGACCTCGGTGAGGATCTCGTCCGCCTCGAGCGCCGTCGTCAACAGGCCGACGAAGAAGTCCCCGGCGGGGATCATGCGAGTGCCGCTCCGTCCCACGACGATGAGGCTGGCATCGAGAGCCACCACCGCCGCCGGCAGCTCGGCGGCGGGATCGGCATGCGCCAGGCTGCCGCCGAGCGTGCCCCGGTTGCGGATGGCCGTGTGGCCGATGTGGCGCGCCGCCTGCGCCAGCAGCGGGGCGCGCGCGCGCACGAGGGGCGAGGCGGCGAGGTCGGCGTGACGCGCGAGGGCGCCGATGCGCAGCCCGCCCGCCGCCGAGGGCGTGATGGCCCCCAGCCCCTCCACGCCGTTGAGGTCGATGACGAGCGCCGGCCGCGCCAGCCGCATGTTCAGCATCGGCACCAGGCTCTGGCCGCCGGCGAGGATCTTCGCCTCGCCGCCGGCCTCCGCGAGCGCGCCCACGGTGTCCGCCACCGTGCGCGGCCGCGCGTAGCGAAAGGGCGCCGGCTTCATGGCGCGGGCGGCACGAAGCGCGGCAGGACTTGCGCGTGGACGGCGGTGGCCATGAGCCGGTCATCAGTAACGCATCGCGCGCGTGAGGTCAAACGGGCGGCGCCCCGCCCGCGCGTGTACCATGCCCGCGGTTGGCCACAAGGATGCCTGTCATGACCAGGGCGGTCCTCACGGCGGTCGCGGGCGCGGCGGCGATGCTCGTCGTCGCCGGCGGCCTGGCCGCCTCGGAATCGGCGGTGGCGCTCGTGCGGGACGTCACCGAGCGCGCCTCCGTCACCGGGCGCGTGAGCGGCGAGACGTTCCGCCTGCCGCTGCGCGTCTTCGAGTACCTCCTCGACCATCCCGAGCTGACCACGCAGGTCACGCAGGCGCTGAAGATCGGGCCCTACCGCGTCTGGCGCGAGGCCGGCGGCCTGCGCGTGGACGACGGCGCGGGCGCGGTGGGAGACTTCTCGATCGTGTCCGCCGCCGCCGGTCGCCGGGTCGTGTACCTGCGCGGTCACTACAAGAAGGGCGCGGTGCCCGCGATCCACGGCCGGGCCGTGGCCATCCTGGAGTACACGGCGCGGCCGGCGCCAGACGGCCGCGCGCTCATCACGCCCACCATCACGGGCTTCCTCAGGATCGACAACGCGGTCATCGACATGCTGAGCCGCATCCTGAGGCCGGTGGCGGCCGCCAAGGCCGAGCGCCTGGCCCGGCGCGTGGTCGGAGACTTCGCGAAGACGGCGCGCGCGATCGACGCCGATCCCGCGCACGTGCACGACGAGCTGCGGCGCCGGCCGGAGGTGAGGCCGGACGAGCTGGAGGCGCTGCGCAGATTGCTGGACCTTCCGTGATCACAGCCAGCCGCACCGGCGGTAGTGCGCGGCGGTGCTCGCGAACCCGTCGCCGATCGGGATGCGCGCCGAAAAGCCGATGCGCTCGGCGCACTACCGCACCCCGGAGTCACGCTTCGGAGTGTCGACCACGATCTGGGACCGCCTGTTCGGCACCTAGCCCGGATAATTCACGAGGCGCGGGCAGGCGGGTGTCGGGGTGCAGGGACCCTGTACGTGCGGACCGGGCGAGTTCCGGATCATCGGCCCGCTGACGCTGGGCGTGTACGACTGGACGCATCCGCGACCCGGCCGGCCGGTGATGTTCAGCCTGGGCTTCTTCGAGTGGTTCACCTGCGCCCGCCCGCGGACGCTGGCGATGATCTACCTCCCCGCATCGGTCGGCTTGCTGTGGTACGGGCTCCACGCCGGCGTGTCGACGGGGCAGACGGTGATCCTCTTCGCCGCCGGCCTGCTGCTGTGGACGCTCCTCGAGTACCTGTTGCACCGCCTGGGCTACGACCTGCTGCACTACGCGATCCATCGCGGGCCCCTGCCCTCGCGCTGGGGACGCGCGCTGCGCGCCCATCACCTGATGCACTGTTGATGAAATCGCGGACGCGGTCCATCACGTGGAGAAACGTGAAGACACCGACCCCCAGGACGAGGACGGGGAACATCTCGCGGTAGACGTACCGATCGAGCACGTGGATCATCGTCTTGCGCGCGGCGCACGGCGACGATAGCACGATGGTGGAGGCGGTGGGAATCGAACCCACGTCCGGAAACCCTCAGCCGCAGGCGTCTACGTCGGTAGTCGGTTTATCTTACGGCTCTCTCGTCCTTCCGCCCTCCAGCCGACAGGAGAGCTTCGGACCAGCCTCATTGTTCTCGCCCCGC
This sequence comes from Candidatus Rokuibacteriota bacterium, assembly GCA_040902295.1. GTDB lineage: Bacteria > Methylomirabilota > Methylomirabilia > Rokubacteriales > CSP1-6 > JBBDXO01. The sequence continues at coordinate 888 of JBBDXO010000295.1, read as the reverse complement.
CCCTGAGACAAAGGTTGGAGCCAGCCACCAGAATATGATGCCGGTTCCCAGGCCCTGATGGCTCGACCTGGCCGACACTGACGGTTGTTAAGCCGCCAGAGCTAGCTGAGTGTTGGCAGCTATGCCATTCTCACTTATTAACGAGGGGTGAGAAACCTCGAGACGCAGCCTGGACGTCACTGATCCCCGTCGAAACCTGTCGCCCCCATTCAGTTTTTCGCGATGACCTTCTCTTGTATTTCGCTCGGCTCGCCGGTCGAACCCGGCTCACCTCGCACGACCATCGTCTTTCGCTCGGCTCGCCGGTCGAACCCGGCTCACCTCGCACTACCATCGTTTGCGGCCCTCGCGGGCCGCGTGGTCCATCTCGCGCTTCACGGTACGCTCCTTGATGGCGGAGCGCTTGTCGTGGAGCTTCTTGCCGCGCGCCAGACCCAGCTCGATCTTCACGCGGCCATTCTTCAAGTATAGACGAAGGGGGACGAGCGTCAATCCGCGCTCGGCCACCTTGCCCGCCAGCCGCGCGATCTCCTTCTTGTGCAGCAGCAGCTTGCGATCCCGCTCCGGATCGTGGTTGGCGTCGGTGCCGTGGCTGTACGGGTTGATGTGGCAGCCGCGCAGCCAGCCCTCGGCGTTCCGGATGGTGGCGTAGGCGTCCTTGAACGTCACCTGGCTGTCGCGCAGCGACTTCACCTCGGTGCCGCGCAGCACCAGCCCGGCCTCGATCGTCTCGAGGATCTCGTACTCGTGGCGCGCGCGCCGGTTGGTCGCGATGTTGCGCGTCTGCTCGTCGGCTTGACTCGGCATGACCAATCCGTATTATGGACGAGCCCACCGAGCCGAAGTGGCGGAATTGGCAGACGCGCATGATTCAGGGTCATGTGCCCG
>JBBDXO010000294.1:58455-60294 GCA_040902295.1 Candidatus Rokuibacteriota bacterium | reverse complement strand
CGTCGATCCCGCAGCCGTTACGGCAAGGATGGTGCCGAAGGGGGGACTCGAACCCCCACGGATTGCTCCACACGCCCCTCAAACGTGCGCGTCTGCCAGTTCCGCCACTTCGGCTCCAAAACGGCGTTCGGAGTATACCGTCAACGGCCGCGACCGCCAACCCGTCCCGCGCTCTGCCGCAGGCGCGGGTCCAGCGCGTCGCGGATTCCCTCCCCCAGCAGGTTGTAGGAGAGCACCGTGACCAGGATCGCGAGGCCTGGATAGACGGACAGCCACCACGCCAGCTCGATGGTGTCCTTGCCCTCGTTGAGGATGTTCCCCCACGTCGCATAGGGCGGCTGCACGCCGAGGCCGAGGAACGACAGCCCGGATTCCGTCAGGATGGCGGCGGGGATACCGAGCGTCATCGCCACCAGCACGGGCGCCATCGCGTTGGGCAGGATGTGGCGCCAGATGATGCGGAAGGCGCTGGCGCCGATCGATTGCGACCACACGACGAACTCGCGCTCCTTGAGGGCGAGGAACTCCGCGCGCACCAGGCGCGCCACGCCCATCCATCCCGTGAGGCCGATGACGGCCATGATGGTCCAGATGGACGGCTTGAGGAACGCCAGCACGGCGAGCAGGAGGAAGAAGCGCGGGAACACCAGCATCAGATCGACGAGCCGCATCACCATGCCGTCCACGATGCCGCCGTTGTACCCGGCGGTGGCGCCGAGGATGACGCCGAGAAAGGTGGCGATGCCCACCGAGACGAAGCCCACCGCCAGCGACACGCGCGCGCCGTAGAGCATGCGCGACAGGACGTCGCGGCCGAGCTGGTCGGTCCCCAGCCAGTGGCTGCGCGAGGGCGGATCGAGGATCTTGCGGATGTCGAGACTATGCGGGTCCCACGGCGCCAGCAGCGGCGCCGCCACGGCGAGCACGAAGAGGCAGAGCACGATGGCGCCCCCCACCAGCGCCAGGCGGTTGCGCGTGAGGGCCCGCCAGAATCCCCTCACCGGCGGCTCCGCCGGCCGCCCACGCGGATGCGCGGATCGACGAGGCTGTAGGCGAGATCGGCGACGAGGTTGGCGAACAGCGTGAGCACCGACACCACGACGAGGTTGCCCATGATGACGGGATAATCGCGCTCGTAGACCGCCTGCACCATGAGCTGTCCCATGCCGGGAATGGCGAAGACCGTCTCCACGATCACGCTGCCGCCGATGAGCCCGGGCAGCGACAGCCCCAGCACCGTCACGATGGGCAGCATCGCGTTGCGCAGCGCGTGCTTGGCGATCACCACGCGCTCCGAGAGCCCCTTGGCGCGCGCGGACTGGATGTAGTCCTGGCGGATGACCTCCAGCATCGACTGGCGCATGTAACGCGAGAAGCCGGCGAGCCCGCCGAAGGTGGCCACGAGGATGGGCAGGATGAGGTGGCTGATGAAGTCCCACTGCTGCTGCCAGAAGGACAGGTACTCCCACACGGGCAGGCGCAGGCCGGAGATCGGCAGCCAGCCGAGGTGCACGCCGAACAGGATCTGCAGGAGGAGGGCGAGCCAGAAGTCCGGGGTGGCGAAGCCCACGAAGACGAACACGGTGGTGACCTTGTCGAAGGTCGAGTACTGGCGCGTGGCCGAGATGGCGCCGATGGGCACCGCGAGGGCGACGATGATGAGCAGCTCCACCACGTTGAGCAGCAGCGTGATGGGCAGCCGCTCCTTGATCTTGTCGAGCACGGGCCGGCCGTCCGGCGAGAAGGAGCGGCCGAAGTCGAGGAAGACGATGCGCGTGAGCCAGTTCCAGTACTGCTCGTGCAGCGGCTCGTCGAGGCCGTACAGCTCGCGCAATTGCC
>JBBDXO010000294.1:45064-58355 GCA_040902295.1 Candidatus Rokuibacteriota bacterium | reverse complement strand
CCGGGGTCGATCCCGTACACCCGCGAGGACACGGCGTTGAGGGCGTCACGGAAGTACAGGAAGAGGAGGGGCTGATCCTCGGCGAGGATCTCCTGCAGGCGGTGGTAATACCGTACCCGCTCGCTCTGCACGCACGAGGCGCGCCCCCGCTCCAGCATCTCGTCCGCCTCGGGGCTGGCGTAGCTGATGTGGTTCATCAGGTCGGGGCCGCTCTGCGACGAGTGCCAGACGACGTACTGGTCGGGATCGATCCCGATGCCCCAGCCCATGACGATGGCGTCGAAGTTCCGCTTCTTGATGTGCTCCTTGAGAAAGGCCGCCCACTCCAGCACGCGGATCTCGACGCCGACGCCCAGCTCCCGCAGCGCCGCCTGCACGATCTCCGCGATCTTCTTCCGCTCGTCGTTGCCCTGGTTCGTGAGCAGCTCGAAGGTGAACGGCACGCCGTCCCTGACGAGGAGCCCGGCGGCGTTCTTCGTCGTCCAGCCCGCCTCCGCCAGCAGCGCGCGCGCCCTCGCCATGTCGTGCGGGTACGTCGTCACCTTGTCCGTGTACACCCACGTGCCCGGCTTGTAGGGCCCGGTGGCGGCGCGCCCGAGGCCCAGGATGACGCCGTCGATGAGCTGCTGCTTGTCGATGGCGTGGGCGAAGGCGTGCCGGACGCGCTTGTCGGCAAAACGCTTGTCTTTCAGGTTGAAGCCCAGGTACGTGTAGCCGCTGCCCGGGTACCGGTACTTGTGGTAGGCGCGGTTGAAGGCGCGATACTCCGTCTGCCGCTTGTACTGCAGCGCGGTGAGGCTGGCGGCGTCGATCGCCTTCGCCTTCAGCTCCAGGAAGGTCGTGGCCTGGCTGGGGATGATGCGGTAGACGACGCGCGAGATGTTCGGGCGGCCCTCGAAATAGTTCTGGTTGGCGACGAGGACGATCTTCTCGCCGCCCTTGAGGTGGTGGAACCGGTAGGGGCCCGTGCCCACCGGCGCCTGCCAGTTCTGCGGCGCCTCCCGGATCTTGCCGGCCTTCACGTAGGGCTCCAGCAAGTGCCGGGGCAGCACGCTCTGCCCCCAGCTCACGAGCGCCTTCGCGTACGGCTGCCGGTAGCGCACGTGGACCGTGTAGGGGTCGAGCGCTTCCACGCGCTCCACCTCCGAGAAGTCGGACTTGTAGGGGCTCGGGGTCCGGGGGTCGACGGTCGCCTCGTAGGTGAAGACCACGTCGGCCGCCGTGAAGGGCTGGCCGTCGTGCCACGTCACGCCGCGTCGAAGACGGAAGGTGAGGTCGAGGCAGTCAGGGCTGAACGTCCACGACTCCGCCAGCTCGCCCACGGGATCGAGATCCTTGTCGTACCGCACGAGACCGCTGTAGATGAGCCCGCCGATCTCGTGCGAGGCGTTGTCGCTCGTGATCGTCGGAATCATGCTGGAGATGTTGCCGAGGAGCGAGTCGATGTAGGTGTCGCCGTACGCCGGCGTCACGCTCGTCGGCGGCAGCACCTTGTCGGACGCAGACTCCACCTCGCCCGAGCAGCCGGCGGCGACGACGAGCAGCCCGATGGCGGCGACCCCGCGCAGCACCCGCACGGTGAGGACCCCGCCGCTACTTCGTCGACGGCGCCGGCGCCGGCGGCGTGGCAGGTGCGGTGGGCGCGGCGGGCGTGCCGGGAGCGGTGGGCGCGGCGCGCGTGCCGGGAGCGGGCGGCGCGGCGGGCGCCGTGACGGGGGCGGGGGCGCGCACGACCGAGCTCGACCGCCCGCCGCCGATCATCGCCAGGGTGAAGGAGGTGAGGGCGAAGACCACGGCGACGGCGGTGGTGATCTTGCCGAGCACCGTGGGAGTGCCCATGGAGCCGAAGACGGCCTGGCTGCCCGCGCCGCCGAAGGCGGACCCGATATCCGCGCCCTTGCCTGCCTGCAGCAGGACGATGGCGATGATGGCGAAGCACATGAGCACGTGCACAACCGTGAGCGCGATGACCATCGACCTACTCTCCTCTTGCGGCGGCGCCGCGCGCCGCCTTTCTGACGATGGCGATGAATCCGGGTGCGTTGAGGCTCGCGCCGCCCACGAGCGCGCCGTCGATGTCGGCCTCCGCCATGAGCGCGTCCGCATTGTCCGCCTTGACGCTGCCGCCGTAGAGGATCCGCACCGACTGGGCGATCTCCTTCGACGCCAGCTCCGACACGAGGCCGCGCAGGTAGCCGTGCACCTCCGCCGCCTGCGCGGGGGTGGCATTGAGGCCGGTGCCGATGGCCCACACCGGCTCGTAGGCGAGGACGGTGCGCGCGATGGCGGCGCTGTCGAGCCCGGCCACGCCGGCGCGCAGCTGACCCTCGACCGTCGTGAACGTCAACCCCTGCCGCCGCTCCTCGCCGGTCTCCCCCACGCAGAGCACCGGCGTGAGGCCGTGGGCGAGCGCGCCCGCGACCTTGCGCTTGATCTGCTCGTCGGTCTCGCCCATCTCCTTGCGCCGCTCGGAATGGCCGAGCAGCACGAGCCGGCATCCCAGCTCCACGAGCATGGGGGGGGCGATCTCGCCGGTGTGGGCGCCCGAGGCCTCCGCGTGGCAGGTCTGGGCACCGAGACCGATGGGCGTGCCGGCCACGATCTCGGAGACGGCGGCCAGCGCCGTGAAGGGCGGGCACAGGACGACCTCCGTGCCCTTCGGGCGCTTGAGGCCGTCGCGCACGGCGGTGGCGAGCGCGCGCCCCTCGGCCACCGTGCCGTTCATCTTCCAGTTGCCGATGACGAGTGGCGTGCGCATCAGGCCGCCTCCGTGAGCGCGTCCACCCCGGGCAGCCGGCGGCCTTCGAGGAACTCCAGGAAGGCGCCGCCGGCGGTGGAGATATAGCCGATACGGTCCGTCACCCCGGCCACGCCCACCGCGGCGATGGTATCGCCGCCGCCGATGACCGTGGAGGCGGCCGTGTCCGCCACCGCGCGGGCGATGGCAATGGTGCCGCTGGCGAACGCCGGCCGCTCGAACACGCCCATGGGTCCGTTCCACACGATCGTGCGCGCGGTGCGCAGCACCTCCGTGAAGCGGACGACCGTGAGGGGGCCGATGTCGAGCCCCATCTGGGTGGGCGGAATGTCGCGGATGCTGACGGCGCGCCCGGCGGGGCTGTCGAGACCCTCCGCCACCACCGCGTCCACGGGCAGCGTGATGGGCACGCCGCGGCGGCGTGCCGCGTCCATCGCCGCCCGCGCGGTGTCGATGCGGTCGGCCTCCACGAGGGAGCGGCCGACAGCGTGACCGAGCGCGCGCAGGAACGTGAACGCCATGCCGCCGCCGATGACGAGGGCGTCGACGCGGGCGAGCAGGCTTTCCACCAGCGCGACCTTGTCGGAGACCTTGGCGCCGCCGAGCACCGCCACCAGCGGGCGCGCCGGCGATTCCAGGATGCGACCGAGCGCCTCCAGCTCCCGGCGCATCAGCAGGCCGGCCGCCGCCGGCTTGAGATGCCGGGTGATGGCCTCGATGGACGCGTGCGCGCGGTGAGCGGCGGCGAAGGCGTCGTTGACGTAGCAGTCGGCGAGCGCGGCGAGGGCGCGGGCGAAGCCGTCGTCGTTGGCCTCCTCTTCCGGATGAAAGCGCAGGTTCTCGAGGAGGAGGATCTGGCCCGGCGCGAGCGCACGTGCCTGGCGCTCCGTCTCCTCACCGACGCAGTCCGGCGCCAGGGGCACCGGGCGCTCCAGCAACTCCGACAGGCGGACGGCCACCGGCTTCAGCGAGTACTCCGGCTCGGGGCGGCCCTTGGGACGGCCGAGGTGGGAGGCGAGCACGATGGACGCCCCCGCCTCCAGGGCGCAGTGCAGCGTCGGCAGCACGGCGCGCAGCCGGGTGTCGTCGGAGACCACCCCCCCCTCGAGGGGCACGTTGAGATCGGCGCGCACGAACACGCGCCGGCCCGCCAGCGACAGCTGCTCGATCGAGAGCTTCAACTCACAACGTCTTCGCGATGTACTTGATGAGGTCCCTCACGCGCGACGAATAGCCCCACTCGTTGTCGTACCAGGCGAGCACCTTGAGCAGGTTGCCCTCGACGACGGCCGTGGAGGGCAGATCGACGATCGACGAGTGCGGGTTGCCGTTGAAATCGGAGGACACCAGCTCCTCCTCGGTGGCGTCGAGGATGCCGGGCAGGCCGCCCGCCGCCGCTTCGCGGAAGGCGGCTTTTACGGCCTGCGCGGTGGCGGGCTTGTCCAGCTCCGCCACCAGATCCACCACGGAGACGTTGGCGGTGGGCACGCGGATCGAGATGCCGTCGAGCTTGCCCTTCAGCTTCGGCAACACGAGGCCGACGGCGGTGGCCGCCCCGGTGGTGGTGGGAATCATGCTCAACGCCGCCGCGCGCGCGCGCCGCAGGTCCTTGTGCGGGAAATCGTGCACGGGCTGGTCATTGGTGTACGAGTGCACGGTGGTGGCGAAGCCGCGCTTGATGCCGAAGGCGTCGTCGAGGACCTTGGCGGTGGTGGCCAGGCAGTTCGTGGTGCAGGAGGCGTTGGAGATGATCCGGTGCCGGGCCGGATCGTAGGTCTTCTCGTTCACCCCCAGCACGAGGGTGACGTCGGGGTCCTTGGCGGGGGCGGTGATGATCACCTTCCTGGCGCCCGCGTTGATGTGCTTGGAGGCGGTGGCGGTGTCCCGGAACAGCCCCGTGGACTCCACCACGATGTCGACGCGCAGCTCTTTCCACGGCAGCGTGGCGGGATCCTTCAGTGCGCACACGCGGATCTCGCGGCCGTTGACGAAGATCGCCTCGCCCTTGGAGGTGACCTCGGCCTTGAGATTGCCGTGCACGGAGTCGTGCTTCAGCAGATGCGCGAGGGTCTTGGCGTCGGCGAGGTCGTTGACGCCCACCACCTCGATGTCGTTGGCCTCGAGCGCGGTGCGAAAGAAGACGCGCCCGATGCGGCCGAATCCGTTGACGCCCACTCGAATACTCATGAAAGGGGCTCCTTGCGGGGACTTGCGATCACTCGAAAGTATACGGTCACTTACAAGACGCGGGCAACTGTGAGCACTCCGACCGCCGCCGCCCCCGCCGCACGGAGCGCGCGCGAGCACTCGGCCACGGTGGCGCCCGTCGTGAGCACGTCGTCGACGAGGACGACGTGCGCGCCGGTCACCTCCGGCGAGGCGCCGAAGGCGTGGCGGACGTTGGCGCGCCGCTCCGCCGCCGTGAGCTCGCTCTGCGCCGGCGTGTCGCGCAGGCGCGCCAGCCACCGCGGCCGCAGCGGCACGCCGGAGCCGGCGGCGATGCGCTCGGCCAGCAGCGCCGCCTGGTTGTACCCGCGCTCACGCTCGCGGCCGCGCGCCAGCGGCACCGGCACCACCGCCGTCACGCCGGCGGGCGGCCGCCACCCGTCCAGCACCAGCGCCGCCAGCGGCCGCGCCAGCGACGCCTTGCCGCTGAACTTGAACGCCTGGATCGCCTCCCGCACCGCCCCCGCGTACACCGCCGCCGACCGCGCCCAGTCGAACGCCGGGGGGTGCGCCATGCAGGCGCCACAGAGTCCGGAGCCGTCGCGCGCGGCGCCGGCACGATCGAACCGTCCAAACGGCGCCCCGCAGCGATCGCACCATGGAGGCGTGATCCGCTCCATCGACTCCCAGCACGGGCCGCACAGGGGATCACGCCGGCCGGGACCGAGCGTGGCCTGGCAGACGGGACAGGCGGCCGGGAAGAGGAGGTCGAGGGCGGCCACAGCCCAGGCGTGCACGAGTGGCTCAGCGGGTCTGCGAGGGACGCAACGTGTTCCAGCGATGGCATTGCGGGCAGCGGTCCTGCCACATCGCCGCCCGCGTGCCGCACACCCGGCAGTGGTGCGGCCAGTCGAAGGCGTGCCCCAGGCGCAGCGCGCGCCGGTACTCCTCGAAGGCGTCGCGCGTCTGCCCCCGGCGCTCGAAGACGGCGCCGAGGAAGGCGTGCACCACCGGCAGGTCGGGCGCGCGCACCTCGAGCTTCTCGAACTGGTCGGCGGCCTCGTCCAGCATCTCGAGCTCGAAATACACGCGCCCGAGGGCGGCCGCGAGCGCGAGGTCGTCCGGCACGCGCTCGGCAGCCGTGCGGTAGAGGCTGATCATCCGGCTCGGGCGACCCTCCAGCCGGTACGCGCGCTCGAGCCGCGCCAGCAACGGGAGCGCCGGCTCCGCCTCCACCGCCCGCTCCCACGTGCGCACGGCTTCGCGCTGGTCGCCGGTGGCCTCGTAGGCGTCGCCGAGGGCGACGACGGCGGGCGTGAAGTCGCGCTGCGCGCGCAACGCGGACTTGAAGTGGGCGATGGCGGCGGGCGCCTGGCCGCGCACCAGCTCCAGGCGACCGAGCTCGTAGTAACCCACCGCGAGCCATTCGTTCTCGGTGGCACGGTCGCCGGGCGGGACGAGCGCCACGAGCTTTTGCTGGGTGGCCACCGCCTCGTCCCAGTCGCGCGTCTCGATGGCAATGTCGCGCAGCGCGCGCAGGGCGGCCGTGTTGGCGGTCCACCGCTGCAGGACGTAGCGGTACAGCGTGCGCGCCTCGTCGACGTGACCCTCGGCCTGCGCCTCGCGCGCGCGGCGGATCGATTCGGCGGCCTGCGGGTCTCCCTCCCCCGTGAGCAGGGCGGGCCGACCGCCCAGCATGCGCAGGGCGGAGCGGCTGACGGCGCGAAGCGAGTCAAGCATGGCCGTCCAGTGTGCGAGGAGCGGACGAGCGGGGGCGGGGTCGAGGCACGGGGCGGCCGGCGGCTATCCGGTGGCCAGGCGTTCCTCTTCCTCCACGATCCGCTGGCAATCGATGCAGTGCTTGGCAAAGGGCAGCGCGTCGAGGCGCTTGTCGGCGATGGCCTCGCCGCACCGCTCGCAGGTGCCGAAGGAACCGTCGTCCACCTTCTGCAGGGCGGCCACGACCTCGCGCAGCAACTCGCGGTTGCCGTTGCCGAGCTCGAAGAAGAACTCCCGGGTGTAGGCGGTGTTCGCCTGGTCGCCCAGGTCCTTGATGGAATCGTCTTCCTGGTCCTTGCCGTAGATCGCGGTGCGGCCCACCTCGTCCGCGAGCTGCCGGTGCTTCTCGAGCAGGCGCTTCTTGAACTGCGCCAGTCGATCTTTTCTCATTGCGACTCCTCGTGGCGGCGAATTTCCGTACGCTAGCACGCACCCCCGGATCTCGCAAGACGCCCGTCATGCACCGTCGACGGGAAGTGACGGCGCATCACCCCACAGCCGCTCGAGCGCGTAATAGGCGCGGGTATCCTCCAGAAATACGTGCATGAGGACGTCACCGTAGTCGAGCAGCAGCCATCCGCTCTCCGCCTGCCCTTCGGCGTGCAGCGGTCGCGAGCCTTCGTCCTTCAGCTCTTCGCGGATGGCGTCGGAGATGGACTTGACGTGGGGCGTGGAACGGCCGCTGCACACGAGGAAGTAGTCGGCCACCGAGGAGAGTCCCTGCACGTCGAGCACGACGAGATCGACGGCCTTCTTGTCGAGGGCGGCCCGCGCCGCCCGTTGCGCTTTGCGCGCAGCCGTGAGCCGCGCCACTCAGCCTCCCTCGCGGTACAGCCCGCGGCGGGCGATGTGGTCGATGACGGCGGGCGGCAGGCGATAGGCGAGCGAGCGGCCCTCGCGCACGCGCCGGCGCAGGTCCGAGGCCGAGATCGGCAGCGAGGCCGCGTGCGCGACGAGGACGCCCCGCGGCGGCAGCGGTCCGCCGGTGGCGCTCACGAAGCCGCCCGTGACGCCGATCTCGCGCAGCACCTTCTGGGCGGCCGCGCTCTCCGTGTCGAAGGCGCTCCCCGCGCGCGGCACGATGACGAGCCGCGCCAGCTGCGCGATGCGCGCGGGCTCGCGCCAGGTGAGCAGGTCGAGGAACGTCTCCGAGCCGACGAGAAGGAACAGCTCGTCGCCGCCGCGGCCCAGCTCCTCCAGCGTGTCCACGGTGTACGAGGGGCCGGCGCGGTGCAGCTCGACGTCCGACACGGCCAGGCGCGGATGACCCGCGATCGCCAGCCGCACCATCGCGAAGCGGTCGGCGGCCGGCGCCAGGTGCGCCGCCGGCTTGTGGGGCGGCTGGGCGGCGGGCACGAAGAGCACGCGGTCGACGCCGGTGAGCTCGACGATGTCATCGGCCAGCAGCAGATGGCCGTAGTGGACGGGATTGAACGATCCGCCGAAGACGGCGACCCGGGCCAACGCTTATTCCCGCACCTGACCGTCGCCCTGCACGACGAACTTCGTGGTGGTCAGCTCGCGCACGCCCACCGGGCCCCGCGCGTGCACGCGGGAGGTGGAGATGCCCATCTCCGCGCCCATCCCGAACTGGTGGCCGTCCAGGAGCCGGGTGGAGGCGTTGACGAGCACGCCCGCCGCATCCACCTCGCGCGTGAAGCGGCGCGCGCGCGCGAGATCGTTGGTGACGATCGCCTCCGCGAGCCCCGTGCCATGCCGGCGGATGTGGACGATCGCCTCGTCGAGCCCGTCCACCACGCGAATGGCGAGGATGAGGTCGAGGTATTCCTCGTCCCAGTCGGCGGCGGTGGCCACGCGCGCGGCCGGCACGAGGGCGACGGTGCGCGGGCACCCGCGCAGCTCCACGCCCGCCTCCGACAGCCGGGCCGCCACCGCGGGCAGGAAGCGGGCGGCCACGGCGGAGTCCACGAGCAGCGTCTCCAGCGCGTTGCAGACGGAGGGACGGTGGGTCTTGGCGTTCAGCACGATGGCGGCCGCCATGTCGAGGTCGGCGCCGGCGTCGACGTAGACGTGCACGACGCCCTTGTCGTGCTTGAGCACGGGCACGCGCGACCGCTCGGACACGTAGCGGACGAACTCCTCGCCGCCGCGGGGGATGATGAGGTCGAGGATGCGGTCCTGCTCCAGCATGACGCCCACCGCGTCCCGGTCCGGCACGTCGATGAACTGGATCGCCTCCGGCGGCGCCCCCGTCTTCTCCATCGCCTTGGCGAGCACGGCGGCGATGAGGCCGTTGGACTCGAGGGCTTCGCTGCCGCCGCGGAGCAGCACGGCGTTCCCCGACTTCACGCAGAGGCCGGCGGCGTCGGCGGTGACGTTGGGGCGCGACTCGTAGATGAAGCCGATGACCCCGAGGGGCACGCGCACGCGCGAGATCTCGATGCCGTTGGGCCGCCGCCACGTCTCCGCCACGTCGCCCACGGGGTCAGGCAGCGCGGCGATCTGTCGCAGGCCGGCGGCCATCTGCTCGATGCGGCCCTCGGTGAGGGTGAGACGGTCCAGGAAGGCGCGCGTGAGGCCTTTGGCGCGCGCGCGCTCGAGGTCGGCACGGTTGGCGTCGAGGAGGGCCGCCGTCTTCTCGTCCACGCCGCGCGCCATCTGGACGAGGGCGTCGTTCTTCACCTTCGTCGTCGCCAGCGCGAGCACGTGCGCCGCCGCGCGCGCCGCGCGCGCCTTGCCTTCCACCAGCGTCCTGACGTCCATGACGGCTCCTCAGAGAATGACGAGATTGTCGCGGTGAATCACTTCATCGACGCTCTTGTATCCCAGCCGCGCCTCGATCTCCCGCGTCTTGGCGCCGAGGATCGTGCGCAGCTCGTCGGCGTCGAAGTTCACGAGCCCGCGCGCGAACTCCCGGCCGTCGCCGTCGGCGATGAGATCCACCACCGCGCCCGACTCGAACTCGCCGTCGACCCGGACCACGCCGGAAGGCAGCAGGCTGCGCCCATCCCGAGTTAATGCCTGACGCGCCCCGCCGTCAACCGCCAGGCGCCCCTGCGGCGCCACCGCAAAGGCGATCCACCGCTTGCGCGCCCCCAGGCGGTCCGCGCGGGGCGCGAAGTACGTGCCGGCGGGATCGCCCTTCAGAATCCGCGCGAGCACCCCGCGCTCGTGGCCGCTGGCGATGACCATCGGCACTCCCGAGGCCGCCGCCTTCTGCGCCGCCTGGAGCTTGGTGGCCATGCCGCCCACGGCGCCGGCGCCCGTGCCGCTCCAGACGAGGCGCTCGATGTCGGGCGTGATGGCCTCCACGCGGTCGAGCTTGCGCGCCCCGGGATCGGCGGCGGGATCGGCCGTGTACAGGCCGTCGACGTCGGTGAGCAGCACGAGCAGGTCGGCCTCGATGAGCGAGGCCACCAGCGCGCTCAGGTTGTCGTTGTCGCCGACCTTGATCTCCTCCACCGCCACCGTGTCGTTCTCGTTGACGATGGGCAGCACGCCGAACTTCAGGAGGGCGAGCAGCGTGTTGCGCGCGTTCAGATAGCGCGCGCGGTCGCCCACGTCCTGCGCGGTGAGCAGCACCTGTCCCACGGGCATGCCGTGGCGCTTGAACGCCATCTCGTAGTGCCACATGAGCGCCGACTGCCCCACCGCCGCCGCCGCCTGCTTCTCCGGAATCGACCGCGGCCGCTGCGGCAGCGCCAGCCGCGCCATGCCGGTGGCGATCGCGCCCGAGGTGACGAGCACGATCTCGCGGTGCTCGCGCACGGCGCCGATGTCGTCGGCGAGCGCGGCGATGCGGTCCGGATCGGGGCCCACGTCGGGCGCGGTCACGAGGCCGCTGCCCACCTTCACCACGAGCCGCCGGACACGGCCTAGCTGGCGACGCGCAGCCATCCGGTCTCCTCGAGCCCCGCCGCCACCGCGCGGACAAGCTCGGGCAAGCCCCGCCCCGTGACGGCGGAGATCGTGTAGAGGGGCAGCGCCGCCTGCGCGCAGTATCGCTCGACGCGCGCCACCGCCTCCCTGAGGTCGTCACCGGCGCCCGCCGACTCGAAGAGATCGGCCTTGTTGAGCACGACGAGCTGCGGGCGCGCCGCCAGCTCGCCGGAGTAGGCGGCCAGCTCCGCATTGATGACGTGCAGGTCCTCGAGCGGGTCGCGGCCCGTATTCGGATCGGGATCGAGCATGTGGAGCAGCAGGCGCGTGCGCTCGGTGTGGCGCAGGAACTGATGGCCGAGCCCCTTGCCTTCCGCCGCGCCCGGGATCAGACCCGGCAGGTCGGCGATGACGAAGGAGCGGTCGACGTCCACGCGCACGATGCCGAGCGAGGGCGCCAGGGTCGTGAAGGGGTAATCGGCGATCTTCGGCTTCGCGGCCGACAGGCGGGAGACGAGCGTCGACTTGCCGGCGTTGGGGAAGCCGATGACGCCCACGTCCGCGAGGAGCTTCAGCTCCAGGTGCAGCCAGCGCTCGGCGCCGGGGCGGCCGAGGTCCGCCCGCCGGGGCGCCTGATTCACCGACGACGAGAAGCGGGCGTTGCCGCGGCCGCCGCGCGCGCCGCGCACGGCGAGGATGCGCTGGCCGGGCGTGGTGAGATCGCCGAGGTGCTCGCCGGTGGTCCGATCCTTCACCACGGTGCCGAGGGGCACCCTGAGCACGAGGTCGTCGCCGGAGACGCCGGCGCAGTTCGCCCCCTGCCCATGCTGCCCGCGCTCGGCGTGGTAGTGGCGCTTGTAGTGGTAATCCAGCAGCGTGGTGAGGGCGGGATCGGCTTCGAGATGGACGGAGCCGCCGCTGCCGCCGTCCCCGCCGTCGGGGCCGCCCCGTGGAACGAACTTCTCGCGGCGGAAGCTGACGCAGCCGGCGCCGCCGTCACCGCCCTTGACGAAGACATCGATCTCGTCTACGAACACGGCGGGCTGGTACCGGGCCCGGGGGCTCGCCCGCGGGCGATCAGGCCTGGGCGGCGCTGATGCTGATGTAGCGCTTGGCGCCCTTGCGCTCGAACTTCACGTAGCCGTCGATCTTCGCAAAGAGCGTGTCGTCGGAGCCGAGGCCGACGTTGAGGCCGGGGTTGAAGCGGGTGCCGCGCTGGCGGACGAGGATGCTGCCGCCGGTGACGAACTGGCCGCCGAAGCGCTTGATGCCGAGCATCTGGGGATTGGAATCCCGCCCGTTGCGCGAGCTGCCGACGCCTTTCTTGTGAGCCATCGCCTAGACCTCGATCTTCGTGATGCGCACCGTGGTGGCCGCCTGCCGGTGGCCCCGGTTGCGCCGGTAGTTCTTGCGCCGCTTGAACTTCACCACGGACACCTTCTTGCCGCGCCCGTGTCCGACCACCTCGGCCGACACCTTGGCCGCCTTCAGCTTGTCCGGAGCGGAGATGACGTCGCCGTCGCGGTTGACGAGCAGGACGGAGGTGAACTGGATCGCGGAGCCCTTGTCACCGGCCAGCTTCTCGACCGAGATGACCTGGCCCGTGGCGACACGGTACTGCTTGCCTCCGGTTGCGATGACGGCTTCCATGGACGTCAGACCTTTCCTATCGACAATAGTGACGAGCGTTTATAAGACCACAGAGGGCCCGGCGGCGTCAACTCGACGAGCCTTCGACCAGCCCTTTGCCCCTCCACTGGATGGGCGGAGCCTCCCACCGGTAGGGCAGGTCGACACGGCCGCCCGGCCTGTCGATGGTGGCGAGAGCCGCAAGCGCGTCGCGCAGGACCGCCGACTGCTTGGCCTTGTTGCCCGGCTCGCCCAGCATGCTGCCGCGCGGAAACCGGACGTGAAGCCAGCGCGGCAGGCCGAGCGGCAGCGAGCGCGCCGGATTGTTGGAGAGCGAGACGGTGGCAATTCCGCTCGCCTCGATCTCCCGCTGCACCAGTCCGCCGGACTGGTGGCAGACCGGTCAGACGGGGACGAGGAGGGCCGCGTCCACGCCCTCCGCCCGCATCGCGCGCGCGATGGCGGGGGCGGTCTGCGCGGCGAGGTCCGCGGCGCGCGGGGCGTAGCCCATGATGCTGTAATGCGTGGGCGCCACACTGCCGATCTCACCCGCGCGCTCCATCTCCGCCAGCCGCTCGATCGGATAGACCGTGTTGATGTCGGCCTCGGCCCCCTCGCGGTTGAAGTGGACGTGCGACACCTTGAGACTCGCGAGCGGCGCCGGCCGCGGCAGCGCGCGATACCCGGCGTCGCCGTCCGGCGCCTCCGCCATGAAGGGCGCGTCCACGCCATGGCGGTACAGCCCCGCCGTCGTCACGAGGGCGATGCGCATGGCCGCCAGCGGGCGCGTGACCGCCGTCCACGGAACGTCGTCGAACGCCACCCACGGGTACGTCGCGAACGCCTGGGCGAAGGCGTGAGCCTCGAGGAGGGGGCGGGCCGCCGGCCACCACGCATCGAATCTCGCGCGGAAGTCGGGCATCCAGCCGACGGCGGCGCGCGGACCCGCCATCGCGCTCAAACCGTCTCGAGGTAGTCGGCCAGCCGCTTGCGCACGAAGAGCCGCGAGCGGTGCACGCGTGACTTGACCGCGGGCAGGCTGATGCCGAGCGACTCCGCGATGTCGGGGTTGGACAGCCCCTCGACGTCGTGCAGGACGAGGGCGGTGCGGTAATCGGG
>JBBDXO010000294.1:43196-44964 GCA_040902295.1 Candidatus Rokuibacteriota bacterium | reverse complement strand
GAGTCGATCTTGCGCGCCGCCGTCCACAGCGCGTCCTGCACCGCCTCCTCGGCATCTTCCCGGGAGCCGGTGATGCGCATGGTGAGGCGGTACACGCGGTCACCGAACTTCTCCACGAGCCGCTCGGCGGCGTCGGGCTCCTGGCGGCGCAGGGCCTCCACGAGCTCGGCGTCGGCGTCCACCCGCGCCCCTTCCACCGAACTCATCGCGCCACCTCGTACAGCGCGAGGTGGCCCTTCAGCTCGCTCACGCACTGCTCCATGACACCGATGTCCTTCGTCACCTTGGACAGCAGGAATGCCCCCTCGAGCGAGGCGACGATGAAGTGCGCGACCGCCTCCGGCCGGCACGCCTCGGTCACCTCGCCGCGGCGGCGCGCCTCCGCGAGCACGCCGCTCAGCCGCTGCCGCCACGAGTCGAACACCATGGCCAGGCGCGCGCGAAACCCCTCGTGCACGTCCGACAGCTCGGAGGCGAGGTTGCCCATGACGCAGCCCCCCACGCAGTTGCGCTCGCGCTGCGCAATGACGGCGCGGTCGAGGAAGCAGCGGATCTGCGCCAGCGGCGGCGTGGCGGGATCGGCAAAGCACGGCTCCAGCGCCCGCTCGAGAAAGGCGGTGACGATGCCCTCGAGCATCGCGTAGCCGAGCTCTTCCTTGCTCTTGAAGTGGTAGTAGAAGTTCCCCTTGCCCACCCCGCTCTCGCGCAGCACGTCGTCGAGCGCGGTGGAGTTGTAGCCGTGCACGGAGATCAGCCGCGTGGCTGCGACAAGGATGGCCTCGCGCGTGGCGCGGGCGTCGCGCGGGCGGCCCGGAACGGGGATGGGGGCTTTCGTCGTCGTCATGTACCAACCAGTCGGTACACACCGTACTCCAGCGCTCCATGGCCGTCAACGTCGCCGGCAGGCTCGCGTTTTCCGTCAGGAGGCTGGAGCGGGGGCGATCGTCCGGCATCCCGGACGCGATCCCCAGGAACAATCCCCGGTTCGTCGTCGGGTCGTGGCTGCGAGAAAGCGGCTGGTGGCCAGTGCGTCCTTTCCGCACGAACCATGACAGCCGACGCGGTCAGGCGCGCGCACCACGAAGCACATCAGTCCAAGGCATTCACCGCGGTGGCGTTGATCTTCACGGTATCGAAATACGCGTCCATGGCGGCAGCCACCGGCCCCGCGCGGCAGTTCGGCACGCCGTTGGCGACACGGAGATCCTTGATGAAACCCTTCGGAGTGCTGCTGTCGGCAAGCGGGATGTCGTCGTACGTGAGGATCTGTCTCGGTGCTGGCCCCCGGACTTCGCAGTGAAGACGACACGATCGTTGGCCGGCTGCCACTTCACGGTCAGGAGCTCGGCCGCGCCGGTCGCCCACGTACGAGTGAACACGGCAGACTTGAGGAGTGTCGCGGGCGCGCACGCGGCGTTCGAGCACCGCGACAGAAACGCCACGATCGCGTCCCCCGTCCGCGAGTCGCGCTGCATCTGGATGCCGGCGACGATGTCACCCTTGAGATTGCCGGGCACGGTGTTGCCAGTGCCATCGTTGAAGAAAAAGGCAAGAAGCTGGGCCCGTGTCCGAGTCGCGGTGTCGCTTGCGGTGCAGTCCTCGGCGGTCGCACTGTTCACTGTGACGATCGCCTGCATGACGGTGATCCTGGGTGTGCCGTCGACGAGCGCCGGGTGGTTGATGAGAAGACGGTTGCGCCCGTCGCCCGTCGTGCCGATATCGGAGTCCGTACCGCCATGCGTGGTGAGGGCGATACGAAGCTTCCCTT
>JBBDXO010000294.1:3231-43096 GCA_040902295.1 Candidatus Rokuibacteriota bacterium | reverse complement strand
CCACGGCTCTCGGACGGGTGGGCTTCTATCAGAAACGGCGGGAGGGAAGCCACATGATCCTCCGCCGCGATCAACCCTTCACCCAAATCGTGGTTCCTGACCACAAGGAACTCGACAGAGGCACACTCCGGGCGATCCTGAGACAGGCCGGAATCGAGGTCAGCGAGTTCATCGCACTCCTCTGAGCCGTGCGCCGTTGCGTCAGAACAGGGGTGCGGCGACGAGCAGGGCCGCCATGACCACGGCCTTCGGGTACAGGCCGAGCGCCACCACGCCCACCGCGCAGATCAGCACCGCCCACGCCAGCGCCGGCGCCACCACGACGGGATCCGGGCGAGCCGGGGGCTCGATGTACATGCGCTTGGCGATGAGGAGGTAGTAGAAGAGCGCGACGACGGTGAGGATGGCGCCCACGAGGACGAGCCAGTACAGGCCGCGCTCGGCGGCCGCCCAGAAGACGTAGAGCTTGGCCCAGAAGCCGGCGACGAACGGGATGCCGCCGAGCGAGAGCAGGAAGAGCAGCATGGCGAGCGCGAGCAGGGGCGAGCGCTGCGCGAGGCCCCGGAAGGCGGCGGTGCTCTCCGAGCCTTCCGAGCGGGCCACGGCTTCCACGACGAGGAAGGCGCCCATGTTGCCGAAGACGTAAGCGACCAGGTAGAAGAGCACCATCGCGGTGCCGGAGGCGGAGGCGGCGGCGAAGCCCACCAGCATGTAGCCGATCTGCGCGATGCCGGAGTACGCCAGCAGCCGCTTGGTGTTCTGCTGCGGCAGGGCCATGAGGTTGCCCGCGAGCATGGTGACGACGGCGAAGCCGGCCGCGATGGGGATCCACGCTCCCGCGTGGCCGCCCGCCCCCTCGAAGTAGACGCGGAAGAGCGCCACGAACCCCGCCGCTTTGGGCGCCACGCTCAGCCACGCCACGAACGGCGTGGACGCCGCCTCGTACGTATCCGGCACCCACATGTGGAACGGAAAGGCGGCGATCTTGAACGCGAACCCGGCAAAGGCCGCCACCAGGCCGAGGCTCAGCATGGGATCGCCCAGCCCCGCGCGGGCGATGACGGCGAGGTCGGTGCTGCCGGTGGCGCCATACATGAATGACAGCCCGTAGACCATGACCGCGGAGGAGACGGATCCGACCAGGAAGAACTTCAGCGACGCCTCCACCGCCTTCGCCTGCCGCTTGAGGAATCCCGCGAGCAGGTAGAGCGGGATGGACATCAGCTCGAAGGCAAGGAAGAGCAGGATGAGGTCCCGGGCGGAGGCGAGCACGAGCATGCCGAGCAGCGAGGCGAGGATGAGCAGGTGGTACTCCGCCGCGCGGCGGGCGAAGGCGCGCTCGGGCAGCGACAGGCCCGCCAGTAGCCCGATGAAGGTGGCGACGAGGAAGAGCCGCTTGGCGAAGATCGCGAGCCCGTCCTGCACGAACATGCCCCCCATCGCGGGCGCGGTGGGAGCCAGCAGGAACGCGACGGCGGTGAGCACCAGCACGCCCGCCGTGGACAGCCACGCCAGCGCGCGGCGGTCCTCGCCGCGCATGACGAGGTTGGCGACGAAGACGGCGAGCATGAGGGCGCCGAGGCCGATCTCGAGGACGAAGGGCGCGAGCGCCATCACGGCGCCGGGAACCGCGAGAGCAGCGGCACGGTGGCGGTGTCGACCGGCACGAGGGCGAAGCCGGGCGCCATGCCGAAGGCGATGATCACGGCCACGAGGAGCACGATGGCCACCCACTCCGGGCCGTGCGCATCGTCGAGGTGCGGAAAGTGCGGCGAGGGCGGCCCCCAGAAGATCTGCTTGGTGACGCGCAGGACGTAGACGGCGGTGAGGAAGGTACCGGCCACCGCGGGCACGAGCCACCACGGATGGGCGGAGCGCCACGCGCCCATGAACGTCAGCACCTCGGCCACGAAGCCGGAGGTGGCGGGCAGGCCGAGCGACGACAGGCCGCCGATGGTGAAGGCGGTGGCGATGCCCGGCATGACGCGGCCGAAGCCGCCCATCTTGAAGATCTCCCGCGAGTGCGTCTTCTCGTACACGAGCCCCACCAGCGCGAAGAAGAGCCCGGTCATGACGCCGTGGGCGAACATCTGGAAGACGGAGCCGTTGAGCCCGGCCTCGGTGAGGGTGGCCGCGCCCAGCATCACGAGGCCCATGTGCGACACGGAGGAGTACGCGATGACGTACTTGAGGTCCACCTGCGCCATCGCCGACAGGGCGCCGTACACGATGTTGATGCAGGCGATGCCGCCCACGAGCCACGCCAGCTCCGCCGCCCCCTCGGGCAGCAGGCCCATGCCCACCCGTACCACGCCGTAGGCGCCGAGCTTCATGAGCACGCCCGCGTGCAGCATGGAGACGGCGGTGGGCGCGGAAGCGTGCCCGTCCGGCGACCACGTGTGCAGCGGCCAGATGCCGGCGAGAATGCCGAAGCCGATGTAGAAGGCCAGGAACGCCCAGCGCTGCAGCGTGGGGTCGAAGGTGACCGCCTCCAGATCGAGGAACGAAAATGACGCCGTGCCGCTGGTGACGTAGAGGGCGAAGATGCCGACGAGGATGAAGGCGGACCCGAAGAGCAGGTACAGGGTCAGCTTCATCGCCGCGTATTCCTTGGTGCCCACGCCCGTCTCGCGGAACGACCACGCGAAGATGCCGCGCGGCCGCACCTCGCCGCTGGAGCCCCAGATGCCGATGAGCAGGTACATCGGCAGCACGGCCAGCTCGTAGAAGAGGAAGAGGACGAAGAGGTCGAGGGACACGAACACGCCGTACACGCCGGTGACGAGGGCGAGCAGCAGCGCGTAGAACTCCTGGCTGCGCGTGGCCACCGTCCACGAGGCGAAGACCCCGGCGATGATGATGATCGACGTCAGCAGCACCATGAGCAGGCTGATGCCATCCACGCCCACCTCGTACGAGATCCCGAGCGGCGGCACCACCGGCACCTTCTCGTAGAACTGGAAGCCCGCCGCCTCGCGGTCGTAGGCGACGAAGATGAACACCGACAGCACCGCCGACACCGCCGTGGTGACGAGCGCGATGAGCCGTACCGCAAGCGGGTGGTGCCGGGCCGTGAACATGATCAGCACCGCCCCCACCAGCGGCATCCACGTGATGATCGAGAGAACAGGAAACGGAATCATGCCGTCGCTCCGGGGTTTGAACACCGGTCGCCGGAGCGACGAGAATGGTGCAGATGCGAGGCGGCGAGGAAGAGAGGAGTGAGGCGTACGCCGCGTACGCCGCAGCGACGAACGACGAGCCAACGAAGCAGATGCGCCATTATCGTCGGCTCCGCCTCATTGCCACAGCCATTGCGCGCAGATCATGAGCACGAGCACGCCGACGGTGACGCCGTAGACGTAATCCTGGGGCTGGCCCGTCTGCACCATGCGCGCGGCATCCCCCGCCCGCAGCGTCCACGCGCTGAAGACGTTGAGGAGGCCGTCCACGAGGTAGCGGTCGATCCATCCCACCAGGCGCGAGAATCCCAGGAGGAGGCCGCGGTACACGCCGGCGTAGAGGGCGTCGAGGCCGTACCGGCGCCGCGCCATGAAGTCGAGGGGGCCGAGGGCGGCGGACAGCCGCGCGGGATCGACGGCCCGGCGCTGGTACACGGCCCACGCCAGCGCGATGCCGCCGAAGGCGAGCGCCAGGGAGAACCACGGCAGCCATCCCGGCGCCGCGTCGTGGTGCGCGGACAGCGCGTGGCTCAGGCCCAGCGCCACCGTGAGGACCGCCAGCGCGCGGCATACCGCGTCCATCAGGAAGGGGACGGGATGCCCGTGGTCGTCATGCGCGGCGGCGGCGTGGGGGTGGCCGAAGAAGACGAGGAACACGGCGCGCGCCATGTAGAAGGCGGTGAGGAAGGCGCCGAGCGCCAGCATCGCGAAGGGCACCGTCAGCCCTTCGGCAAGGACGCCGGCCAGGATGGCTTCCTTCGTGAAGAAGCCGGGCAGCGGCCACACGCCCGCGAGGGCGAGGGTGGCGATCAGGAAGGGCGCGCCCACCCACGGAAAGCGCCGGAAGAGGCCGCCCATCCGCCACATGTCGTTGGTGTGGACGAGGTGGATGACCACGCCCGCGCCGAGGAAGAGGAGCGCCTTGAACACGCCGTGCGCGATGAGGTGCCGGAAGCTCGCCTCGGGCACGCCCGCCCCCGCCGCCGCCATCATGAAGCCGAGCTGCGAGACCGTGGAGTAGGCGAGCACGCGCTTGATGTCGCTCTCCACGCACGCCATGGTGGCCGCGAGGAGCGCGGTGAAGGCGCCCACGTACGCGATGAGGGTGAGCAGGTCCGGCACGAGGGCGAAGAGCGGGAAGGCGCGCGTGACCATGAAGACGCCCGCCGTCACCATGGTGGCGGCGTGGATGAGCGCGGACACCGGCGTGGGCCCTTCCATGGCATCCGGCAGCCACACGTGCAGCGGGAACTGCGCCGACTTGCCGACGGCGCCGAGGTAGATGAGGAACATGATGACGCTGAACCCGGCCGCCGCCGGCGCCCCCGAGTTCGCCATCTGGAAGAGCTCGAAGAAGTCGAAGGTCCCCGTCTGCACCCACAGCATCACGATGCCGGCCACGAAGCCGAGATCCCCGAGCTTGGTGATCCAGAACGCCTTCACCGCCGCGCGCGCCGCCGAGGGCTTGTCGTACCAGAAGCCGATGAGCAGGTAGGAGCAGAGGCCCACCAGCTCCCAGAACATGAACATCTGCAAGAACCCGGGCGACAGCACGAGGCCGAGCATGGAGAAGGCGAACAGCGAGTGGTAGGCGTAGTAGCGGCCGAGCGACGGCGGCGGCTCGTCGTGCAGGTAGTCGAGCGAGTAGAGCTGCACGAGCAGCGACACCAGCGTGACCAGCATCAGCATCATCATCGACAGGCCGTCGACCATGACGCCCACCGTGGCCATGGGCCCGCCGTCGCCGGGCAGCCAGCCCCACGTCCGCGACGGGTTGTGGCCGCCGTCCACGATCATCCCGCGCGTCCACACGGCGAAGGAGGCCGCGAGCGCCGCCGCCATGCAGCCGATGCTGACGAAGCCGGCCGCGCGGCCCGCGCGCCGCAGCGGCCGCACGAGGGCGATGAGCACGAAGGAGGCGAAGGGCAGCGCGAGCACGAGGAGCGCGAGGGCGGGCGAGCCGATCCGCATCCCGTCAGCCTCGCAGCAGATCGAGGTGGTCGGCCTCGATCGTCTTGCGCACCCGGAAGATCACGATGATGATGGCGAGGCCGACGGCCACCTCGGCCACCGTGATGGCGATCGTGAAGAGCGCGAAGAGCATCCCCGCCACGTCGCCGTGGAACCGCGAGAAGGCCACGAGGTTGATGTTCACGGCGTTGAGCATGAGCTCGATTCCGAGCAGGATGCCGACGCCGTTCCGGCGCGTGAGCACGCCGTAGAGGCCGAGGGCGAACACGACGGCCGCCAGCAGCAGGTAGGCGCGCAGCGGCACTAGTCTTCGGTTCTCGCGAAGTACAGCGCGCCGAGGAGGGCGACCACGAGCAGCACGCCCAGCAGCTCGAAGGGGACCGCGTAGGGGCCGACGAGGGCGCGGCCGATGTCCACGGTGGCGTCGCCGCTCCACGGCGGCCGCGGCGCCGCCGGCTCCCCGCCCACCAGGAAGCCGGCGATCCCCACGAAGACGGCCACCGCGAGCACGGCGCCGTTGACGATATGGCGGCTGGTCTGCACGATGCTCTGCCCCACCAGCCGCTCCGTGAGCATGATGGCGAAGACGACGATGGTCACCACGCCCCCCGCGTACAGCAGCAGCTGCACGCCGAAGAGAAAGGCCGCCTGCAGCAGCAGGAAGACGCCGCCCGTCGCCACGAGCGCGGCCGCCAGGTAGAGGACCGCGTGGAAGAGGTTCGGCGTCAGGACCACGCCGAGGCTGGCGCCGACGAGCACCACCGCCATGACCCAGAAGCCCAGCACCTCGGCCGTCATTCCGCGGCCTCCGTGGACGCCGGCGCCGGTGCCGCGGGCGCGCCCGGCTTGACGTCCGCCTTGGCGGGCTTGGGCGGCGCCTGCATGTCGCGCAGCCTGTTGCCCGTCGCCCACGAGGGATCGAAGTCCAGGCCGAGGGCGTGCAGGCGGTCCTTGTCGAGCAGGAGCGTGCGCCGGTCGGCGGTGGCGAGGTCGAACGATTTCATCATGATGATGGCGTCCGTCGGGCACACCTGCACGCACAGCTCGCAGAACTCGCACGCGTACAGCTCGAGCGTGAACGTCCTGGCCCAGTTGCGCTTCTCCGCCTTCAGCATCTCCACCTTGATGACCTGGGGCGGGCAGATGAACTCGCAGAGCCGGCAGCCGATGCAGTTCTCCTCGCCCGTCTGCGGATCGTAGGTGAGCGCGAGCAGCCCGCGGAAGCGGTCGGGATAGAGGCGCTTCACCGTCGGGTAGTTCACCGTGACCGGCTTGCGGATGAAGTTCCTGAGGGTCATCCCCATGGCGCGGCCGACCGCGCGCACGAGCTGCACGGTCTCCCCGAGGAACGACCGGCCGTCAGACCGCACCGGGACCCCTGGTGGCCACCCACAGCGCGGTGGCGAGGAGGAGGACGATGGTGGCGGGCAGCAGCAGCTTCCAGGAGATGGCGAGGATCTGGTCCACGCGGATGCGCACGAAGCTCCACCGCACCCACGTGAGCACGAGGAAGATCGCCATGGCCTTGAGCAGAAACCAGACCGGCCCCAGCCACGCGGGCCCGGGCCCGAGCCAGCCGCCGAGGAAGAGGAGGGCGCCGAGGAACGAGGTGCCGATGATGTGAGCGTACTCGCCGAGCTGGATGAGGGCGAACTTCATGCCGCTGTACTCCACGCGGAAGCCCGCCACCAGCTCCGACTCCGCCTCGAGGATGTCGAAGGGCACGCGATTCTCCGCCGCCAGCGTCGACACCAGATAGGCGAGGAAGGCGAGCTGCCCGATGACCGGGTACGCCACGAACCACAGCCCTTCCTGGGCGGTCACGATGGCGGACATCTGCATGGAGCCCGTGAGGATGACCGGCACGAGGGCGGCGAAGATGAAGGGCAGGTCGTAGGAGATGATCTGGTTCACCGCCCGCATGGCCGACAGCAGGGCGTACTTGTTGTTCGACCCCCATCCCGCCATGAACAGTCCGACGATCTCGAGCGACGACACGGCGAGGAAGAAGAGGACGCCGATGTTGAGATCGGCCACGCCGAGGCCGGGCGCGAAGGGCAGCGTGGCGAAGATCAGCACGCAGGGGACGAGGAAGACGATGGGCGCCAGGTTGTACACGTGCCGGTCCGCCAGCGTGGGCACGATGTCTTCCTTCAGCATGAGCTTGATGGCGTCGGCGATCGGCTGCAGCAGGCCGTGCGGCCCCACGTCGTAGGGCCCGATCCGCGACTGCATGCGCGCGGCGAACTTCCGCTCCAGCAGCGTGACGTAGGTCACCATGACGATGACGGCGTTGAGGACGATGAACCCCACCATGACGTGGTAGGCCAGATCGGCCACGGCTATCGATCCACCTCGCCGAAGACCGGATCCACCGACCCCATGATGGCCACCACGTCGGCCACCTTGTGGCCGGGGATGATGTGGGGAAGGATCGACAGGTTCGAGAAGGAGGCGCCGCGCCACTTCAGCCGGTAGGGCTTGGGACCGCCGTCGGCGACGATGTAGCAGCCGATCTCGCCCCGCGCGCCCTCCACCGCCGTGTAGCCCTCGCCCTTCGGCACGCGCACCTGCCCCACCGATTTCACGCCGGGCCGCGAGGAGATGGGCCCTTCCGGCAGCCCGTCGAGAACCTGGCGCACGATCTTGATCGACTCGCGGAACTCCACCATCCGGACGCGGTAGCGCGCAAAGCAGTCCCCCGCCGTCTCCACCGGCACCTTGAAGTCGAAGTCTTCATAGGACGAGTAGGGCGCGCGCTTGCGCAGGTCGTAGTCGATGCCCGAGCCCCGGATGAGGGGGCCGGAGAGGCCGACGTCCTGCGCCAGCGCGGCGGAGACGACGCCCACGCCCTGCGTACGGGCGAGGAAGAACGCGTTGTCCTCCAGCATCGCCTCGTACTCGTCCACGCGCTCGTCGATGAGGGTGACGGTGTCGCGGCACCGCTGCGCCCAGCCCGCCGGGATGTCGTAGCGCGTGCCGCCGATCTGGTGGAAGCCGTAGAGCAGGCGCGCGCCCGTGAGCGACTCGAAGAGGTCGAGGACGAGCTCGCGCTCGCGGATGCAGTACAGGAAGATGGTGGCGCCGCCGCCGAGGGCGCCGCCCATGTCCAGGCACCAGGTGCCCAGCCACAGGCAGTGGGAGGCGATGCGCTGCAGCTCGGCCGCCATCACGCGCAGGTATTGCGCGCGGCGGGGCACCTCGAACTTTCCCACCTTCTCCACCGCCGACACGTACGCCAGCTCCGCCGTCATGGCCGCCACGTAGTCCGTCTTGGAGGCGATGGTCGGGTACTGCACGTACGTGAGCGTCTCGCCGAGCTTCTCGTGGCAGCGGTGGAGATAGCCGATCACCGAGTCCACCGCCACCACCGTCTCGCCCTCGAGGGTGAGGATGGCGCGGAAGACACCGTGGGCGGACGGGTGCTGCGGCCCCATGTTCATGGTGAGGCGCTCGTTGCCCCCGTAGCCCATCTCGATGACCTTGCGCGCTTCGGGATCGCTCATGGGCTATTTCATCGGCGAGTGGGGCGCGGGAAGGAGGACGGTGGACTGCATGTGGGCGAGCAGCGCCGTCGACCTGGCGAGGAAGGCCTGCCACTCCGCGTTCTGCCCGAGCGTGGCGCGCGAGGCGGCGCGGTCGTTGAGGTCCTTGAAGACCCACATGTGCACGACCTCGTTGAGCTGCGCGATCTCCGTCGTCCACACGCCGACCCGCCGCATGAACTGCCCGCGCACGGGCAGGATGTCCTTGAAGAGGCTCATCCACTCCCCGCTCCGGCCCACGTGGGTGCGGTACCAGCGCAGCTCGTACACGTTGCCGGTGTCCGCGGGCGGCGTGAGGGGCACGGCGGCGGAGAGGATCTTGTTCTCCTGCGCCACCAGCAGGGGCCGGATCTGCGGCACGTAGCTGCGCGTCCACTCCTCGTTCTTCGCGAGGTCGGCGCGCAGGCGCTCGCGCTCGACGAGGTCGGAGAACTGCCACAGGTGCACGACCTGGTTGAGGGTGCCGAACTCCGTGGACCAGAAGCCCTCCAGCGTGCCGTACTTGTCGCCCCGCGCCTTGCGCCCCACCTCGGCGGACAACCTCAGGTACTCCCCCTGCTTGCCCGGCAGCAGCGTGTACGTCCTCAGCTCGTAGATCATCGCAGGCTCCTGTCTAGCGGTATGGCGCGTGGGGCGTGTCGACGGCGTAATCCTTGCGGAGGGGATGGCCCTCCCAGTCCTGGCCGAGCAGGATCCGGCGCAGGTCGGGATGGCCCTCGAAGACGATGCCGAACATGTCGTAGCACTCGCGCTCCGACCAGTCGGCGCCGCGGTACTCGCCCGTCAGCGTCGCGATGCGCGAGGCGCCCGCGCCCAGCCGCGCCCGCATCAGGACGGCGCCGCCGTGCTGCAGATCATCGAGCCGGCACAGCACCTCGAAGCCCTGCTCTTTCCAGTCCACGGCGCTCAGCCAGTTGAAATAGAGACAGCCGAGCTCGTGCTTGGCGAAGCGCGCGAATTCCTGCCACCGCTCCACGGGCAGCGTGACGTCGAGGGCGCCGTCGGCGCGCACGGGCGTCACGCCGAAGCGCTCCTCGATCCGCGTCGAGGCGTCGGCGCTCGTCGGGGTCACCGGGCGTCGGGGGGGACGCCGGCGCGGGTGCCGGTCTTCTGGAACTCCGACACCTGGTCCTTGAGCTTCAGCAGGCCGTACATGAGGGAGTCCGGCGTGGGCGGACAGCCCGGGACGTACACGTCCACCGGCACCACGCGATCGACCCCCTTGACCACGTGGTACCCGTGACGGAAGGGCCCGCCCGAGTTGGCGCACGAGCCCATCGAGACCACCCACTTGGGATCCGGCATCTGGTCGTAGATGCGCTTGAGCATGGGGGCCATCTTGATGGTCACGGTGCCGGAGACGATCATGAGGTCCGAGTGGCGCGGCGAGGCGAACGGCACCATGCCGAAGCGCTCCACGTCGAAGCGGGAGGCGAAGGTGGCCATCATCTCGATGGCGCAGCAGGCGAGGCCGAAGGTGGCGGGCCAGATGGACGACTTGCGCGCCCAGTTGAAGACCTTGTCGGTGGAGGTGGTGACGATCCAGCCCCCCGGCATGTGGTGGATGGCGTCCGCGATGGCCGCCAGCGTGTTCGACGTCTTGTCGTCGTCGGCGCGGTGCTGGCGGTACTTCTCGAACTCCTGCAGGTCCTTGAACTCGGTCCAGACGGGCGCCGGAATGACGGGCACCGGGCGCTTCACTTCCACTCCAGCACTCCTTCGCGATACGCGTACAGCCAGCCCAACCCCACGATGCCGATGAAGGCGGCCATCACCCAGAAGGCCGGCATCCCCACCGCCCGCAGCACGAGGGCCCACGGGAAGAGGAAGACGGCGAGGGCATCGAAGACGATGAAGACGAGCGCCACCAGGTAGAAGCCGACGGGGAACTGGATCCAGGTGGGGCCGATGGGCTCGGCGCCGCACTCGTAGTTCATCAGCTTGACGATGTCGGGACGGCTCGGCCGCAGCATGGCCGACATCGCCAGCGACACGACCCCGAAGCCGATGATCAGCGCGCCGAAGATCGCGACGGGCACGTAGCCGGACACAGGGCTCCTCTCCCGAGAAATCGACCCAAGCCGTGAGTATAGCACGCGAATTTTCGTCACCGACGCGGCACCGCCGTCGCCGATCACGGCATTCCGCTGCACGGCCGCGGGCGCAAACGCCCGCGCAGACGCGCCCGCGCGGCGGGCACGAACCTTGCCTCGGAACACCCTGTGGACCGCACAGGAGCGCGTGCATGAGCCCGGGCGGACATCTGGTCACCACCGCCGCTGCCTGCGCCGCCACCGTGGCCGCCACCGGATCGTGGCCCCTGGCGGCGGCGGTAGCGGCGGGCGGCTTCCTCATCGACCTCGACCACGCCGTCGATTACGTCCTCTTCGACGGGGCGCGGGACCTGCGGCCGAGCGCCTTTCTGCGCTACTACGTCGAGGGTCGGGTCCGGCGCACGGTGCTGGTGCTGCACTCCTACGAGGTGTTCGCGCTCCTGGGCGTCCTCGCCTGGATCACCGCCTCCCCGTGGCTGGGGGGCTACCTGGTGGGCGCCCTCATGCACCTGGCGCTGGACATCACCTTTAATGGCCGCCTCACGCCCCACTCCATCGTCGCCTTCTACAGCTTCGGCTACCGGCTCGCACACCGGTTCGACGCGCGGACGCTGCTCGGCGACACCGACCTGCGCCCGGCGCCCGCGCATTTCTGGAGCGCGTTCTTCGCGGGCTCCCGGCGTCGAGCGTCTCCGCCCCGACACGAGCCGGAGCCCCGCCCGCGCATCGTGCTAGACTCGCGTCGCCATGCGGGTGCTCGTCGTCGAGGATGAAGAGGATCTCGGCAGCATCTTCCGCGACTTTCTGTCCGAGCTCGGCCATCAGGCGGTGGTCGTTCGCAGCGCCGAGGCCGCCCTCGGCACCCTGGCCGCCGAGCGGCTCGACGCCATCATCCT
This sequence comes from Candidatus Rokuibacteriota bacterium, assembly GCA_040902295.1. Lineage (GTDB taxonomy): Bacteria > Methylomirabilota > Methylomirabilia > Rokubacteriales > CSP1-6 > JBBDXO01. Next base: position 31,448 of record JBBDXO010000294.1, on the reverse strand, counting down.
CGACATCCACCTGCCCGGCATGAGCGGCCTCGACTTCCTGCAGCTGCGTCCCGTGCGCGAGGCGGGCTTACCTATCGTTGCCGTGTCCGGCGTCGTCACCGAGAGCCAGGCCCGCGAGTGCCTGCGCCTGGGCGCGCTCGATTTCGTCGGCAAGCCGGTGGCCCTCGAGCGGCTGAGCGAGGTGCTCGCGTTCCTCGAGCCGCACGCGCTCAACCGCCGCCACGACTCCGAGCCCGGCGCGCGTGAGCGCCGGCGCTCGGCGCGCGCCGCGGTCGGCTTTCCGGCGCGTATCGTCGAATATCGCGGCACCGTGTGGGACAGCGAGTGCGTCGAGATGAGCGCGACCGGCATGCGCGCCCGCACCGACGCCACCCTCATGCAGGGCGCCGCCGTGAAAGTCCACTTCACCCCGGACGGGGGCGCGCCCATCGAGGTGATCTGCCTCGTCGCGCGGCTGGACTCGGACGGCGTCGGCCTGTCCTTCGTGCATCTGCCCGACGGCGACGCGCTGCGCATCCGCGACCTCGTCGCCCGCATCACCAAGCGCTAGCCCGCCCGGCACGGAAAGAACTTGGACAGTCTGAGTCGGGGTCTGCCGTGATTCTCCCCTCGTGCGCCGCGGGCGGGCTCGCCCCGCCCGCCGGGACCGCCGTTACCTGAGGCGGCGCCGGCTCTGGCAGGGGAGTTGCTATTGATCCCCGCCGGAGGTCGTCATGCGAATCTTTCGCTCGGAGATCCAGACCACGCTCAGGATGCTTGGCATCGTGACACTCGTGGGTCTCATCGTGCTCCCCGTCGCGTGGGGGTACGAACAACGCCAGCAGGCGCGCACCTGGCAGAACGTCGCCTGCGCGTATCGCATCAAGGAGGTCGCCCGCCGCACCCCGATCCTCGCCTCCACGGAGCCGGGCCGGAACGCCTGCATGCTCCTCGAGCGGCTCGGCCTCGACCTCGAGGTCTCCAAGCTCACGATCGTGCGCTGAGGCGCGAACAGAGTCAGCGCCCGCGCGGTCGCCCGCCGCGAGCCGATCGCGGCACCGGCGGCGACCCCGGGCGCGTCCGCCCCGGGTTCCGCCACCGTGTCCTGCCGGCGCACCGTCGCGCCGCAACATCTGCGCGGCGCGCCCCGCCACCTCCGCGCGCTGCGGTATGAACGACTCCGTGCGACCAAAGTGTACTGATGTCTCTAACATTGCACATTGACGTGTGTTGACCCTTGAATGATCCTGCACGCGATGCACCCCTGGTACGTGCCGATCGATGCCGAGATGGTGCGGCGCCTCTACCTGGAGGATCGACTCACGATCAGCCAGATCGCAACAACTGCTGGGTGCAGCGATATGACCATTCGTCGACGCCTGCAGCGTTTCGGGATACCCCCGAGGCGGCGAGGACCGCCAGCCAAGCGGGGCGAATCCCACTCTCGTTGGACTCCGGCGCTCGCATATGCGGTCGGCCTTATCGCTACGGACGGCAACCTTTCCCGAGACGGCAGGCATCTCGCGATTCCATCGAAAGATGTTGCGCTCCTGCAAAGTCTACGACGATGCCTCGGCCTCACGAACGGCATAACGCGATACCGCAGCGGGTGCGGCGGCGTGTACTACAAGCTCCAATGGAGCGACCGGGTGCTGTATGACTGGCTGGAGAACATCGGAGTGACACCGGCAAAGAGCCTCACGCTGGGCCCTCTTGCCATCCCGCACGAGTACTTCGCAGACTTCTTCCGTGGCTGCATCGACGGAGACGGTTCGATCATCTCGTACACTGACCGCTACCATGCGCCCAAGAACCCACGGTACGTGTACGAGCGTCTCTATGTGTCGATAGTATCCGCAAGCTACCCGTTCGTGAGATGGCTGCAGGCGGTCGTTCACGAGATGACCGGCGCGAACGGAAGCGTGACGGTGCGCCAGCCGTCCCGCCCGAACCACCATCCGATCTGGTGTCTTCGATACGCAAAGCGAAAATCTCTCCGGATCCTCGGGTGGATGTACTACGCTCCGGATCTCCCCTGCCTCGCGCGTAAGCGCGCGATCGCCGAACGGTTTATCTCGCGACTTGATCCGGAGTATCCTGAGCGCGGGGGAGTGGCGAAACTTGGCGAAACGCGCCGGACTCAAAATTCGGTGCCCGCAAGGGCTTAGGGGTTCAAATCCCCTCTCCCCTACCACCCTGCATTGACGGCCTCGCGTGAGGCCTGTATCGTGGTCGGGCGCGTGGGGCTGTAGCTCAGTTGGGAGAGCACAAGGCTGGCAGTCTTGGGGTCAGGGGTTCGACTCCCCTCAGCTCCACCAAATTCCGGACGGGGTTACGGAGCGATCCGTAGCCCCGTTTGACGTTCTCCTCTTCCGACAGGCGGGCGATGACGACGAGCGTGGTGATGGCGGTGTACAACCAGCTGGCGCTCACGCGCGCCTGCCTCGACAGCCTGCGCGGCACCAGCGAAGCGTTCGAGCTGTGCGTGATCGACAACGGCTCCACGGACGGCACCGAGCAGCACTTCGCGCGCGCCCGCCATCACTTCCCCGTCCGCTATCACCGTAACGCCGACAACGTCGGGCTCATCCGGGCCCTCAACCAGGGGGCCGCCCTCGCCGCCGGCGACGTGCTCTGCTTCCTGCACAACGACACGGAGATGAAGGACGTGCGCTGGCTCAGCCGGCTGCGGGGGGCGCTCGACGCCGGTCGCGTGGGCCTCGCGGGCCTCTACGGCGCGCGCCGGCTACGGCGGGACGGGCGCTTCGCCGGCCGCACGATCGTGCACTGCCTGCAGGAGGGCGGCAACGTCCGCGGCGAGCACGTGGAGGTGGCCGCGGTGGACGGCGTGTGCCTCACCGTGCGCCGCCCCCTCTTCGACGCCATCGGCGGCTTCGACGAGTCGTACGGCTTCTTCCACGGCTACGACCGCGATCTGTCCTTCGCCGTCCGCGAGACCGGGCACACCTGTGCCGTCGTCAACAGCCCCTTCCTCCACCGTGGCGGCGGCACCCGAACGGCCGACGGCGCGCCCGCGCGCCCGCGCGAGGACCTTGCCCAGCGCCGGGCGGCTCTCCGCCACTTCGCGACGAAGTGGAAGCATCGCCTGCCCAGCGACGTGCGGTCGCTTCGAGAGCGGCTCTCCGCACGCCTGCGAAGACCCCTGCGATGACGCGAGGCATCGCGCTGGCCGGCCTCCTCCTGCTCCTCACCGCCTGCGCCACCGCGGGCGGCCATGGCGGCACGAACGACGAGCGCGCCCGGGCCTGGCTCGATGGGCATCGCGATCACCCGCCGATGCTGCGGATGTTCCTGCAGCGGATGCCCAAGGGCGGCGACATCCACACGCACCTGAGCGGCGCCGTCTACGCGGAGAGCTATATCGCGTGGGCGGCGACGGCGGACCCGCCGCTGTGCGCCGACAGCACGACGGGGGTGATCGCTCCCTGCTGCGCAGGCTGCGCCGGCCGTCCGGTGGCGGAGGCGCTCGGCGATCCCACCTTCTACAGCGCGCTCGTCGACGGCCTGTCGACCCGCAACCTCGCCGCCCAGCCGCAGTCCGGGCACGACCAGTTCTTCGGCGCCTTCCGGCGGTTCGGCGCCGCCACCGACCGGCGCTGGCCGGACATGGTGGCCGAGCTGGCGGCGCGGGCGGCCGACCAGCACGTGGTGTACCTGGAGATCATGCTCACCCTGCGGGGACGCGAGGTGCAGGCGCTGGCGCGAGGCCTCCCCTTCGATGCGGGCGACCTGGCCGCGAGCCGGCAACGGCTGCTCGACGCGGGGCTCCGTGACCTCGTCGGGCAGGCCACGAACGACCTCGACGCGCTCGAGCGGGACGTCTCGATGATTCTCGCGTGCGGCGGCGCCAGCCCGCCGCCGGCCTGTCGTGTCACGCGGCGCTATCTGCAACAGACGACCCGGACGGCCGAGCCGCCGCTCGTGTTCGCGCAGCTCGTCTACGCCTTCGAGCTGGCGCGGGCGGAGCGGCGCGTCGTCGGCATCAACATGGTCGCGCCCGAGGACTTCCACGTGGCGCGCCGCGACTACAGCCTGCACATGCGGATGGTGGGCTGGCTCGCCGAGCAGTACCCCGAGGTGAACGTGGCGCTGCATGCCGGCGAGCTGACGCTCGGACTGGTACCGCCGGCCGATCTGCGGTTCCACATCCGCGAGGCCGTCGAGGTGGCCGGGGCGAGACGGATCGGGCATGGCGTCGCCATCGCCTACGAGCGTGACGCCGCGGGACTATTCAGGATCATGCAAGAGCGCGGTGTGCTCGTCGAGATCTGCCTCACCAGCAACGCCGTGATCCTCGGCGTCGCCGGCGCGCAGCATCCCTTTCCCCACTACCTGAGCGCGGGCGTGCCGGTCACCCTGGCCACCGACGACGAAGGCGTCTCCCGGATCGACCTCACGAACGAATATCTGCGGGCAGCCACGACGTATCGGCTGCGCTACCGGGACCTCAAGCAGCTCGCGCGCAACAGCCTGACCTACAGCTTCCTGGCCGGCGCCAGCCTCTGGCAATCGCCGGCGAGCCTCCACCCCGTGCCGGCGTGCGCGGCCGAGCCGGCGGGTGGCCACGCCTCGCCTGCGTGTCGGGCGTTCCTCGACGCCAGCGACAAGGCGCGGCTGCAATGGGAGCTGGAGCGGGCCTTCGCCGACTTCGAGGCGATGGCCTGGGCGCGCTGACCGGCGCGTCAGCCGCCGAGGTACAGGCGCTTGACCTCCGGATCGGCCAGCAGTGCCGGGCCCGCCCCCTCGAACCGGTTGCGGCCCAGCTCGAGGACATAGCCCCGGTCGGCGATGGCGAGGGCGCGGGCGGCGTTCTGCTCGACGACCATCAGCGTGTAGCCGCTCCGCTTCATCTCCACGAGCTTCTCGAAGATGAGCGTCACGAACTTCGGCGACAGCCCCAGCGACGGCTCGTCGAGCATGATGAGCTTCGGTGCCGTCATGAGGGCGCGGCCGATGGCCACCATCTGCTGCTCGCCGCCGGACATCGTGCCCGCCTTCTGCCGGCGCCGCTCGGCGAGGATGGGGAAGAGGCCGTACACCACCTCGAGGGAGGCCGCGATGCGGCCGGCGTCACGCTCGATGTAGGCGCCCATCTCGAGGTTCTCGAGCACGGTCATCTGCGGGAAGACGATGCGGCCCTGGGGCACGTAGGCCAGCCCCCGGCGCAGCACGAGATCGGGCCGCAGCCCTGTCATCTCCTCGCCGTTGAAGACGATGCGGCCCCGGCGCGGCGTGATGAAGCCGACGATCGCCTTGAAGGCCGTCGACTTGCCGGCGCCGTTGGGACCGATGATGCTCACGATCTCGCCCGGCTTCACGTGCAGCGACACGTCGTGCAGGATGTCGATCTTGCCGTAGCCGGCCGTGATCCCTTCCGCAAGCAGCAGCGTGGTGTCCATGGTCGCCATCACGCGCGCGCCTCGCAGATGTACAGGATGTGGGGGTACGGCAGCACGTCCACCAGGCGGTGACGGCGCACGCGGAAGTCCGCCGCGGCAAGCGCCGCCGTGAGCTCGTCGGCGCTCCAGTACCGCACCGGCGCGGAGGGCGCCATCGCCTTGTCGAGCGCCCACGTGAACCAGCGCGCGAGCGCGGGCCGCGTGTCGACGTCCTTGACGAGCAGCATGCCGCCCGCGGACAGGCATCGTCGCAATTGCCGCAGCAGCGGGGGCACGGTGGCGGGCGGCACGTGATGGACGATGTCGAGCATGTAGGCCGCCGCCACCGCGGTGTCCCCCTTGAAATCGCGCGCGTCGCCCTGCTCGTACTGCACGTTGTCGATGCGCAGGCGCGCCGCCGCCCGGCGTGCCTGCGCGATGCGGCGGCCGTTGACGTCCACCCCGCGCACGAACCGGCCGGGCGCGGTGGCGGCGTAGTAGAGCGAGAAGAGCCCGAACCCGCAGCCGATGTCGAGCACGGCCCCGGACGCGGGCAGGTACTGCCCGATCTCCTCGAGAAAGCGCGGGCGCATGATCAGAAAGCGCGCGCGGCAGTAGGCCCGCACGAGGGGGTCGTCGTAGGCGGCCACGATCCTACGGACGGGGTCGTCGGCCATAGAGCTTGAAGGCGGGGCGCCACTCCACCAGCTCGTACCGCGCCGCGAGTCGCGCGCGCAGCTCGGGAAAGCGGTCGACGCGATCGTGGCCGCCCGCGGGCCAGCCGCGCTCGAAGAGCGCGATGAAGCGCGGCGGGCGCGCGTCGATGTCGCGGATGAACTCGCGGCGCAAGGCGGCGGTGATGGGCGCCCGGTCTGCCGTGAAGAGCGGGAAATCGTACAGAAAGCGCGTGGGCTGGCGCGCCTGCAGGCGCAGCAGCGCATGCACACCGCCCTCGGCCGTGTCGAGCACCTGCACGCGGTCGCCGGGCGCCACGCGCAGGCGAAGGTCACGCTCGAGCTGGCGCACGACGCCCTCCTTGTCCCAGCTCCACGCCGCCGGCGACGCCTCCACGCCCTTGACGCCGAGGAGGACGGCGGCGGCGGCGAGACTCAGCGCCAGCGGCGCGCCGAGGAGGAGCCGCCGCGCGGCCAGCAGCGCCTCCAGCTCGCAGAAGGCGAGGACGGCGGCGAAGGCCGCCAGCGGGTAGAGGTGGTACTCCCACCCCTTGCCCTGCCCGACGTAGTGCGCGAGCCCGTACGCCAGGCCGAGCACCGCCACCGCGTGCCGCGGACCCAACCGCCGGGCCCACGCCGCGCTCGTGAGCGACAGCGCCACCGCGAGCGCGAGCGGGATCCACACGTGCCACCGGTGAACGGCCCACAGGGCGGGCCGGCCGATCGTGGAGTACACCGGCAGGAGATAGCGCACGACGATGTCCGTCCACGCGGCGAGGCCGCCCGCCGCCGCCAGCCACAGCACGAGCGCGGCAGGCACCACGGCGACGCCCGCGGCGAAGATCGCCGCCGCGCCGACGGCGGCTCGCCCGGCGACGACGGCGATGAAGACGAGAAGCGCGCCCGCGAAGATCGCCGCGTGCGGCTTGATCGACATCGCCGCGCCGAGCGCCAGCCCGGATGCCGCCACGCTCACGGCGCGCCGGCGGCGCGAGCCGTCCTCCGCCCACCGCGCGGCGCCGAGGGCGCCCACGAGGAGGAACGGGCAGAGCAGGACGTCGCGCTGCCCGGCCTGCCAGGCGCCGCCGGCCAGGTGGTAGGCCGCGAAGAAGAGGGCGCCGCCCGCGGCTGCCGGCCGCCCCCACGGCGCGGCCAGGGCCGCGATGGCGACCGCGCCCGCGGCGAGCCACGCGAGGTCGAACACCCGCCACGCGACGTCGCCCGTGCCGAGCGTCTGCACGAGCGCGAGATGGAGCAGGCAGACGCCCGGCATGTTCATGTCGAACAGATCGCGGTACGGCACGTCGCCGGCGGCGATCCGGGTGGCGACGTCGTGCATGATGGGCGCGTCGTGGATGAGGGGCCAGGGCAGCGACCTCCACGTCAGGCACGCCACGAGGGCCGCGAGCCCCCCCACGAGGGCGGCGCTAGCGGCCGAAGTACGCTTCAATGACACGCTCGTCCGACTGGATGACGCCGGGGGGCCCTTCCGCGATCTTCTCGCCGTGGTCGAGCACGAACACCGTCTCGCACAGGCCCATGACCACCTTCATGTCGTGCTCGACGAGCAGGACGGTCCGGCCCTCGTCGCGCAGCCCCCGCACCGCCTCCAGCAGGTCGTTGAGCAGCGTGCGGTTGACGCCCGCCGCGGGCTCGTCGAGCAGGATGAGCGAGGGCTCGGTCATCAGCATCCGGATGAACTCGACGAGCTTCTGCTGGCCGTAGGAGAGGTTGCCCGCGAACTCGTCGCGCAGCCGCTCGATCTTCACGAAGCGCAGCAGCTCCAGGCCGCGCTGCTCGGCCTCCTCGCGGGGGCCCCGCGTGACGACGAGCAGGTTCTCGAGCGCGGTGAGCTCGGGAAAGACCCGGATGACCTGGAACGTGCGCCCCACGCCCATGTTGGCGATGCGGTGCGGCTTGAGGCCGTCGATGCGCCGGCCGTTGAGCAGGACGCGCCCACCGTCGGGACGCTCCATGCCCGTGATGCAGTTGAACAGCGTCGTCTTGCCGGAGCCGTTGGGACCGATGAGACCGTAGATCTTCCCGGGCGCCAGCGTGAGCGACACGCGGTCGACGGCGGTGACACCGCCGAAGCTCTTGCGGATCGCCTCCACGGCAAGGACGGGCGTCACCATCAGATCGTCCGCGGCAGGCGGTACTTCATCTGCAGCAGGCCCAGCACGCCGCGCGGCATGAGGAGCACGACACCGATGATGATGGCGCCGAAGAGGAGCTGGTGCAGGTAGATGAATTGCGCCCACACCAGCTCCTGGAAGATGAAGAGGGTGGCGGCGCCCAGCACGGGCCCCCACACCGTACCCTTGCCGCCGAAGAGCACCATCACGATCATCGTGATGGTCATGGCGAGCGGAAACACGCTGATGGGCTCGATGTAGCCCTGGTCGCGCGCGGCGAGCCCGCCCACGATGCCCGGGCCCACCGCGGAGAGCAGGAAGGCGTACAGCTTGTGGCGGAAGGTGTCGATGCCCATCGCCTCCGCCGCCACCTCGTCCTCGCGAATGGTCATGAGGCGCAGGCCGAAGCGCGAGGTGATGATGACGTACGTGAGCGCGGTCACCCCGATGGCGGTGAGACCCATCACGTAATACACGGGGACCGTCGCCTGCAGCGTGGGCAGCGAGAGGCCGAGGCCGCCGCCGGTCAGCCCTTCGAAATAGGACACGAGCGCGCGCAGCACCTCGTTGAGGCCGAGCATGGCGATGGCGAAGTAGGGCCCCTTGAGCCGCAGGCACGGATACCCGATGAGCAGCGCGAGCACGCACGCGCCGAGGCCCCCCGCCAGGGAGGCGGCCAGCCACGGCCATCCGGCCTTCGTGATGAGGATGGCGGCGGTGTAGGAGCCGGCGCCGAAGAAGGCGACGTGGCCGAAGGAGACGTAGCCGGTGAGGCCGGAGATGAGGTTCCACGAGCCGGCGAGCGCCATCCACATGAAGAGCTGCAGCATCGACCGCACCCCGTAGCCGCTTCCGAAGGACGGGTACACCGCCAGCACGAGCACGAGCACGGCGAGCCCGGCGACGAACATCCGGCCGCGCCCGCTCACGTCTGCCGGCCTCCGAGCAGCCCCGTTGGCCGCACGAGGAGGACGACGACGAGGAGCACGTAGGCGACGGCCTCGGAGAGCTGGGTGGTGAGGAAGAGGGAGGCGAGCTGCTCGATGAGTCCGAGGAGCAGGCCGCCCAGCAGCGCGCCCGGATAGTTGCCGGCCCCGCCGAGGACGATGACGAGGAACGACTTGAACGTCCAGATCTGGCCCATCTCGGGCTGGATGGCGATCATCATCGAGATGAGCGTGCCGCCGGCGGCGGCGAGGGCGGCCGCCATGCCGAAGGACAGGAGGTGAATGCGCTGCACGTTGATGCCGCACACCATGGCCACCTCGCGGCTCTGCGAGGTGGCGCGGATGGCCTTGCCGAGGCGGGTCTTCTGCAAGAAGAGGAAGGCGCCCGCGGTGATGGCGGAGGCGATCAGGCACGCCACCACGCGCGGCTTGGAGAAGGCGAACGGCCCCGCCACCCACGAGCCGGTGAGGTATTCCACGGAGCGCAGGTCGGAGGTGAAGGCGAGCTGGGCGACGTTGACGAGCGCGATCGAGATGCCGAACGTCAGCAGCAGCGACGACAGCTCGGGCGCGTCCACCACCCGGAACACGAGCGCGCGCTGCAGCACGGCGCCGAGGACGAAGAGGACGGCCATCGAGATGGGCAGCGACAGGTACGGGTTGAGCCCGAAGCCGGCATAGAGGAAGTACGTCGTGTACGCGCCCAGCATCAGCATGGGCCCGTGCGCGATGTTGATCACGCGCATGACGCCGAAGATGAGCGACAGCCCCAGCGCGACCATCGCGTACAGCGAGCCGGCGAGGATCCCCGAGATGATCACCTGGCCGATCATCGCCGGCGTGATGGCGGGACTCATGGGTCGGGCAGGGTCAGCGGCCGGCGCCAGGACGGGGGCGGCCCCGTTCCTGTCGACCGGCGGAGCGGACGATTTACCGTGCGTTCCAGGGCGGCGTGGGGAACCGCGGCTTACCGCCCGCGAGCTCGTCCGGCCACACGGTGACTTTCTTGCCGTCCTGCCACTGGAGCAGGACCATCTTGTGCGCGGTCTGGAAGCCCGTCTCGTCCACCTTGTAATCACCGAAGGCGGTCTTCGTCTCCAGCTTCAGCAGCGCGTCGCGCACCTTGCCGGCCTCCAGCGTGCCGGCGCGCTTGACGGCTTCCGCGTAGATCATGCAGCCCGCATAGCCCGCCGCCGAATGGTACACGGGCTCGTGCCCGAACTCCTTGGTGTAGGCGGCCACGAACTCCTTCTGTCCGGGATACGGCAGCTGGTCGTCCCACTGCGTGGCGCCGTACACGTAGTCGGCGTTCTGCTTGAGCAGGTTGTGGAACTCGGGCAGGTCGCCGCCGACGGTCACCCCGAACATCCTGGGATTGACGTCGAGCTCCTTCATCTGGCGCGTGATGGCCACCGCGTCGTCGAAGTAGGTGGCGGCCGCGAGCACGTCCGGGTTGGCCGCCTTGATCTTCGTCAGCATGGCCGAGAAGTCCTGGTTGCCCTTGGGATACGCCTCCTGGAAGACCACCTGCATCCCCTTCTTCTTCGCGATCTCCGCGGTGCCGCTGGCGGAGGTCTTCGGAAAGAGCGTGTCCTCGTTCACGATGGCGATCGTCTTCAGCCCGCGCTTGGCCGCGATGTCGACGAGGCCCTCCAGATAGACCTCCGCGGGCGAGATGACCATGAAGATGAACTTGCGGCCCTTCTTGAAGATGGACGTGGTGGCGGCGAGCGGCGCCACCATCACCTTCTGGTACTTCTCCGTCACGTTGACGGACGCTTCCGTGATGGCGGACGAGTACGGGCCCATCACGGCATCCACCTTGTCCTCGGAGATCAGCTTCTCGTACAGGCGCACGCCGGTGGCGGGGGTCGACTGGTCGTCGTAGACCACGAGGTCGACCTTGCGCCCGAGGAGGCCGCCCTTGGCGTTCAGCTCCTTGATGCACAGCTGGTAGCCCTCACGCTGGTAGTTGCCGAGCTTGGCGTAGGTGCCCGTCTGGGAGAGCGAGGCGCCGATCCGGATGGGGCCCTGCGCGGTGGCGGGCAGACTGGAGAACAGCACGGTGAGGGCGACGAATGACGATCCGAGCGCCTTGAGTGTCATCGGAGTTCCTCCTGGTGGGTAAACGCGCTTGACTCATAGCATCGGCACATTCGGCGTGTCAAGGCGACCCGCGCGGCCGAGCGGACCGTCGCCCCCGATGGTATCGTGGACCCGTACGGCGTCCCCAGACCCAGTGCCGTAATCGCCAGCGCCCCAGAGGAGTGTCGATGCCAGGCCAGACGATTCTGCTCGTCGAGGACCACGCGGACGCGCGCGAGGCGCTGCAGGTCCTGCTGGAGCTCGAGGGCTACGCCGTGGTGACGGCGGCGGAAGGCCTGGCGGCGCTGGACATCGCCCGCACCCGGCACCCCGACATCGCCCTCATCGACATCGGGCTGCCCGGACTCGACGGCTACGAGGTGGCGCGGCGCCTGGTCGCCGCCGGAGGCCCGCGGCCGATCCTGGTCGCCCTCACCGGCTACAGCCAGCCGGAAGACCGCCGCGACGCGGAGGCGGCGGGCTTCGACGCGCACCTCGTGAAGCCGGTGGACCCGGCCGACCTCGCGCGCCTGCTGACTACTCTCGGAACTCCTGGTCGAGAATCTCGCGAATGAACCGGTCGAGCGACACGGGATAGAAGCGCGCGTCCGGGGAGACGATGACGCCGGTGTCGATGATCTCGCGCTGGGCCAGCTCCTCGAGGACGCGGTCCAGATGACCGTGCGCGTCGCGCTCCTGGCGGCGGATCTTGAGGTCCTCGCTCTCCACGGCCACGCGGGAGGCGTAGCGGAAGCTGAACACGCGCGCGACGAGCCGCCGGTCCATCAGCTCCGTCTCTCCGAACGCCTCCCCGTACGTCGTGCCGTCGTTGCCGGCCGCGATCACGAGCCGCGGCGACACCTTGATGCGGCCGCGCACCTCCACCGAGCGCGCGGGATGATCGTGCTCGGGCCCCACCAGGATGTACGGCAGCACGTGGTAGCCCGTGATGATGCCGCGTAAGGGCTTGCGCACGACACGCGTGTCGTCGAACACGCTCTTGAGGAATTCGGGATCCGACCACTCCTCGCCCATGGGCTCAGTGTAATGCGAAAGCCCCGCACGGAATCGTTGACATCACGCGTGACGCCGGGTGAAGGTACGGCATGGACGGCCCGTCGCCCACCCCGCACTGGGTCCACACGTGCGAGCGCTGCGGCGAGCGCATGGTCGAACACCACTGCAAGATCATCTGCCCGAACTGCGGGTTCTGCCGGGACTGCAGCGACCCCTGACCCCCCGCGGGTCTTCCTGCTCTCTCCCGCGCACTGCGGGGGCGAGCGGGCCCGCATGATGCTGTCGGCGCGCGCAGGATTTCCCCTCGCCCGGCAGCTCCGGGCACCCGAGGGCGCTCCCCTCGGCGACGTCTTCTCCTTTGTGAGCGGCCTCTATTTCCGCGGCAAGCTCGCCTACGCGCGCGCCTTCGCCGGCGACGAGGCCGGCGTGCTCGTGATCACCCCGCACGCAGGCCTGCGGCCGGCAGCGACGCCCGTCACCGGCGAGGACCTCCGGGCGGCGGCGCGCGTGGACATCAGCCTCGCCAACCCGGTGTACCGCCGCGCGCTGGAGGCGAGCGCCACGGAGCTGGGGGCGGCGCTCGGGCCCGCCGCGCGCATCGTCCTCCTCGGCAGCATCGCCTCCGACAAGTACGTGTCGATCCTCGGCCCCGTCTTCGGCGAGCGGCTGCTCTTTCCCGCCGCCTTCGTGGGCCGCGGCGACATGAGCCGCGGCGGGCTGCTGCTCCGCTGCGTGCGCGAGGGCCGCCCGCTCGACTACGTGTCCGTGCTCGGCGCCACCCGCCACGGCGCGCGACCGCCGCGCCTGACGAGACAGCGCTGATGCCCGCGCCGGCGCGGAAGAGGAAGACGGCGCCACCCGCGCGGGCCGCCCGCCCGAGCCGTGACGTCCATCCCGCCCGGCGGTCGGCGCCGAAGCCGGCGAGCGCGGTGAGCTCGGTCTCGATCCCGCGAGAGGCCGGCGACGCCGTGCTCGACGTCGAGGGACGGAAGGTGAAGCTCACGAACCTCGGCAAAGTGTTCTGGCGGCAGGCCGGCATCACGAAGGGCGACCTGCTCCGGTACTACGCCGACGTGGCGCCCGCGCTGCTGCCCCACGTGCGCGAGCGGGCGATGGTGATGAAGCGGTATCCCAACGGGGCCGACGGCGAGTTCTTCTTCATGAAGCGCGCGCCCCAGGGGCGGCCCGAGTGGATCGAGACCTGCGCCATCACGCACGCCTCCGGCAACGTGATCGACTTTCCCATCATCAACGACGTCGCCGCCCTGCTGTGGGTCGTCAACCTCGGGTGCATCGACCTCAACCAGTGGTACGCCCGGTGTGACGACGTCGACCGCCCCGACTACCTGCACTTCGACCTCGACCCCGGGGAGGGCGTGCCCTTCACGCAGGTGCTCGAGACCGCGCAGCTCGTGAACGAGACGCTGGAGCGGCTGCGGCTGCCCACCTTCGTGAAGACGAGCGGCTCCAAGGGCGTACACGTGTACGTGCCCATCGTGCGCGGCCCCACGCAGAAGCAGGTGTGGGAAGTCTCGAAGGCCATCGCCCACGACCTCGCCCGGCGCCACCCCACCCTGATGACGGCCGTCTACAAGCGGCAGGCGCGGCCGCCGGGCCGGGTGCTGGTGGACTACAACCAGAACGCATGGGGCCGCACGCTGGCCTCCGTGTACTCGGTGCGGCCGCGCCCGCGCGCCAGCGTGTCGACACCCGTGACGTGGGCGGAGATCGCGCGCGGGATCGCCATCGAGGACTTTCGCATCGACAACGTGCCCGCGCGCGTGCGGGCGCTGGGCGATCTCTGGGCGCCCCTCAACGACTCGAGCAGCCGCGCCGACCTCACGCCGCTGTTCACACCACCGCGATCGCCTCGATCTCGATGAGATAGTCCGGGTGCGCGAGCGCCGCCACCTGGATGAGGGTGGAGGCGGGGCCCTTCTTGCCGAAGAACTCTTCTCGAATGCCGACGAGGTCCGGCCGGTAGCGGACGTCCGTGAGGTACGTGGTGATCTTCACGATCGACTCCACGCGCCCGCCGCCCGCCTCCACGAGCGCCTTGATGGAGCGGAACACCTCGCGGGCCTGGCCCTTGAAGTCGCCCCGGTGCAGCACGCCGCCGTCCTTGTCGTAGGCGACCTGGCCGGAGAGAAAGAGGATGGTCTGGGCGCCGGTGACCTTGATGGCCTGGCTGTAGGCGGCCGGCTCGAAGACGGACGGCGCGGAATACTTCTCGATGTTCGCCATGGGTGGACCTCCCGCGGCGAGTGTACCCCTGCTCAGGCGGCCTTGTCCGCGGCCGCCTCGCTCTCGATCGCCTCCGGCGGTCCGTCGTCGGCGATGCCGGCGGTCCAGATCTGCCGCTCGCGCTCCGTCATGTTGCCCCGCGGCGCCAGGCGCGGATCCTCGTAGCCCCACCGGTCGACGTCGACGAGATACTGCGCGCGCGAGATGAGGGTGCCCTGGCACAGCCGCTCCGGGCCCGACACCGTCAGCTCACGGTCGAGGCGCTCCATCAGCCCGCGCATGACGGCGGCCGGGACACGGTGACGGTCGCACGGGTAGATGAACCCGAACATCACGAGGTGCGCGAGGAGCACGCGCCAGTACCCGTCGAACCGGCCCACCAGCCGGTCCCAGTCCAGCGTGTCGGCGGAGGCGCGGATGATGTGCGCGATGTCGGCGCCGTCGTAGCGCTCGCGCTCCATGATGAAGGCCTTCGACCAGATCATCTCCTCGGCGGGGATGAGCCCCGCCGGCATGCCGAGGACCTCGTCGGCGACCGCGTGCCGGAACCACTCGTCGTCGACGGCGGCCACCCCGTTGCCGGAGCTGAAGATGACGTCGATGAACTCGCCGCCCCGGTGCGCCTTGCCCAGCCAGTGGGGGAAGGGCACGTCCGTCTCGCAGCCGGCCGCCGCCAGCGCGTCGAGCACGCGGTCGACATCGCGCGGGTGCACGAAGATGTCGAAGTCCTTCGTGTGCCGCGCGATGCCCGTGTACCGCTCGAAGGCATACGCGCCGCCCACGAGGAACGGCAGCTCCGCTTCGTTGAGCAGCCACATGGCGCGCTGATAGAAGGCGCGGGCGGCAGGATCGAGCTCGTTGCCCATGTCAGGAAATCTTTGCAACGGGCGGGCCGTTGGCCGTCCCGTACGCGGCCGCCGCGCCGTTGCCCCCCGCGCGCTCACCCTGGGCCGCCCGCTCCACGGGAATCTCGATGATCCGGAAGGGCGGCCGATCGGGGTAGCGCCGCCGCAGGAGCGGCAGCGCCACGTTGTACACGGGCACGCCCGTGCTCGTGACCCCTTCCGGCTGCCCGCGGTGCGCGTGCCCGTGCACGACGGCCGACACGTTGTAGCGGTTGATCGGCTCCTCGAGCCGGCTGGAGCCGAGGAAGGGGGCGATCTCCGGGAACTCGCCCGCCACCGTGGCCGCGATGGGCGCGTAGTGCAGCACGGCCACCCGCCGCGGGGTGCGCAGCCGCGCCAGCGCGCGCTCGAGCTTCAGCGCCTCGTCCACGGCCGCCCGCACGAACGCCTTGATCGTGGGCTCGCCCCACGCCTGGAGCGCCCGCTCGCCGAAGCCTCCCGCGAAGCCCTTGCAGCCGGCGAAGCCGACGCCCTTCACCTCCACCCCGTCGCCGTCGAGGATGGTCACGCCGGCGTCCGTGAGGATCTTGCCGACCTCCTCGGCGTTGTCCGACTCGTAATCGTGGTTGCCGAAGACCGCCACGATGGGCACCCGCGCCGCCGCCAGCTCGCGCGCGAGGAGGCGGGCCTCCTCGGGCAAGCCGTAGTCGGTGAGGTCCCCGCACAGCACCAGGACGTCCGCACTCTCCGAGACCTGGGTGAACAGGCCCCGGAGGGGCTCGGGCGCGGTCGTCCTCGTGCAGTGCAGATCTCCGACGGCGGCGACGCGGATGACGTCCATCACCGGCGCGGTCGCCCCTCGCCGACGGCCTCCGGCCGCGGCGTTTCCATCAGCGCCCTGAACCGTGCGAGATCGTCGACCAGCACGCTCTTGGGATCGGCACCGAAGAGCGCCGCCACGCCGTGGCCGAGCGCGCCGCCCAGCGGGCGGTACGACATGGTGACGTGCAGCCGGGTGCGGTGGCCGTGACGGCTGAAGCGGACCGAGCCCCGATGCTCGACGAGCGCGCCCTCGACGGTGCGCCAGGCGATCATGCGGTTGGCCTGCAAGCGCGTCGTCACCGCCTCCCACTCCACCGGGGTGCCCGCGGGGCCGCTCACCACCCAGTGCGTCCGGCCGGCCCCCAGCGAGCGCACCTCGCGCACGTGGGACATGAACTGCGGCAGGTTCTCGAAGCGCGACCAGAACTCGAAGACGCGCTCCACCGGAGCGTCGATGTCGATGGAGTGCCGGACCTCGATGCGGCCCGCGCCTCGCCGCGCCGTCCACGCCACCGCCGCCACCCCCGCCACCACGCCCGCGAGCACCCAGCCGTAGCCGGCGACGAACCCGGCCATGCCCGAGCGCTTGCGCAGGGTGAGCCGGCCGCCCTGGAGGCGAGGCCGGAAGGAGCGAGGATCACGCACGACCTCGCTCAGCTCGGCGCCGAGCCGCCGCACGGGCGCCATGCTGCCGAGCGCGCGGGCGCGGCCCGCCATGTCCGCCCCGCGCAGCTCACCCGCCAGGGCGCGCGCGCGCCCGATGACGTCGGCGTCACGCAGGTCCCCGGCAAGGGCGAGGCCGCGGTCGGCGACGTCGCGCGACGTCGCCTGCAGGGCCTCCGCCGCCGTCGACATCGAGCCACCCAGACGGGTGCGCCGTCGCGCGCCCTTGTCGGGATCCATGAGGTACATGAGTCCGGCTCCGAGACCGGTGCCGCCGATGAGAATGAGAGCAGTGTTCATTACGCCTCCTCAGGGTTGCAGGACGATCTTGGTGCAGCCGTCCTGCTTGTCTCTCCACATCCGGTACGCGCCGGGTGCCTCCTCCAGCCGCATCCGGTGGGAAATGATGGCCGTGGGATCGATCGCGTCCTGCAGGATGCGAGCGAGCAGCGGCCGCATGTAGCGGTGCACGTGCGTCTGGCCCATCTTGAGCGTCAAGCCCTTGGCGAAGGCCGCCCCGAAGGGCACCTTGTCGAGAACGCCGCCGTAGACGCCGGGGATCGACACGGTGCCGCCCTTGCGGCAGGCGTTGATGGCCTGGCGGAGCACGTGCGGGCGGTCCGTCTCCAGCATCATGGCCTGCTTCGCCCGGTCGTAGAGCGCATCCACCGAGGTGCCGTGCGCCTCCGTGCCCACGGCATCGATGCAGGCGTCCGGCCCACGGCCGCCCGTCCGCTCCTTCAGCTCCTCGAAGACGTCGACGTCCTCGTAGTTCATGGCCTCCGCCCCGCCGTAGCTCGCGGCGAGCGCGAGCCGCTCGGGAAAGCGGTCGATGGCGATCACGCGCTCGGCGCCGAGCATGAACGCGCTCTTGATCGCGAACTGCCCCACCGGGCCGCAGCCCCACACCGCCACCACGTCGCCGGGCTGGATGCGGCACACCTCGGCCGCCATGTAGCCGGTGGGCAGGATGTCGGAGAGGAAGAGGGCCTGGTCGTCGGTGAGGCTGTCGGGCACCTTCATCGGCCCCACGTCGGCGAAGGGCACGCGCACGTACTCCGCCTGCCCGCCCGCGTAACCGCCGTACAGGTGCGAGTACCCGAAGAGGCCGGCGCCGGAGAACCCATACACCTTCTCCAGCATCTCGGCGTTCGGATTGGAGTTGTCGCAGAGCGACCACAGGTCGCGCGTGCAGAAGAAGCAGCGCCCGCACGCGATGGCGAACGGCACCACGACGCGGTCACCCACCCGCAGCGTGTGACACTCCGGCCCCACCTCGATGACGTCGCCCATGAACTCGTGGCCCAGGATGTCGCCGGCCTTCATCATCGGGATGAAGCCCCCGTACAGATGCAGGTCCGAGCCGCAGATCGCCGTGGACGTCACCTTCACGATGGCATCGCGCGGGTTGATGAGGGCGGGGTCCGGCACCGTCTCCACGCGCACGTCACCCGTGCCGTACCAGCAGACGGCCTTCAACGGCCGCTCCGCCGTGCGCCGCGCGGCTGGCCCGCCACGCTCGGCGTTTCCCCGGCCTCCATCACCTGCTTGAAGGTCTTCAGATCATGCGCGACCTGCAGCGCGGGCTCCTGGCCGAAGACCTTCGCGAGGGCGGCGCCCAGGCGGCCCACGGGCGGCGCGTAATGCAGCATCACGCGCACCTCCGTGCCGCGGTCACCGGGAACGGGCGAGAAGGTGACGGTCCCCGTGTGCTGCACGTCCGCATCTCCCACGGCGCGCCACGCGATGCGCTCGTTCACCACCTCCTCCACGATCTCGGCGTCCCACTCCACCGTCCGGCCCGCGGGCGCGCGGGCGACCCAGTGCGAGCGGCACGCGTCGAAGACGGTGACGGAGAGCAGGTGGCGCATGAATCGCGGCAGGTTCTCGAAGTTACGCCAGAAGCGGTAGATGTCCTCGACGGGCCGGTTGATCGTGATACAGCGGTCGACGAGGGGGCCGGCCACGCGCGTGAGCGAGGGCCCGCGGCCGAGCGTGGCCCGGTACACCAGGCCGCCGCCGACGACCGAGAGCAGGGCGCCGCCGAGCGACCGGCGCCTCAGCCCGTAGACGAGCAGGGCGCCGCCGCTCATGGCCGAGCCCCACCGCTCGGCCTCGCGCATCGTCGTCACCGGCGGCTGCAGGGTGGCGCGCCGGCTCACCCCTCCAGCTCCCAGCGGTTGCGGTCCCGCTCCTCGAGGATCTCCTGCGACGTCCGCACTTCCTCGTCGGGCGCCCGCGGCACGCCCAGGGCCTCACCGAGATTGTCGACGATGTCCTGGTCGGGCGTGGCCACGCTGCCGCCCACGGCTTCCTCGCCGACGTGATCGGCGCGCCGCCAGTCCGCGTCGAGATCACCGCCCGCCAGTTTGATGCGCGATCGGTAGCGGCCCGCCTCCTCCTCCGCCCGGCGCTCGGCGTCGCTCGGCATGACGACCGCGTCCCCGACAGGCTCCTGCAGATCCTCCTCCGGCACGCCGCGCCGCGCGGAGGCTTCCGTGGTGTCCTGCGGGCTCTCGGCTCGTTTGGTCGGACGTTTTGTGGTCCGTTTCTTCTTCATGGCCGCAACGAATGAGCGAATGCCATGCCAGCGACGTGGCCGGGTGTAAATCATATAATCGCGGGCGTGGCCGGCTTTCTCGACGACCTCGCCGAGCGCGCGCGCGGCTACACCCCGGAAGAGGTCGCCGTCGCGCGCGCCTGCTTCAATGCGCTGCTCACGGGCGCGCCCGCCCTGATCCCGGACGTCCTTTCCGGCCTCGACATTGACGCCGAAGCCGGCGGGCGCGTACTCGCCGCGCTCGAAGGGAAAGGCGTGCTCGCCATCAGCGCCGGCGCCATCACGGTCGCGCGCGGGCTGTCGCGCCCGCCCACGGACCACCGGCTGCACGTGCGCGAGGGCCCTGCGCTGTACGCCTGCTGCGCCGTGGACGCCGTGGGCATCCCCGCCGCGCTCGGCGCCGACGCGCGCGTGACATCACGCTGCCACGCGTGCCGCGCGCCCATCACGATCTCGATCACCGGTGGGCAGCTCGCGCGCGTGGCGCCCGACGTCGTCATCCGGGCCGCGGACGCCGACCCCGGTCGCTCCCTGCGCGAGTACACGTGACCGCTCGTGAACTTCTACTGCTCGGTCGAGCACGTCCACCACTGGCTTCCCACCCAACCCCGCCCCGGCCGCACGTACACCCTCCAAGAAGTGGCCGAGGCAGGCCCCACGCTCTGGGGCAACCTGCGCTGAGCAAAGCGCGCGAGCCAACTGCCCACTCACCTGACGACAGCCCCCCTGCGTGTGATGACCAGGCAGCGGCCTGGTAGGCCGGGGACTTCGCGCTCGACGAGGACGCCGCGCTTGACCAGGCGGGTGATGCTGGCAACGGCTTCGGGGGCGGGGACGGCGAAGAGGCGGCGCAGGATGGGAAGGCGTGTGAAGACGGCGGCGTTCGCGTAGCGTGCCACCACGGCGTCGAGGGCGGCGGCGCGCGGGATGCGCCGGCCTTCGGCCACGGCCTCCGGCAGCCACGCCTCCAGCAGGTCCCAGCGATAGGAGAAGGTCGGCTCGTACCGCTCCTCGCTCTTGACGATCCACAGCCCCTGCTGCAGCTCGGCCATCGCGCGCTCGAACTCGCGCGTGCGGCCGGGCTCGAGCAGGAATGTGTTGCCGCGCAGCTCGCGGGTGTACTGCGGGTGCTCGCGCACGAGCGCGTCCATCAGCCGTCGGGCGGTGTGCGACAGGCGGCCCCCCTCGTACTCGGCGCGGTAGTCGCGCGCGCGCTGGCGCCCGCGCGCGAGCGCGTAGAAGGCCGGAAACAGATCGAGCGCCACCAGCATGGGGCGGCCGCGCAGGAGCTTGCCGTAGTACACCCGCCGCGCCGCCGGCAGCTCGTCCTTCAGCCGCCACGTCAGGCCCACGCCGTCATCGTGGTGCGAGCGCCGCGGCCAGCGCGGATGGGCGCGGCCCACCACCGCCTCCCAGAGGCACGGCACACCCTCCGGCAGGCAGTAGAAGGTGGAGCAGAAGCCGACCGCGTTGACGAAGGCGAGCGCGCCGCGCGCGCTCCGGACGCGCAGCGCCGGCCGGCGACGGAAGCGCTCGTCGCGCAGACGCTGGAGATCGCGGGCGGCGATGCTAGGATGCGTGACGTCCGATGGCTTCGACGGGATGGTTCTGCTACCTCCTCGAATGCGCCGACGGCACGCTGTACGCGGGCATCACCACCACCATGAGCCGGCGCCTGGCCGCGCACAACGTGGGCTCGGCTTCGAAATATACGCGCACGCGGCGCCCCGTCCGTGTCGTCCACACCGAGCGCTGGCCGGACCGCTCCTCCGCCAGCCGCCGCGAGCATGCGCTCAAGAAGCTCTCGCGTCCCGCCAAGCTGGCGCTGATCGGGCTACCGGGGGGGCCGCGCCGGGCTCCCCGGCGCCGTCCCACCGCCGGCGCCGCCGGAGGCAGCCGCCGATTCAAGCCTCACATCTGATCGATCGAGCCAGTGGCGGGCGGACGAGGCCAGGGTCCGGCGCTCCTCCTCGGGCAGGCCGTCGGGATCGAAGCGGTAGCGGTAGTGCAGCGTCAGCATGGCCGCCACCGGCGCCATCGCGAGGCCGGGCACGTGGGCAGCCTCGATCCGTCTCAGCCACGCGGAGAGCGGCTCGCCGGGCGCGCGCTCGAACGTGAGCGCCTGGAGCCGGCGCTCGACGAGGTAGAACTCGGAGTCGGCGCCGCGCGGGGGCGCCACGCGGCGCGGCGGCGCCGGCGGCGGCGTGCTCACACGGCGCCGCACGTACAGCCGCCAGCCGAGGATGGCGAGCAGCGGCACGAGCAGCCATCCCACGCTGGTGGTGAGACGGTCGTCGCGCTCGCCCCACCGCCATCGCGAGAAGCCGAAGGTCAGCCACGACCACAGATCGTCGAGCGGCCGCAGCAGGGCGGTGTCGGTGTCCCCCATCCATTCGGGCGGCGTGGTGTCGATCTCGCGCCAGGCGCCGTCGATCCACGCCAGCGCCCACGAGTGCGCGTCGCTGGCGCGCACCACGTAGCGGCGCTCGAGCCCGCTCCACTCGTGGACGGCATAGCCCACCGCGTAGCGGGCGGGAATGCCGGCCCCGCGCAGCAGGAGCACGGTGGCGGTGGCGAAGTACTCGCAGTGGCCCGCGCGCGTGCGCACCAGGAAGTCCTCCAGGGGCGAGACGCCGACGGTGGAGCCCCGGAGAAACCGTGAGTACGTGAACCGGCCCATGAAGAAGCCTCGCACGCGATTCACGATGTCGGCGGGCGGGCCCTGTCCCACGCTCAGCTCACCCAGCACGCGCGCGACGACGTCCGCTTCCCGCGGGGGCATGGCGAGGTCCGCGGGCGTGGGCGGGCCGTCGCTGACCGCCGCCCGCCCGAAACGGGCGTCGTAGCGCACGAGCCCCAGCCCCTCCTCCACCTTCACGGCCCCGAGCCGGTTGCGGCTCAGCTCGACCACCACGAGGCCGTCGAGTCTCGTGGTGCCGGCAGGCATGGCCAGCATCCCCGTGCCGCGGCGCAGGTAGGCCGAGATCGTCACGGAGTCGGCGGCGGGGGCCGGGGCGTCCGCCAGCGACCAGGAGGCGCCGTCGCCCTCGGCGCGGACGGCGGTGAAGCCGGCGTCGGTGGCGAACCACACGGGGGAGCTGTAGACGTTGTAGGCCGCGTCCCGCAGCAGCAGCGGACGGCGGCCGTCGGGAGCGTCCACGCGGAGGACGATGGCATCGGACAGCTTGACGGTGCCGAGCTGACCGATGGCCGTCGAGCTGCGATACGGGTCCGTGTCCCGGCGGATGTATTCGAGGAGCCACGCGGAGGCGCGCTGCTCGAGCGCGCGCTGCATCTCGGCCAGGCCGAGGTGCCCCGCATACCCGAGTGCCACCGCCCCCGCCACCGCGGCGGCCCAGGACACGGTCGCGTAGCGCCGCGAGCGCAACCGCCAGAGCGCCCACGCCGTGAGCGCGCACAGCCCCACATAGAAGGATGGCGAGCGCACGTTGGCGGCGCTCGACGCGAGCACGACGAGGGCGAAGTACGGATACGTCAGGTCGACCGGCGTGCCGGGTCGCGACGGCTCCGCGTCCGCCCGGCGCCGCAGGGACCAGAAGAAAATGGAGGCGTCGACCGTGCCCACCACGCTGTACACCTGACAGAAGACGAGCGGGAAGACCGTGAGCGGCAGCCACTGGAAGAGGCCGGTGATCGCGCGCGCGGACTCGTTGCCGAGGACCTGGTAGACGGCGATCACGACGAGCAGGACCGCGCTGAGGTCCGACACGCGGTTGAAATCGGCGCGCGCCAGGTCCCAGCGCCACCGGATCACGTGCCGCGCTTCCGTCGCGAGCGCCATCCCCGCGCCCACCGCGAGGAAGCCGGTCTGCCACCCCCAGAACAGCAGCGCGACGCCCAGCAGTCCCGGCGGCGTCACAGGCGTGCCAGCCCCTGCGCGATGTTGCCGGCGGTGAGGCGATGAACACCGTCGGGCTCGGCCGTCCCGGGGACGGCGGCGTCCTCGACCAGGAGCACGAGGACCGGTACGCCGAGCCCGCGCAGCGTGTCGATGAGCGAGCGGCGCGCGTCGTCCCAGGCCAGGAAGACGCAGATGGCGCCGCTGAGGCCGGTATGACGCGAGACGACGAGATCCGCCAGCGCGGCAAAGGCGCGGTCGGTGCACGGCCGCACGGAGGCGAGAACCTCGAGCATGCGATCGACATGGCCCACCCCGCGACCCGCCGTGAACGTGTAGGCCTCGGGCCCCACGAACATCAGGTCGAGCAGGGCCTCCTGGGAGCCGGTGCCGCCGACGAATGAGGCCGCCACGGACACCGCCTCCTCGAAGCGCGCATCGCCGCCCGGCGGCAGGAAGGTGTCGAGGAGGAGCGCGTGGCGAACGAAGAACTCGTCGTGCAGCTCCTTGACGACCGGCCGCCCCGCGCGCGCCCAGCTCCGCCAGTGGATGCGGCGCAATGGATCGCCCGGGCGGTAGTCGCGCAACGACAGGAACTCCTCCGAATCGCCGACCGACGACGCGAGCGCGACGCCGCCCGGCTGGTGGCGCCGCGCGCCGGGCAGCTCGAAGCGCGGTAACGGGTAGCGCCGCGGCAGCACGAGGATGGAGGCGGGGGCCGGCACCTCGGCGAGCGAGCGCACGAGACCGAGCGGATCCGGCCGCGCCACCGTCACCCCCGTGAAGCGCAGCGAGCCGCGACTGACGGGCGTGACCTCGATGCGCACGTCCACCTCCTGCCGCGAGGGCAGCGGGGGCAGCGGCTGCGCCTCGATGGCGGCGCGACGCGCGCGGGCCATCAGCCACGCCCAGCGGGGAAAGCCCACCGTGCGATCGAACCAGTTCCGCCGCTCCTCGCCGGGCTCGCGCTGGGTGACGAAGGCCTCGAACGTGGGCCGCGGGTCCTCGAGATCTTCCATGAGGACGAGCCCGGACTGCAGGCGGCCGGTCGGGTTCTGGAGCGTCACCGTGTACACGAGCGGCTCGCCGGCGGTGCCGAAGCGCGGCAGCCGCCGGCGCACGCCGAGCCGGGGCGGCACGCGCGCGCTCAACGCCGTCGCGATCGCCAGCAGCGCGACGAGGAACGTGAACGCCTGGTACGCCACGGTGAGACGGGTGTTGGGGCCGATGATGGCCGCCGCCGCCAGCGCGGCGAGGACGAGGCGCCCGGCGGGCGTGAGGCGGCGGACGAGCACGTGTTGCAGCGCGGCGCTGGACCGGAAGGCGCGGTAGGCGGCGCGCCTGAGCCGCACTAGGCCGGCACGGGCACGGCCTTGAGGATGTCCGCCACCACGCCGTCGGCGGTCAGCCCCGAGAAGCGCGCCTGAGGCTCGAGCGCGAGACGATGGGCGATCACCGGCCCCGCCATCTCCTGCACGTGCTCGGGCGTCACGAACGTGTCGCCGTCGAAGAGCGCGAGCGCCTGCGCGGCCGCCACGAGCGCCAGGGAGGCGCGCGCACTGGCGCCGAGCTGCACCCCCACCATGGTGCGGGTCGCGCGCACGACGTCCACGACGTACCGCTTCAGCTCGCCCGCCACCCGCACCCCGCGCACCTGGGCGCGCAGCAGCGCCACCTCCTCCAGCCCCACGCAGGCGGCGAGGGTGTCCACGGGATGACCGTGCTCCTGGGCGGAGAGAATGCCGACCTCGTCCGCGGGCTCCACGTAGCCCAGGCCGAACTGGAGCGCGAACCGGTCCATCTGCGCTTCCGGCAGCGGGTAGGTGCCCCGGAACTCCACCGGGTTCTGGGTGGCGATGACGAAGAAGAGGTCGCGCAGCGGATAGGTGGTGCCGTCGAGCGTGACCTGGCTCTCGCCCATCGCCTCCAGCAGCGCCGACTGCGTGCGGGGCGACGCCCGGTTGATCTCGTCGGCGAGCAGCACGTTGGTGAAGATGGGTCCCTCGTGGAAGCGGAAGGTCTGCTCGCGCTGGTCGTAGATGGACACGCCGAGGATGTCCGAGGGCAGCAGGTCGGGCGTGAACTGAATGCGCTTGAAGCTCACGCCGATGGAGCGCGCCAGGGCCTTGGCGAGCGTCGTCTTGCCCGTGCCGGGGAAGTCCTCGAGCAGCACGTGGCCGCCGCTGGCGAAGGCGGCGAGCAGGCGGCGAATGGCCAGCGTCTGGCCGCGCATCACGGTGGCGAGGTTGGCGGCGATCCGGTGGTAGACCTGCCGGGCCGCCGGCTCGCTCACCTGAGCTCCCACACCGTGATCCCGACCTCGCCCTCGGCCATGCGTGTGCCCTCCGTCCGCGCGTGCACGTGTGCTTGGCAGTGTAGTCGAACGGCGAAGGGCTTGTCACGTTCTGGCGGCGCCCTCCGCTATACTAGGCGCGGCTTTGCCATGACGACATCTCCAGGCGGCCGGCGGTGAAGCAGGCGCACGACGATCTCCAGCGGCAGCTCTCCGCGCTGCGCACCCGCTTCAGCGACACGGGGCAACGGGCGGCCGCGGCCGCCGACGCGATGATCGCCACCGTCATGCCGGACGCCGAGCTCATCGACGCTCTCGCACAGACGGGCCGTGCCTTCGTCGAGCTCCGGCACGCGCTGCTCGAGCAGGCGGCTCCCCTGTCGCCGATCCCCGACCCCACCTCGCTGACGTCGCTCGCGCACCTCGAACGAGTGCTGCAGGAGGCGATCGAGGCGGAGGAGCGGCGCGTGCGCCAGGCGGCGTGGGAGCTCGCGCGCGAGACGGCGCTGGCCACCCTCGACCGCGTCCTCGCCCTGATCCACCGCGAGGACGGCGGCTTCGCCGGCCTGGTCGCCTGCCAGGCCAAGGCGCGGGACATGCACCTGGCCATCAGCGCGCAGCAGCCGGACAATCCAGGAGAGGAAGCCACGATCGTGAGCGGGCGCGTGCGCGCGTTCGCCGAGCTGGTGGCGCTGGTGGACGGCTGGAACGTGCTCGACGACGACCGGTGCGCCTTTCTTCAAGATGCGATCACGCAGAGCTTCGGCCGTCCCCTCGCTCTCGCCGCCCTGCGCGGCAAGCTCGGCAACGAGGGCGAGGCGCCTCCCGAGCCGGTACGGGCGCCCGCTCCCGCGCGGGCCGCGACCGCGTCGCCGGCCGCGCCCGCTCCGGAGCCGCCCGCACCACCGGCCGTGCCGGAGCCGGCCGCCGAGCGCGTCTCCTTCGCCGCCGCCGCCGCCGCGCCGGAGCCGGAGGCGGAGGCGGCCGAAGAGACGCCGGCGGCGCTCCAGCGCGTCGTTGCCGCGCGGACACCCGCCCCGCCGCCGCCCCTCATCGAGCGCCCCACGGTGGCGAGGAGCGTCGAGGCGCCCCCGCCTCCTCTACCGGTGCCGCCGCCCGTGAGGCCGCCCGCACAGCCCGTCGTCACGTCGGCGCCGGCCAGCACGGGCGCCCAGATCCGGCTCGCGGGCACGAAGGTGCAGGTGGAGAGCTCGGAGGAGCAGCAGGACCGCGAGGCCTCGCTGGAGGCGATGGCGGCCGAGACCGCGCAATGGTGGGTGGGCGCTCGCAAGGGCTGGAACGAGTTCCGCGCCAGCGGCGCCTCCTTCGCGGACGCGGCGAAGGAGACACTCAAGCGCTATCCCTACCTGCTGTCCGTGCCCATCCAGAAGAGCGCCGAGCACGAGGGCGGCCGCCTCGCCGAAGGGTACGCGCTACTGCTCGAGCACGTGGAGAAGCAGGAAGAGGGGTTCGTGAAGGAAGCGCTCACGCGGCTCAATCCGCAGTTCACGACGCGAGGCACGGAGCAGACCTACCAGCTCGGGCAGGAGCTCTACCTCTACGTCGTCGCCGAGGGCCGCCTCTACAAGACGTACCCGGATTTCGTCAAGGAGGTCATGACCCGCGTCATCCCCGAGCCCGGCTTGTGGGTGCAGGGCGGCCTCACCGAAGGCCAGGCGGAGACGGCCAGCTTCGTGCGCGTCGACCCGGCGGGGACGAAGGCGCTCCAGATGGCATCGTTGACGGACGACGCCGAGCGCGGGGCGCCGCGGCTCTTCGCGGCGACCCTCGGTCCCCTCACCACACGCTTCTTCAAGGTGGAGGCGGGCGAGCTCACCGATCCCCCCGACGTCGAGGTCAAGCTCAAGGAGAACGACGCCCCCTCCGATCGTGCGTGGGTGGTAAGCGTGCCCGTGACGGGCCAGCCCGAGGCGCCGAAGAAGCACAAGGCGGGCGGCACGGTGGTCCCGGAGCTCGGCAAGCAACATCGTCTCGTGTGGATCGGCGTCTTCAATCCGGACCCCAACAACGACAAGACCTACGAGCTGGCGATCACCTTGAAGCGCAAGGCCCGCGCAGCACCGCCCGCCGCCGCCACCTTCACTCCGCCGAAGCCCTCACCGTTCGCGCCGAAGAAGCGGTAGAAGGGCACCGCCGTGGCGGACCGGTCGCAGAGCCTGCTCCAGGCGGCCTCGACGATCTTCGTGCTCATGACGGTGCTTCCGCTGCTGATCTTCACGTGGACGCTCTACACGATCGAGGCTCTCGGCCGCGACAGCGCGCAGATCGGCCTCGGCCTCTCGCTGCTCATCTCACTCGGCGGCTTCGTCATCCTGCGCTCGATCATGGCTCGGCTCTCCGAGCTCAGCCGCGGCCTCGTCCGCGCCGCCGGCGACCCGCCCACGGCGTCGCGGCCCCAGCCCCCGGGCTCCATGGCCGCGACGGCGCCGGGCATCGGCCCCATCGACGAGCTCGACGAGATGACCGCCACCATGGCCGTCCTCTGGCAACGCGAAGCCGTCGCCCACGTCGGCCACCAGGTCCTCGTCTCCCTCGTCCGGGTCTCCGACCCCATCCCCGGCACCCTCCAGGAGCTCACCTCCTCCGGCCTCGTCCTCAACCGCCACGGCGACGAATTCAAGATCTCCTACCACCACATCGCCGGCATCGAGCCCGCCCCCACCCCTCCCCCCGC
>JBBDXO010000294.1:0-3131 GCA_040902295.1 Candidatus Rokuibacteriota bacterium | reverse complement strand
CGCAGCGACGAACGACGAGCCAACGAAGCAGCCGCGCCGTTCTCGTCGCCCGTACGCTAGTGTTTGCCGGATTCGGCGAGCACCTCGCGAAACACCCGGTAAAACTGGTTGTTGTCGTTCATGGCCTTGACGAGGACGGCGGGCAGGTGCTGCAGGTCGTTGGGATTGACCACCACGTTGACGGACCGCGCGTACGCCATCATGTTGTCGAAGGTCTTGTACTCGCGGCCGAGCAGCGCCACGAACATGTAGCGACGCGCCGCCATCGGCATGGCGCGCACCACGGCGAGCACGGCGTTGTCCAGGTACGTCGTGCCCTGGAACTGCTCGTCGAGGATCACCAGCTCGTAGGAATCGCGGCGCATGCGCTCCACGGCCTCGTCGGCATTCCTGGCCGCGTGCATCGTGAAGCCGACCTGGTCGAGGGCGGCCTTGATCACCGCCTGGCGTTCGGGTGCGTCCTCGCACACGAGCGCAAGGCGCTGTTGCTGGATGAAGTCCGGTGTGTCAACCATGGGCGCTCACTTCTTCTTGATGGCGGTGCGGTTGTAGTCGATGTCGAGCTTCAGCCCTTCGATCTCGGTCGTCTTCTCGCCGCGCTTCTGCTTGATGGTGTCGATGCCGCGCTGCACGATCGCCTTGCGCGTGGCGTAGGCGACGGCCGTGTCCTCGGCGATGATGCCGCTCTCATAGGAGCGCAGGAGGGACTGGTCGAACGTGGTCATGCCGAAGGGCTCGCCGACCTCCTGGATGTCGTAGAAGGTCTTGCCGTCCGACTCGCCGTTGAGGATGAGCTCGTTGGAGCGGATGGTGTTGGCGAGGATGTCGTGCACGGCCCACCGGCCCCCGCCCAGCTTCGGCACCAGACGCTGGCCCACGATCCACCGGATGGTGTCCGCGAGGCGCTGGCGGATCTGCTTTTCCTCTTCCTGGTCGAACATGCCCACGATGCGGCTGATGGCCTGCCCCGCATTCACGGTGTGCAGCGTGGACAGCACGAGGTGGCCCGTCTCGGAGGCCTTGAGCGCCAGCTCGGTGGTCTCCCGGTCGCGCATCTCACCCACGAGGATGATCTTCGGCGCCTGGCGCAGGGCGGCGCGCAGGCCGCTCGCGAAGGCGTCGTAGTCGAGGCCGAGCTCGCGCTGGTTGAAGGTCGACTTCCGGTTGGGATGCACGTACTCGACGGGATCCTCGAGGGTCACGACGTGCACGGACTTGGTGGAGTTGATCTCGTTGAGCAGCGCCGCCAGCGACGTCGTCTTGCCGGAGCCGGTGGCACCGGTGACGAGGATGAGGCCGTTCTTCTCCCCCGGCATCTTCTTGAAGGCGGCGGGAAGCTGCAGCTCCTCGACGGTGGGAATCTTGGTCTCCAGCTTCCTGAGCACGACGGAGATGTTGCCGCGCTGGGAGAAGATGTTGACGCGCAAGCGCGCCTTGCCGGGCAGGAAGTACGAGCTGTCGCACGAGCCCTGCTTGACGAGGGACTCGCACAGGCGCCGGTCGTTGTTGATCAGGTTGAGGGCGAAGATCTCGGTCTGGAAGGGCGACAGGCTGTCGATGGCGGGGTCGACCGGCACCGCCACCAGCTCGCCGGAGGATTCCACCTGCAGGGGCCGGTCCACCGTGACGTTGAGGTCGGACACGTTCTCGTGCGAGTCCAGCATCGAGGTGAGCAGGTCATCGATCTCGGATTTGCGCATGGGATCAGCCCTACTGGTTCAGCTCGTCGGGAGGCGTCTTCAGCAACGGCTTGAACTTCGACTTGTCGATGCACTTGTCGTACGCCTCTTCGGGGCTGATCCAGCCCTTCGTGAGGTTGCCCATGATGGCGTCGTCGAGCGTCTGCATGCCGTACTGCTTGCCCGTCTGGATGGCGGACGGGATCTGCACCGTCTTGCCTTCGCGGATGAGGTTGCCCACGCCCGCCGTGCACACGAGGATCTCGAGGGCCGCGCACCGGCCCTTCTTGTCGATGCGCTTGAAGAGGTTCTGCGCCACCACCACCTTGAGGCCGGTGGACAGGCCGTTGCGCACCTGCGCCTGCTCTTCCGCCGGAAACACCTCGATGATGCGGTCGATGGTCTTCGCCGCGCTCGTGGTGTGCAGGGTGCCGAACACGAGGTGACCCGTGTTGGCCGCCTCGAGGGCGAGGCGGATGGTCTCCAGGTCGCGCATCTCACCGACGAGGATGATGTCGGGGTCCTCGCGGAGGGCGCCCTTGAGGGCGGAGGCGAAGCCCCGCGTGTGCACGCCCACCTCGCGGTGGTTCACCAGGCAGCCCTGGCTCTGGTGCACGAACTCGATGGGATCCTCGATGGTGATGATGTGGTCCTTGCGGTGCTTGTTGGCGTGGTCGATGACGGCCGCCAGCGTCGTGGACTTGCCGGAGCCGGTGGGGCCGGTGGCGAGCACGAGCCCCTTGTGCAGCATCGCGCTCTTCTTGAGGATGGGCGGCAGCCCGAGCTCGTCCGCGGTGAGCACTTTCGTGGGAATCTGACGGAAGACCGCGCCGCAGCCGTACTTCTGCATGAAGAAGTTGCAGCGAAAGCGCGCCACGCCGGGGATCTCGTAGCCGAAGTCGACGTCGCCCGTCTCCTCGAAGGTCTTGATCTTCTGCTCGGGGGCGATCTCGTACAGCATCCCGCGGAGCGTTTCCTCCTCGAGGATGTCGTACTTGACGCGCTCGAGCTCTCCGTGCACGCGCAGGATCGGCGGTGAGCCCGCCACGATGTGCAAGTCGGAGGCGCCGGAATCGAACATCAGCTTGAAAAAGGCGTCGAGCCTGGCCATCAGTCACTCCCCTCGTCCGGAAAAAACCGGACCAGACGAGCCTAAGCGTTTGCGTCTTGGGAAGTCAAGTTCACACCCCTCATTGTCATCTTTACATGTGGAACATGGGGGCCTCGACGGGCCCCCATGCCCCCGCCGCGACACCCACCGGTGTAAGTCCGCGTTCCACCGTGCGTCCCGCCACGCGCGTAGTCGGCGCGGCGCGTGTTCGGCGCGGTCGACGGGGGCGTCCCGCCACGCGCGTGTTCGGCGCGGTCCACGGCGCGCGTCCCGCCGCGCGCGTGTCCGGCGCGGTCCACGGCGCGCGTCCCGCCGCGCGCGTGTCCGGCGCGGTCCACGGC
>JBBDXO010000293.1:0-10966 GCA_040902295.1 Candidatus Rokuibacteriota bacterium | reverse complement strand
GGGCGCCGCCGGGCGCGGCGGGGGGCGTCGGGGGGCAGGACCACGTGGATGGTGGCCGACTCGCGCCGAGGGCGGCTGGGCTCCACCGGCACGCCGATGTGCGTATACAGTTGAGAGGGAAACGAGTCCTGGCCCCCCCCGCGCCCCCCGCCGCGCCCGGCGATCACGCGATGTCCCGCCGCCGACCGATACATCGATGGTTTGCCGTGACCCGGTTGGACGAACATTCGGCGTGCGCGCGGGAGACGGGCGCGTGGGTGCTGGGGTCAGCCGCCGAGGAAGATGCGGCGGACTTCGGGGGAGTGGAGGAGGTCTTGGGAGCGGCCGTCGATGACGGTGCGGCCGGATTCGAGGATGTAGCCGCGCTGGGCGATGCCGAGGGCGAGCTCGACGTTCTGCTCGATGAAGAGGATGGTCACGCCCTGCGCGTTGATGCGGCGGATGGCGACGGTGAGCTCGTCCACCACCCGCGGCGCCAGCCCGAGAAAGGGCTCGTCGACCATCAACAGGCGCGGCCGCGCCATCATGCCGCGCGCGATGGCGACCATCTGCTGCTCGCCGCCCGACAGCGTGTGCGCGGCCTGGCCGGCGCGGGCGGCGATGATGGGGAAGAGCTCGCTGACGCGCTCGAACTGCTCGACGCGGGTGGCCCGCGCCGCGTAGCCGCCGAGCCACACGTTTTGCCGCACGGTGAGGTACGGAAAGAGCCGCCTCCGCTCCAGCACGTGGCTGATGCCGAGCGGCACGATCCGGTGGGGGGGCAACCCCGCGATGCTGGACCGCTCGAAGAGGACCTCGCCCCGCCGCGGGCGCAGCAGTCCCGAGATCGTGTTCATGAGCGTGGATTTGCCGCTGCCGTTGGGGCCGAGGATGGCGACGATCTCGCCCGCGTCCACGGCCAGCCGTGCGTCCCACAGCGCCTGGTAATCGCCCAGCATGACCTGCAGCGCGCGCGCCTCCAGCATCACGGCCTCACGCCCGCCACGTCTCTCCCAGGTAGGCGTCGATGACCCGGCGCTGCCGCACGATGTCCGCGGGGGCGCCGTCGGCGATGACCTCGCCCAGCTGCAGGGCCACGATGCGCTGCGACAGCTCCATGATCACGCGCATGTTGTGCTCGATGACGACGAGCGCCAGACCCGCCGCGTGCAGGTCGCGCACGAGGCGGACGAGGCCGGGGATGGTCGCCTGGTCCACGCCGCCCGTGACCTCGTCGAGCAGGAGGAGGCGGGGGCCGGTGGCGAGGGCGCGCGCCAGCTCGAGGCGCTTGCGCTGGCCCGTGGACAGCCCGCGCGCGTAGGCCCCCGCCCGGTCGCCGAGGCCGACGGAGTCGAGCGTGCGCCGGGCCGTCTCGCGCGCGGCCTCCAGGTCGGCCGTCTTCTGCAGCGCGCCCACCATGACGTTGTCGAGCACGGTCATCTCGCCGAACGGGCGCAGCTTCTGGAAGGTGCGCGCCACGCCGAGACGGCTGATCTCGTCCGGGCGCAGGCCCGTGATGCGGCGGCCGTCGAGGCGCACCTCGCCTGTGTCGGGCGGCGTGAAGCCCGTGATGAGGTCGAAGAGGGTGGACTTGCCCGCGCCGTTGGGCCCGATGATGCCCACGAGCTCGCCGGGGGCGACGTCGAAGGACACGTCGCGGTTGGCGGCGACGCCGCCGAAGCGCTTGCTGAGCCCGGCCACCGCGAGCAGGCTCACGGCGGCGCGGGGGCGCGGCGCCACCGGCGCGCCAGGCCCACGAGCCCGGCGGGCTGCACCACGGAGATGGTCATGATGAGGGCCCCGTAGATGAGCAGGTCGATGGCCTTGCCGGTGCCGCCCAGGTACACGCGCGTGCCCTCGCTGAGCGGCACGAGGACGGCGGCGCCGATGAGCGGGCCCCACAGCGTGCCCACCCCGCCCAGCACCGCCACCAGGCAGATCAGGATCGACAGCGACAGCGCGAACACCGACTCAGGATCGATGAAGAGCACGTACTGGGCGTAGAAGGTCCCGCACATGGCGGTGAGGCCTGCCGACAGCGCCATCGCGCGCTGCTTGTAGCGGGCGACCGGGATGCCGAGGCTCGCCGCCGCCCCCGCGTCTTCCCGGATGGCGCGGAAGTAATAGCCGGTGCGCGAGCGCTCGATGCGGCGCGTGACGGCGAGCGCGAGCAGCAGCAGGCCGAGAGCGATGTAGTAATACGCCTGCTTGTTCTGGTGGAACTGCAGATTGACGAGGGAGTCGGGCCGCTTGATGGGCAGAAAGAGGCCGCGCGCCGCCCCGATCCAGTCCCAGTTCACCGCCAGGATGTGGACGATCTCGCCCACGGCGATGGTGGCGATGGCGAAGTAATGGCCGTGCAGGCGGAACACGGGATAGCCGATCGCCTGCGACAGCGCGACGGCGAGCAGCGCGCCCGCGGCCATGCCTGCCCACGGCGTGAGGTCGAAGAGCTTCACCAGCATGCTGGAGGTGTAGGCGCCGGTGCCGAAGAAGACCGCGTGGCCGAGCGAGATCTGGCCGCAGTAGCCCGCGAGCAGGTTCCACGCCTGCGCCAGGGTGGCGTACAGGAAGATGGTGATGAGGACGTGGCGCGGGAAGGGCTGGGTGACGACGAGGGGAAAGGCGAGCAGCGCGAGCAGGAACCCCACGCCCACGGCGAGGCGCACGCGCGTCATCGTCAGAAGCGGCCGAACAGGCCCTGCGGCCGCCACAGCACGACGGCGAGATAGAGCGCAAAGACGACGACGTACTTGAAGGAGGGCGCGATGAGCAGGCCGCCGATCACTTCCACGAGGCCCACCACCACGCCGCCCACCAGCGTGGCGGGCACGTTGCCGAAGCCGCCGAGGGCGACGGCCACGTAGGCGAGGAGGGCGAAGGAGCCGCCCACCTCGGGGAAGACGTAGAAGAACATCGTGAGCAGCCCCCCCGCCACCCCCACGCAGCCAGCGCCGATGCCCCAGCCGAGCGCGAACATGCGCTCGGTGTCGATGCCCATCAACGAGGCCGCCTGCCGGTCCTGCGCCGTCGCCTGCAGGGCCAGGCCCGTCTCCGTGCGGGTGATGAACCAGTAGAGGAACCCGAACGCGGCGAGGGCGCCGATGCTCGCCACCAGCTGCGGCATTCCGATGAAGATCCCGCCCGCGGACACCCGCCCCTGCACGAGGGGATCCTTCACGAGGTGGAAGTCGACGCCCCACAGCGCCTGCGCCGCCGAGCGCAGGAACACGCCGAGCCCGAAGGTGGCGAAGATCTGCGCGAGCATGGGCGCGCCGAGGATGAAGCGGATGAGCCCGTAGTAGGTCGCCACGCCGAGCGCGGCCAGCCCCGCCAGCGTGAGCGGCAGCGAGAGGAGGGGATCGAGGCCGGCCAGCGACCACGCCCAGAAGGAGGCGAACATGGCGACCATCAGGAACTCGCCGTGGGCGAAGTTGACGATCTCCATGAGCCCGAAGATGAGCGACAGCCCCGCCGCGATGAGCGCGTAGACGAACCCCATGAGGAGTCCGCCCACGACGCCCTGGAGCAGGACTTCGGCAGTCAGGCTACTTGCGGTCCTTCCACGCCGGCAGCGGGTACACGACGTCCTTGGCCGCGAGCTCGAAGGGGTAGATGGTCGCGTACTGGCCGTTCTGCACCTGCTGCAGGATGGCGCGCACGCCCGTGTTCTGGCCCTTGTCGTCGAACTTCACGCCGGTCCACGGCATGATGAGCTGCTCGGGGGGGATGTTCGTGGCCACCAGCGCCCGCCGGACGTCTTCCGGGTTCGTCGACTTCGCGCGGTTGATGGCGTCGGCGAGCGTCAGGAAGCCGGTGAAGGCGCGCGCGGGCACGTCGGACAGATCCCGGCCCCCCTGCTTCTTGAAGAGCTCGTTGACCTGCGAGATGAGCGGCTTCTTGGCGGCGAGGTCGAGCGCAAAGGGCGCGCGCGTGATGTGCCCTTCCACGTCCCGGCCCATCTCGCGCACGAAGGTGGGATCCGTCCAGCCCGCGTTCTGCGCCAGGATCATCTTCGGGTTGTAGTCGAGGTTCCTGGCCGTGCGCACGAAGAGAATGGCGTCGTTGGTGTAGGACGAGGGCAGGAACACGTCGGGGTTGGCGGCCTTGAGGCGGCCCACCTCGGCGTCGAGGTTGGTGGCCTTGTCACGGTAGGTGATCTTCACCGCCACCTCGTAGCCGTGCTTCTTCGCCAGCTCCTCCTGCACCTTGGCGGAGTCGGAGCCGAACTGGGTGGCCTCGTGCATGATCCCCACCGTCTTGAACTTGAGGTGGCGCCGCTTTTCGAGATCCTTCATGAAGTCGAACATCGCCACGCTGAAGTGCCCGTCGTGCGGCGAGGTCCGGAAGAACCACTGAAAGCCCCGCTCGGTGAGCGCGGGCGAGGAGGACTCCGCGTTCAGGAAGGGGATGCCGTTGCGCTCCGCGACCTGGGCGGCGGTGCCCGTGACGCCGGAGAAGTACGCGCCGAACAGCGCGTGCACCTTCTCCTGGGTGATGAGCCGCTCCGCCTCCGACTGCCCGATGTCGGGCTTGCCCTGGTGGTCCACGATGACGAGCCTGATCCTGGCTCCGCCGAGGTTGGGCAGGCCCTCGCCCTTGCCCAGCGGCACGTTGAGGTCGTGATTGGCGTTGACGATATCGGTCGCCAGCTTGACCGCGTTGACGGCGTCCACGCCGACCTGGGCGGCGTTGCCCGAGAGCGGGTACATCACCCCGATCACGACTTCTTTGGGCTGGCTGATCCCCGGCTTCGACACGGCCACGAGGCCGATGGCGGCGAGCAGGCCGAGTGCGATTGCGCTCCGGCGGTGCAGTTTCATGGGACGGACTCCTCCTTGGTGCGCGCATGCTAACACGCCGTCCGCGAGGGTGGCTGGCACCGCGGTTGCTCCACCACGAGGTGGAGGACCACGGCATGATCAGGATCTGGACCATCCTTGCGATGCTCGCCGTCACCGCCGGCTTCGCACACGCCCAACAGGACGGCAGGCCGGCCGCGGGGCAGAACGTGGAGCAGGGCGCGCCGGGCAGCGCCGGCGGCGGCCGCGACGGCAGCGCCGTCCAGCATGGCTCGCAGCCGAACGCGGCTGAAGTGCGGCCAGGCAGCCGTGACGGCGACGCCCCTTCCGCGTCCGCCGGCGAAGTGGTCAGGGGCCCCATCGATCGCCGTATCTTCGGCCTCCCCGTGAACGCCGTCATGGTGATCGGCGCCGCCATCATCGCCATCGTCGTGGTGGCTGGGCTCGTCGTCCCTACTCGCCGCCGTGCCAGGGCACGTGGTAACGAAACGTACGATCTAAAATAAACGTCTGTAATAACAAATACTTAAGTCTCAGTATTCTCATCAGAAGATCCCGATTTATCGCCGATTTCGGCTAGAAATCATCCTAGCGGTACCTAATCGTCCATACTGCCCAGTCTGCCGGCCTTAGCCTGAGACATAAACACCTAAGGCCATAGCATTCCCGGCGCGTCATGCGGGTATGGCGCACTGCTTGCTATTACCAGTGTTGACATCGGTCCGATAAGGGCAAACCAGTCGTGAGGCTGGGACGCAAAGCCACGGGTCAGGAATGAGTCCTGATAGCCGGGTTACCGAAGACAGAGGGGCGGCCCGTGCCGGCCCCGACCGAGACGAAGGGGGACGGCGGTGTCAAACCTATCGCTGGACGACGTCAGCATTCTGCTCGTCGACGACGAGCCCGAGATGCTGGATTTCCTGGAACAGTTCCTGCGCGACTGCGGCGCCCGCGTGAGTGTCGCGCATTCGGCGCGCACGGCGCTCGCGGCCATCGAGCTCGCCACGCCCGACGTGGTCATCTCCGACATCGGCATGCCGGGCGACGACGGCTACTGGCTGATCCGGGCCGTGCGCGCGCTGCCGTGCGAGCGGGGCGGCGCCACTGTCGCCATCGCCATGACGGGCGACGTCATCACGAACGCACGGGAGCGCGTCCTCGACGCGGGCTTCGACGAGGTGCGCGCCAAGCCGTTCGACCTCGAGGAGCTCGCCGATCTCATCGCCCGCCTCGTGGCGGCGGACAATCGGTGCCGAACGTGACGGCGGGCTCCGCTCAGCGCCCGCGCGCCTGCATCGCCGCCAGCGACTCCTGAACGGACGGACGCCCGCCCGCTTCGACGTCCGCCCGGCGCACACGGTGGAACGAGGTGAGCACGGTGTTGGCGGCCGCCAGCTCCTCGACGCGCGTGGCGTACGCCTCGAGCCGCGGGCCGGGGATGGCATACAGCGCCTTGTCGGCGGTGAGGACGTCCAGGTACGCGCGCGCGCCGCAGCAGCCCAGGCTGAGCGCCGCGCGCCCCGTGTTCTTCGCCTGGGGCACCACCGCGCACGCCGGCCGTCCCATGGCCGGTGGCAGGCCGTGCTCGAGCGACTGGGAGGCCTCCGACAGGATCAGGGTCTGGTCCGCGCGGACGAGCAGCAGCACCACGTCCGGCGGCAGCGGCGTGGCCGCGAGCGGCGCATACACGACCGCGCGCGGCCGCGTGTCGAGCACGGGAATCATGGCGAGGTCCTCGGCGGTCACGTACTTGAGATCGGCGAACACTTTGAGGGCGTCACGGCGGTCCGCCTCGTGCGTGGGGGTGGCGTCGAGGTTGTGGGTGAAGGTGCCGATGGCGCACGACTCGTGATCGCGCGCCTCCGTCGCGAAGGCGCCCCGCGCCGCCTCCTGCCAGAAGAAGCAGCCCGCGGGCGCGGGCCCGCTCCACCGGCGCACGCCGGCGGGGACGGTGTCGGAGAGGCAGACCGCGATGGGGACGTCGGCGAGCGCAAGGGCGCGGGTGAGCCGCGAGGCGAGATCGGCGTAGTCGGGCATCCGAGAATCCTTTCGTGGTGTGGAGGTCAGGCGATGACGAACGTGAGCCGGGAATGCGCATCGCGCAGCGCGTGCTCCACGCGCTGGGGCGTGTCCGCGCGCGCGAAGATGAAGCCGAGATATTGCCAGCCTTCGGGCAGCGGCACGATCTCCTGGCCCACGTGGGCGGTGATGGCGACCTCCTCGACGTTCCGCACGGCGGCGGCGTCCGCCTCACCCTGCACGGAGCGCAGGCGGCCGCCGCGCGGGATCGGGATCATCATCACCCCCGCCGCGCCGCGCTCGCGCTCGAGGGTGTCGATGGGCCAGTCGAGCGCGTGGCGCAGGATGATCTCCTCGAGGCTCATGCCGGTGCCGAAGCGCAGCGTGCGCGAGCAGAGGCCGCCGATCGACCGCGGCGCCACCTCGATGACCCACGGCCCGTCGTCGTTGATCCGCAGCTCGGCGTGCACGGGCCCGTCCGTGAGGCCGAGCGCGCCGCACGCGTGCGCGGTCACCGCGCGCACCCGATCCTGCACGGCGGCAGGCAGGCGCGACGGCGTCACGTAGAGCGTCTCCTCGAAGTAGGGGCCGTGGAGCGGATCCGGCTTGTCGAAGAGGGCCAGCGTGTGCAGCGTGCCGCGCACCATGAGGCCTTCGAGCGCGACCTCCAGCCCCTCCACGAATGCCTCCGCGAGGAGGAACTGCGCGGCGTCGCCGCTCACGGTGACGTCGTCGCGCTGCAGAATGGCCGCGATGCGCTTGAAGGCGGCCATGAACTGGTCGGCGTTGTTGACGCGGATGACGCCGCGGCTGGCGGAGAGCGCGAGCGGCTTGAGCACGCAGGGAAAGGACACGCGGCGGGAGGCGAGCAGCAGGTCGTCGGCGATGGCGATGCGGCGGAAGCGGGGCACCGGCACGCCGGCGGCGGCCAGGCACTGCCGCATCTGGAACTTGTCGCGGGCGGCGGTGACCGCCGCCAGCGCGTTGGACTTGAGGCCGAGCCGCTCCGCGATGGCGGCGGCGGCGGTGGTGGTGGCGTCGTCGACACCGACCACGGCGGCGAGGGGGCGCGTGGCGCTCCACGCCGCCACGGCGGCGGCGGCGCCGTCAGGGTCGGCGAAGTCCAGGGTCATGAGCGTGTCGGGCGCGAGGGACTCCAGCGTGCTGGGACGCTCGGAGGCGCACACGAGATCGACGCCGAGCGTGCGCGCGGCGTCGATGAAGGCCTCGGTGCGGTACGTTCGCGTCGGCAGCAGGAGGAGAAGCCGGTCCATCCCGCCCACGTCCCGGCGGTGAGGCTTAGCCCTTGCCGGCGGCGTAGTACGGGTTGTTGCCCGACGCGTGGTCGGTGGTGTCGAGCACTTCCGTGATCTCGGGCAGCTCTTCCTTGATGAGGCGCTCGATGCCCGACTTGAGCGTGACGTCTGCCGCGCCGCAGCCCTGGCAGCCACCGCCCATCTGCAGGTAGACCCGGCTCTCCTGCACGTCGATGAGCTCCACGTAGCCGCCGTGGCCCGCCACGGCCGGGTTGATCATCGTATCGATCAGCTCCTGCACGCGTGTCTTGAGATCGGGGGTGCTGGTATCCGGCGTCTGGTCACTCATGGCGTCACCTCTCAGAGGCTTACTGTACCCGCAATCGCGGGCCCGTCCAAGGAGAGGGCCACCTGGCCCTCGGTCGGCTCCGCTCAGCAGAACCACGGCTCGGTGAGGCGCGGCGCACGGCGGCGGTCGGGCGGCAGGGTCAGGGCAGGGGCGCGTGCGGCGCCGGCCGCCTCGTCCGCGAGCGCGCGGACGCGGTCGAAGGTCACCGCGGCGTCCTCGTCGCGCGCGGCCGCCTCCGCCACCGTCCGGCTCACCGCCGTCTGCAGGCGATCCATGCGCGCATCGGGATGCGCCCACCTGAAATAGAAGTCCTCGGGCACGAGCGCGCCGAGGTGCGGGCGCATGGCGGGATGGTCGGCGAGGAGCGAGCCGGGCGGTACGAGCAGCCGCACGGAGTACTGCACGGGGTCCACGGCATCGACGAGGCCGTGGAGCGCGATGAAGGCGAGCCACGTGCGATAGCCGTCCAGCGTCGTCCACGGCGTGAACGCCACCCACGTCGGCCTGA
The DNA here is from genome assembly GCA_040902295.1 of Candidatus Rokuibacteriota bacterium. Taxonomy (GTDB): domain Bacteria; phylum Methylomirabilota; class Methylomirabilia; order Rokubacteriales; family CSP1-6; genus JBBDXO01. The sequence continues at coordinate 2,053 of JBBDXO010000293.1, read as the reverse complement.
GCGCGATGCCGGCCGCGCGCGTGAGCGCCAGCACCTGCTCGATGCCGGCGCGCGTGTGCCCCTTGTCGAGATGCGCGAGCACCGTGTCGTCGAGCGATTCGGCGGCGGTCACGACGAACAGGCAGCCGAGCGCAGCGAGCTCCGGCAGCCGCGCGCGCTCGCGGAGCAGGTGCTCGACCTTGGCCGTGAAGTCGAAGGTGACGCCCGGGAACTCCGCGTGCAGCGCGCGGGCGAGCCGGAGGGCGTGCCCGGGGCCGTTGAGGAAGTCGGGATCCCCGAAGCTCACGTGGGTGGCGCCCGCGGCCACCTGCTGCCGTACGTCGGCGAGCACGACGTCCTCCGGCACCACGACGAAGCGGCCTCCGTACACGGGCGGAATCGGGCAGTGCCGGCACAGGTGCTTGCAGCCGCGGCTGCTCTCCACGTAGGCGACGAGCTGCCGCCGGCCGTCATGGTCGAGCTGCGCGTACTCCTTCAGCGCGGGCAGCGCGGCGCGGCTCGGGGTGACGAACCGCAGCCTCCCCGTGGCTGCGGGCGCTGGCGGCGATGACGGATGGGCCAGGCGGTGCGCGAGCGCCACCAGCTGAGGCTCGGCCTCGGCGCCGATGGCGGAGTCCGCGCCGTGCGCGAGCAGGTAGTCGGCGTTGAGGGCGGCGTAGAGGCCGTAGAGGCAGATGTGCGCGCCGGCGTTCACGCTGCGCACGCGCGCGGCCACCCGTACGCCCAGGCGCAGCGCGGTGTGCATGGGCACCGAGATCGCGACCAGTCGAGCGCGCGCCACCTTCTCGACGTCGAAGGGCTCCACCGAAAGGTCCATGGTGGCGGGGGTATAGCCCGCCTGCTGGAGAAAGGCCGCGGGCGATGCGACGGCGAGCGGCTGGTGGCCCATCTCGTAGCAGGCGACGAGGAGAACGGCACCCGCCTCTTTCATTCCGTTCAGTCTACCCCCTGTGCTACTTTGGTGGTCAGTCTGTGACCATCGAGGAGGACTCACGCATGGCGGTAAAGATCACGGTGCGACCGAACGGGCCGTATCTCGTCGAAGGCGACTGCGAAGTGTACGATCCCGCCGGCAACAAGGTGGATACGAGCAACCGGCCCAAGATCGCGCTGTGCCGCTGCGGAGCCTCCGTCACGAAGCCGTTCTGTGACGGCGCGCACAGCAAGATCGGGTTCCAGGCCGCGGAGGCCGCCGTCGCGCAGGAAAAGAAGTAAGACCGTCTTTCCCGTCCCTCTCCTCACACCAAACCCGCACTCGAGATTGGGGATCACTTGTCCATCAACTACTGGCTTGTTCCGCTGGTGGCCGTGGCGCTCAGCCAGGTGGCCGTCATTGCGACGTCGATCTACCTGCACCGTGGCCTTGCGCACCGCGCGCTGACGATCCATCCCGTGCTGGACGTGTTTTTCCGGACGATCCTCTGGATCACCACCGGACAGAAGCGGCAGCAGTGGGTGGCCGTCCATCGCAAGCACCACACCTTCACCGACAAGGTGGGCGACCCGCACAGCCCGCGCGTGCTCGGCTTCTGGAAGGTCCAGCTCGGCAACGTCTACTACTACGCGCGCGAGGCGAGCAACCCGGAGACGATCGAGAAGTTCGCCCCCGACATTCCGGAAGACCGGCTGGACCGCGCGCTCTTCTCGTGGGGCTGGGTCGGTGTCGGTCTCGGCGTGGGGGCGCTCGTGGCCGCCCTCGGTTTCTGGCCCGGCATCATCGCGGGCTTCGTGCACGCGGTGATCTACGTCTTCGTGCTGGCGCCGCTCATCAACGGGCTCGGCCACTGGCACGGGGGGCAGAACTTCGACAACACGGCGTACAACTGGCGCACGATCTCCTGGTTCACGGGTGGAGAAGCGCTCCACAACAACCATCACGCGCACCCGCGCGCGCCGAAGTTCAGCGTGCGCCGCTTCGAGTTCGACCCGTCGTGGCCGGTCATCCGCGCCCTCGTCGCCGTCCGGTTGGTGACGGTGATCGGTGCGGTCGTGCGCCTGCCCTAGCCCTACTTTCGCACAGGCGAGGGGGCGGTGAGACCATCGCCGCCGCGGA
>JBBDXO010000292.1:0-11036 GCA_040902295.1 Candidatus Rokuibacteriota bacterium | reverse complement strand
ATTCCCCAGGCGGGACTTGCACCCGCAAGATGCACGGCACCTTTCCACGGCGCACCGAAGAATCCAGGCTAGAACGCCCCGAACTTCTCGTACGCCTGGAGCGGCGGCAGGCCGCGCTTGACGGCGGTGCGGACCTTGCTCTCGGTGCCGACGAGGGCCTCGCACTTCGCGAGCACCTCGTGGGCGATGCGGCGGGGAACGACCACCACGCCGTCGAGGTCGGCCACCACAATGTCGCCGAGCGCGATACGCACACCCCCCATGGTCAGGGGCTGGCCCCAGTCGCTCACCCGCCACCGGCCCACCGAATCCTGAGGACTGCGATACCGGCAGAAGGTCGGAAACTTCATGCGGCTGATGGAAGCGGCATCGCGGGTGCTGCCGTCGATGACGGCGCCGCGCACGCGGCGCGCGCGGAACCACTCCGCCGACAGCTCGCCGAAGTGCGCCGCCTCGTTGTCGTTGGCGGCGAGCACCAGCACGGATTCGGCCGGCACGGCGCCCAGCATGGCGAGGAAGCGCCGCAGGGTGGCGTCGCGGTCGCCCGCGCGGCCGCGGTGGGGGCGGCCGCGGGCGGTGAAGGCGTAGCCCGCCACGCGCATGTCGGGGGTCAGGGGCTGGATGGTGTGGGGCAGTGTCTGCCGCAGCAGCCCCATGCCGTCCATGACGTCCGTGACGGCCGCCGTGTAGATGCGTGCGAACCGCCGGGGCATGTTATCCGAGGCTCGAGTGGCCATGACCGCCTCCCCTGCCGTGCGTGTGTGACGACCGACAACACCTACCCGACACGCGCGGCCGGCACAAGCGCCGCGCCGCACCGGTGTGCCCACCATTGGAAAAAAGTTTGCGCGCCCGTCGGCCCCCCCGCCCCCACCAGGCATGCAAGTGCTCGACTTCACACGGGGGCGGCGCCGGCGCGACAGGGCACCGTTTTTGCGATAGACACGCGCCAATCCGCGCCAGGGGAAGGGGCGTCACCATGGGCCGGCCACACGGATACCACTACGGAAACATCCGGGCCGGCTATTTCTGAGCTCCGCGGATCGGCGGCGCCGCTCGCGGACCTCCACGTGCTGCTGGTGGACGACGATCCCGACTCCCGGCAGATCGTCCAGGCCATCCTCGAGTACGGCGGCGCCGTGGTGTCCGCCGCCGCCACCGCGCGCGAGGCGCTCGCCATCCTCGAGCGTGTGCGCGCCGCCGTCGTCCTCACCGTTGTCGCCATGCCCGGCGAGGACGCCTACTGGCTCGTGCAGCAGGTCAGGCGCTGGCCGGCCGAGCGCGGCGGCGCCGTACCCGTCATCGCCATCATCACGGCCGCCGATTCGCGCGACAAGCTCCTCGCCGCCGGCTTCACCGACCACGTGGCCCCGCCGATCGTCGGGGAGCGCCTGTACGGCCTCATCGGCCGCCTCGCCGGCCGCCCGCGCCGGGCCGACGCGCCGCCGCCCCGCCGCTAGGCGCGGCGGAGAACGGACGTCAGGAGGGCGCGCGCCGGCACGTAGTCGCCGATCACGCCGAGGATGGTGTGGAGCAGCGCCGGGCGGCGGGCCAGCAGGTGCGCGGCGAGGTTGGCCGGGCCCCGGTGGCGGATGAGGACCTGGAGCGCGCGCGTGACCTTCGCCTTGTCATCGAAGACGTCGGCCCGACGGCGCTGGTAGGGCGCCAGCGCCCGCGCCGAAACGTCCGCCGTGCGGATGGCGTGCACGGCCACCTCCGCCGCCAGCTCGGCGGACCGCAGCGCGCTGTAGATGCCTTCCCCCGTGAAGGGATCGTAGAAGCCCGCGGCGTCGCCCACCAGCAGCACGCCGCCTTCGCGTGGGGGGGACACGCGGTACGCGAGCGGGCCCATCGCCTGCACGGGCGCCACCACGCGCGCGCCCGCCAGCCGGCGTGCCAGATGCGGCATGTGCTTGACGCGCGCCTCCAGGAACTGCCCCAGGCGCGCGCTCCACGGCGCCGCGTGCTCCAGCGGCACCACCACGCTCAGGTTGATGCGGCCGGCTGCCAGCGGGTTGAGGATCGCGTAGTCCGGCGGGTCGACGAAGATCTCGCCGAAGTCGCGGCAGCCGTCGATCCCCGAGACATACGTCGTCACGGCCATGCGCCGCAGGCGATGCGGGTGGCGGCAGCCCAGCCGTTGCGCGACGACGGAGGCGCGGCCGTCGGCGGCGATCACCAGGGGCGCGCGCAGGATCGACGGGGAGCCGTCCTCACCGGCGGCGCACACGCCCGCCACGGCTCCGTCCGCGCGCACGACGTCCGTCACCCGCACGTGCTCGCGAAAGTCGACCCCGAGCGCCCGCAGGCGGTCGGCGAGGACCGCATCGAGGACGGCACGCGACACTCCGAGCGCGTGGCCGCGATAGGGACGGAAGGTGCCGGTGGGCGCGTACACGCCCTCCAGCCGGGTGCCGTCGGGGGCCGTGATGCGCATCCCCGCCAGCGGCACGGCACCCGCGCCGTCGAGCGTCTTGAGCACACCCAGCCGGTCGAGCACCCGCCCCGCTTCCGGACTCAGGTATTCGCCGCAGATCTTGTCGCGGGGAAAGCGGGCGCGGTCGAGCGTGATGACGGCGAGGCCGTGCTCGGCGAGCAGGATGGAGGTGGCCGCCCCCGCGGGGCCCGCGCCCACCACGATGACGTCGGCGTCGGGCGTCATGACAGCAGCGCCACCAGCCGCCCCAGCATGGGATAGCTCACGATCGTGATCCGCCGCAGGCCGGCTTTCTCCGCCAGCGCGCGCATCTCGGCCGCCGAGTACGCCCGCCGGACGGAGAGCAGGCCGTCGTGGCGCGACACCGGATGCATGCCGAGGAGGCGGGTGGTCAGCCACACGAGCGCGAGCGACAGGTATCCGCGCCGGAGGTCGTTGACGACGATGCCCTGCCGGGCGGCGGCCGCCATCTCCGCGAGGGAGGCGGCGGCCTCGTCCGGCTCGAGGTGGTGGAGGGTGAGTGACAACGTCACGACGTCCGCACCCGCCTCGCGCAGCGGCAGCGCGGCGGCGTCGCCCGCGACGGCGAGGATCTCCGGATAGCCGCGCTGCCGCGCGCGCCCCACGCGGGCGGCGTCGCGGTCGACGACGATCACGCGTACACGCCGGCCCGCCGTGCGCGCCCAGCGCACGAGGTGCACCGCGAAGTCGCCGTGGCCGCCCCCCACGTCGACGACGGTCATCGTGCGCGAGCGGGGAACGGCGGCGGCGGCGGCGCGGATGCGCGCGACGGTGAGCGCGTACCCGCGAAACCAGCGGTTGAGGCGGTCGAGATCGGCGAGCGAGGCGGTGAGATCGGCCTCGGGCAGAGGGCCGTCCATGAGCTCGTGCGCGCCGTCCGCGCGGCGCATCACCAGCGCAGCAGGGCGCCTTCGGCGGCGAAGCCCGGGCCGAGCCCGATCATCACGCCCCACTCGCCGTCCACGGGGCGCTCCAGGCGCAGCGTGCGCTCCAGCACGAAGAGGATGGTGGCGGAGGACATGTTGCCGAACTCGCGCAGGACGCCGCGCGCGTGCGCCATCTGGGCGTCGCTCAGCTCCAGCAGGTCGCGCGCGCGGTCGAGGACACGGCGCCCCGCCGAGTGCAGGACCCAGTGGCGCACGTCCGCCTGCTTGAGTCCCTGCGTCTCCATGAGCGCGCGCGCCATCTCGCCCATCATGGCGGCGCCGATGCGGCGCACGTCCTTGGAGAGCACCACGCGCGGGCGGCCGCCGGGATACTCGAACCCCATGGCGGGCAGGTGCTCGGAGCGAAAGATGGTGCGGTGGGCCACGATGGCGGGGCCGGCGCCGTCCGCCGACAGCGCGAGCGCGCCCGCGCCGTCGGCGAAGATGGCGTGCGCCACCGCGCTCTCGAGCCGGTCGTCGAGCGTGTACGCGCACGAGCACAGCTCGACGGAGACGATGAGGGCCCGGTGGCCCTCGAGCGCGCTCACGTGGTTCCACGCCTGCTCGAGGGCGACCATGGCGGAGGCGCAGCCGGTATCGCCCACGTGCGCCCGCTGCACGTCGCGGCGGCAGCCGAGGCGCGCGATGAGGTGCGCGTCGAGGCTCGGCGTCATGCGGCCCGTGCAGGTGGTGGTGACGAGGAAGTCGAGGTCGCGCGCCGCCCAGCCCGCCCGCGCGAGCGCCGCCCGCGCCGCCGCCTCCCCCAGCTCGACGGCGCCCCGCGCGAAGCGCGCGTTCAGCTCGTCGACGGACTCGTCGGGTGTGAACGTGGCGGGGTCGATGTAGAGGTGGCGGCCCTCGATCTCGCTCGCGGCGAAGAACCCGCGGCGCCGCTCGTCCGCGTACCCCGCCAGGGCCAGCAGCGCCTCCTGATCGAAGCGGTGCGGCGGCGAGGCCGTGGCCACGGCGGCGATGCGGGGCAGCGGCATTCGGACCTCCCGGGATGATCCAGTAAGATAGGCGGCAGCCGGCGACAAATCGAGCATACTGCGAGGCTCAACCCCATGCCACTATTCAGCTTCGAGGGAAAGCGTCCTACGGTGCATCCGTCCGCGTTCATCGCGCCCACCGCCGTGCTCGTGGGCGACGTCACCGTGGAGGAGCGCGCCTCCGTCTGGTACAACGCGGTGCTGCGCGCGGACTTCAATCCCATCGTGATCCGCCGCGGCGCCAACGTGCAGGATTGCTCCGTCATCCACGTCACCCCGGAGGCGGGCGTGGAGGTCGGCCCCGGCGCCACCGTCGGCCACCTCTGCTGCGTGCACGGCGCCTTCATCGCCGAAGAAGCGCTCGTCGGCAACGGCGCCACCGTGCTCGACGGCGCGCGCATCGGCGTGCGGGCGATGGTGGCCGCGGGCGCGCTCGTGACGCCGCAGACGAACATCCCCGACGGCATGCTCGCCATGGGCGCGCCCGCGAAGGTGAAGGGCCCGCTCGCGGGCACGCCCGCGGAGTTCTGGGTGCGCGTGAACCCGGAGGCCTACCAGGCGCTCGCCCAGCGCCACCTCGCCTCCATCGCGGCGGTGACGCCATGACGGTGCGGCGCATCGCGATGCTCGCCTTTCCGCGCCTGACCTTCCTCGACCTCATCGGCGGCTACGACGCCCTGCGCCGGGTGGCGCCCATGGGCATCGATCCCGCCGTGAGCGTGCACATCATCGGCACCGAGCGCGAGATCGTGGACGATTCCGGGCTCGTGGTGAAGGTGGACGCCGTGTACGACGACCTCACGGACTACGACCTGCTGTACGTGCCGGGCGGCTTCGGCACCCGCACGCTCGCCGACGACACCCGCTTCGTCGAATATCTGAAGACGTGGGGCGACACCCGCCCGCTCGCCTCCGTGTGCACGGGCTCGCTGCTGCTGGGCGCCGCCGGCTACCTGAAAGACCTCCGCGCCACCACGCATCATCGCGCGCTCGACAGCCTGCGGCCCTTCTGCCGCGAGGTGGTGACGGACCGGCGCATCGTCGACGAGGGCCGCGTGGTCACCGCGGGCGGCGTGGCGTCGTCGCTCGATCTCGGCCTCTACCTGGTGGAGCGGCACTGGGGCGCGGCGGCACGCGAGACGATCGCGCGCCAGATGGAGTACCGCGCCTACTCGCCCGTCTGAGCCCTCGGGCATGCGCCGCCTCGACACCCTCGGCCCCGGCGACGAGCCGGCGCTGGAGGCCTTCCTCCTCGCGCACGCGCACAGCTCGATGTTCCTGCGCTCCAACCTCGCGGCGGGCGGGATCGTGGACCGCGGACAGCCGCACCAGTCGACGTATGTCGCCGCGCGCGAGGCGGGCGCCATCACGGGCGTGGTGGGCCACTCCTGGCACGGCATCCTCCAGCTGCAGGCGCCCGTCGGCCTCGTGGGCGACCTCGTGCGGGCGGCCATCGCCCGCTCGGGACGGACCGTCGCCGGAGTCGTGGGGCCCTGGGCGCAGGTGGTGGCGGCGCGCGCCGCGCTCGGCGACGACGACACGCGCGTGCGCCTGTGCAGCCACGAGGACCTGTTCGCGCTCGACCTCGCCGCGCTGGCCGTGCCCGCCCCTCTCGCCGGCGGCACCGTGCGGTGCCGGCGGCCCCGGACGGACGAGCTGGACCTGCTCGTGGACTGGCGCGTGGCCTACGACGTCGAGATCTCCAACGCCACCGACACGCCGGAGCTTCGCGCCTCCACCGCCACCGACATCGCCCGCCTGCACGCGGACGGGGCCACGTGGGTCCTGACGGCGGACGGCGCCGTCGTCGCCTTCAGCGCCTTCAACGCCCAGCGGCCCGATACCGTGCAGGTGGGCGGCGTCTACACGCCGCCCGCGCGGCGGGGGCGCGGCTACGCGCGGGCGGTGGTGGCGGGCTCGCTGTGCGCGGCGCGGGAGCGGGGCGTGACGGGCGCGCTCCTCTTCACGGGCCAGGACAATCACGCCGCCCAGCGCGCGTACCGCGCGCTGGGCTTTTGCGTGGTGGGGGACTACGGGGTCGTGCTGCTCAGCGCCCCTTGAACTTCGCGGGGCGCTTCTCCTTGAAGGCGGCCACGCCTTCGGCGTGGTCCTCGGTGCGGCGCACGACGGCCATGTGCGAGGACACGAGGTCGAGGTGCGTGCGCAGGTCCAGGCGCAGGCTCTGGTACACCAGCCGCTTGATCATGCGAATGGGGACCTGGGGGCCGTCCGCGATCTGCCTGGCGAACGCGTACGTCGCCTCCTTCAGCTGCGCATCCGGCACCACGCGGTTGACGATCCCCAGCCGCAGGGCGTCGGCGGCCTCGATGAAGTCCGCCGTCCACAGCAGCTCGAGCGCCTTGGCGGAGCCGACGAGGCGCGGCAGGAAGTAGGTGTCGCCGTCGCCGGGCACGAGGCCCACCCGCACGTAGCCGGTGGAGAAGCGCGCCGACTCCGCGGCGATGCGGACGTCGCACATCAGGCTCATGCCCATGCCGGCGCCCACCGTGAGGCCGTTGACCATCGCGATCACCGGCTTGTCCACGCCCTCGAGCGTCTTGGGAATCCGGTGAATGTGGTCCCAGAGCTGATTTTTGTGCTGGAGAGGAGTCGGCTCGCCGTCGCCCATGCGCGCCACGTCGCCGCCCGCGCAGAAGGCGCGGCCGTTGCCGGTGACGACGATGACGTTGACCTGCTCGTCCGCCTGCGCCTTCGCCAGCGACGAGGCCCAGGTGTCGATCATCTCGCCCGTGAAGGCGTTCAGCTTGTCGGGACGGTTGAGGGTGATGGTGGCCACGCGATCGGCGACGTCGTAGAGAAGGTCACTCACGGGTCTAGTCCTTTGGCAGGCCGAGCACGCGCTCGCCCAGAATGTTACGGAGGATTTCGGAGGTGCCGGCGCGGATGCCGCTGCCCCGCGCGAGCAGCTCGTAGAACTCCCACTGGCCGCCGTCGGGCGCCCACTCGGAGCCCTCGGCGATCTGGGAGTAGGGCCCGATCACTTCGGTGGCGGTGAGCGCCAGCTCCTGGTCGAGCTGGCTCCAGAAGAGCTTGGAGGTGGAGCCTTCCGGCCCCGGCTGCCCGCCGCGCAGGATCTTCGTCAGGCTGCGATAGCCGTTGAGCTGCAGCGCCTGCTCGCCGATCCAGAGCTGCGCGATCTTCTGGCGCAGCACGGGATCGTCCCCCCGCCCGCGCGCGCGCGTCAGCTTCAGCAGGCGGTGCAGCGCGTTGCGCAGCGAGATGTGGCGGATGAACGTCAGCAGGTCCCGCTCGTAGGCGAGGGTGGTGATGGCCACGCCCCAGCCTTCGTGCAGCCGGCCCACGAGGTTCTCCGCGGGCACGCGCACGTTGTCGAAGAAGACCTCGTTGAACTCGGCCTCCCCCGTGATCTGGCGCAGGGGCCGCAGCGTGATGCCGGGCGACGTCATGTCCACGAGGAGAAAGCTGATGCCCTTGTGCTTGGCCGCCGTCGAGTCCGTGCGCACGAGCAGGAAGCACCAGTCGGCCACGTGCGCCATGCTCGTCCACACCTTCTGACCGTTGACGACGAAGTGGTCGCCCTCGCGCACCGCCCGTGTCTGGAGATTGGCGAGGTCGGAGCCCGCGTTGGGCTCGGAGAAGCCCTGGCACCACATCTCGTCGGCGGTGAGGATGTTGGTGAGGAAGCGCTTCTGCTGGGCGGGCGTGCCGTGCTTCATGAGGGTGGGGCCCAGCATGGACACCCCGCCGCGATTGACGAGCTGCGGCGACTCCGCGCGTGCCATCTCCTGGAAGAGGATGAGCTGGTCCACGATGGTGGCGCCCTTGCCGCCGAACTCCACGGGCCAGTCCATGCCGACGTAGCCCGCCGCGTGCATCGTCTTCTGCCACGCGCGCAGCCGCTTGACTTCGTCCCGGTCCGCGCGCGAGGCGGCAAACGACGTGCCGCGCAGGTCGTCAGGCACGTTGCGCCCCAGCCACGCCCTGACCTCTTTGCGAAACGCCTCGTGCTTTTCGGAGAACTCGAAATCCATCGCGCGTCCTCTAGTACATCACGCAGCCGCCATCCACCATCAGCGCCTGGCCGGTGATGTAGCGCGCCTCGTCGGAGGCGAGGAAGACGGCGGCGGCGCCGATGTCTTCGGGCGTCTGCTCGCACTTCATGGGGACGATGTCGCCCACGCGCTTGTCGAAGACCTGGCGCGGCGTCATGCCCTTGAAGGCGGGGTTGGTGTCGGCGATGTGGGCGGCGAGCTTCTGCCAGAACTCCGTGTAGAGGACGCCGGGGCAGATCGCGTTCACCGTCACCTGGTGCTGCGCCATCTCCCTGGCCACCACCCGCGTGAAGGTGATGACGCCCTGCTTGGCCACGCTGTAGGCGGGCATGGTGGTGGCCGCCAGCGGTCCCGCGATGGAGGCGATGTTGATGATGCGCCCCGCCTTGCGCTCGATGAAGTACGGGGCAATCGCCTTGCAGGTCAGAAAAACGGACTTGGTATTCACCGCGAACGCGCGGTCCCAGTCGTCTTCCGTGTTGTTCGTGAACGGCATGCCGGGGGGCGCCGCCATGCCGGCGTTGTTGACGAGGATATCGATCTTGCCGAGCGCCTCCCGCGTACGATCCACCATCGACTTCACGTCGGCGCTGCTGGTGACGTCGGTCTTCATCGCGAGTACCCGGCGCCCGAGCGCCTTCACTTCTTCCGCGACCTTCTCGGCGTTGAGCACCTGGATGTCGGGGATCGCGATGTCGGCGCCTTCCCTGGCCATCGCGAGCACGATGCCGCGCCCGATCCCGCTGCCCCCGCCCGTGACCACCGCCACTCTGCCCGCGAGCCGCATCCCGGTCTCCTCTTGTCGATATAATCGCGCGCTGGAGGGCACCCATGACATCACACGAACTCAGAAGCCGCAACTGGTTCGGCCGCAATGACCTCGACGGGTTCAACCACCGCGCGTGGATGAAAGCGGAGGGGTTCAGCGACCTCGTGTTCGACGGCCGCCCCGTCGTCGGCATCTGCAATTCGTGGTCGGAGCTGAACAACTGCAACGCCCACCTGCGGCAGGTGGCGGAGGCCGTCAAGCGCGGCGTGTGGAGCGCGGGCGGATTTCCGCTGGAGTTTCCCGTGATCTCGCTCGGCGAGGTCCTCATGAAGCCCACCACGATGCTCTTCCGCAACCTCATGGCGATGGACGTGGAGGAGTGCATCCGCGCCTACCCGCTGGACGCCGTGGTGCTCCTCTCCGGCTGCGACAAGACGACGCCCGCCATGCTCATGGGGGCGGCCTCCGCGGACATTCCCTCCATCATGGTCACGGGCGGCCCCATGCTGCGCGGCCACTGGCGCACGGAAGAGCTGGGCTCCGGCACCGACGCGTGGCGCCTGTGGGCGGAGGTGCGCGCGGGCCGGATCACCGACGAGGACTTCTGCGAGGCGGAATCGTGCATGTCGCGCTCGGCCGGTCACTGCATGGTGATGGGCACCGCCTCCACGATGGCCTCGATGGTGGAAGCGCTCGGCATGACGCTGCCGGGCAACGCGGCCATCCCCGCCGCGGACTCCCGGCGCCTCGCGCAGGCGGAGATGGCGGGCCGGCGCGCCGTCGAGATCGCGAACGCGGGCGGCCCCAAGCCGTCGCAGATCATGACCGCCGAGGCCTTCGACAACGCCATCCGCGCCGACATGGCCATCGGCGGCTCCACCAACGCCATCGTCCACCTCGTCGCCCTCGCCGGGCGCGTGGGCGTGCGCCTGCCCCTCACGCGCTTCGACGAGCTGTCGAAGGGCACGCCGTTCCTCGTCAATCTCAGACCCTCCGGCAAGTACCTGATGGAAGATTTCTACTACGCGGGCGGGCTGCCGGTGGTCATGAAGGAGCTGTTGCCGCTGCTGCACGCGGACGCGCTCACCGTCAACGGGCTGTCCGTGGCCGACAACGTGCGTGGCGCCGTCTGCTACAACGAGGACGTCATCCGGCCGCTGGCGCTCCCCCTCGCGCCCGAGGGCGGCACCGTCATCCTCACGGGCAACCTCTGCCCTGACGGCGCCGTGCTCAAGCAGTCGGCCGCCTCGCCGCACTTGCTCGTGCACACGGGCCGCGCCGTCGTCTTCGAAGACCATGCCGACCTGCACGCGCGCATCGACGATCCGACGCTCGAGATCGACGAGAGGTCCGTGCTCGTCCTCAAGCACGTCGGTCCCCGCGGCGCGCCCGGCATGCCGGAGTGGGGCGCGGCGCCCATTCCCGCCGCGCTCCTCAAGAAGGGCGTCAAGGACATGGTGCGCATCTCGGATGCGCGCATGAGCGGCACCTCGTACGGCACCGTCGTGCTGCACGTGGCGCCGGAGTCCGCCGTGGGCGGCCCCCTCGCCCTCGTGCGCGACGGTGACGAGATCTCGCTCGACGTCCCCCGACGCACGCTCACGCTCACGGTGTCAGCCGACGAGCTCGCCCGGCGCCGGGCGGCCTGGACGCCGCGCCCGCGCCAGTTCACGCGCGGCTATGGCCGCCTGTTCCTGGACCACGTGCTGCAGGCCAACGAAGGCTGCGACTTCGATTTCCTGCGCGGATCGACCCCCGTCCGCGCCGAGGACACGGCGGGCCCCTCCCACTCCTAGCGATGGATTATTCATGACCGGTGCACGCGGCGGCGGCGAGTCCTGTCGCCGGCCGGGCGCTCTT
>JBBDXO010000291.1:3499-11167 GCA_040902295.1 Candidatus Rokuibacteriota bacterium | reverse complement strand
TGTGCTCGGCGTCTCGCGGTCGATACACGGGCGCGACACATCCCATGCTTCTGGGCAGCGCGCCCGCGCCGCCCTGCCCCATGCCCAAAGATCAGCGCCGTCCGCGCACGACACGGTGTCGGCAGAGCGACACCGTGTCGCCGCGCGCCGGCGCCACCCGGCCTCCTTCACGGTGTTTCGTGCGCATCCCGCACGCAGCCCGACATGGCACGGGCGTTGCCATGTGTCCGTCACGACATGAGCAGCGCTCCCCTTGCCGTCATGGTCGTCGACGACGACCCGTCGATGCGCTCCCTGCTCGTCGACTATCTGTCTCGCGAGGGATTCGGGGTGATCGCGCAGGCATCCGGGGAGGCGGCCGTGGCCGCCCTCGAGATCGAGCGTGTGGACGCGGTGGTGGTGGACAAGGAGATGCCGGGGATGAACGGCCTCGACTTCGTGTCGTATGTCAGAGGCCGCCGTCCGGAGCTGCCCATCGTCCTCATCACGGCCTTCGGCGGCGCGCACGTCCGGCGCGAGGCCCTCGCCCGCGGCGCCAGCCGTTACCTCGAAAAGCCGTTCCATCTCAAGGAGCTGGGCGCCGCCCTGTCGGAGGGGGGCCCGCTCAGGCCCCCCCTCCCCGGCGCGCCTCACGAATGATCCAGGCTAGTGCATGCGGGTGTCGTCGAAGCCGTGCGAGCCCTTGATGCGGTCCTCGGTGCCCGGGATGTACCGCTTCTCCAGCTCCTGGAAGTGGCTCACGCGCGCCATCACGTGGTGGCTCTCGGTGGGGTGGCCGGCTTTCGTCTTCTCCAGCCGCCACTGCGCCTGCTCCTCGTCCTTCACGAGCTCGTCCATCGCGTTCCACACGGCGTACATGCCGGCGTGGGCGGCGAAGAGCGTGATGAAGATGAACTTGTAGCCGAGAGCGCCCAGCTCCCGGAACGACAGCGGGTTGGGATCGCTCGACCACTTGAACGACGAGGAATAGTTGAACGACAGCGGCAGGGTGGGGTGGCTCTCGCGCATCGCCTTCGCGAAGGCGATGGCCGGCTCGCGCGAGGCGTTGGACAGCTCGCACCACACGGAGTCGACGCCGGCGTCGGCGTACAGGCGGCCGCGCGCGATCGCCTCCTCGAGGCTGCCCCCCACCGCGCCGTAGGCGTCGGTGCGGGCGATGAGGACGAAGTCGGGGCTGAGCCGGTTGCGCGTATCGACGGCGGCGCGGTACTTGCCGAGCGCCGTCTCGCGGCTGACGATCTCCTTGCCCGCGATGTGGCCGCAGCGCTTCGGGAACACCTGGTCCTCCAGGTGGATGCCGGCCACGCCCGTCTTGATCATCTCCTGCACGGTGCGGATGGTGGACAGCGCGTTGCCGTACCCGTCGTCGGCGTCCGCGATGACGGGGATGTCCACCGCGCTCGCGACCATGGAGGCCGTGCGCGCCACTTCCGTCTGCGTCAGGAAGCCCATGTCGGGCCAGCCGTTGGCCATGGCCACGGAGTAGCCGCTGAGGTAGATCGACTTCATGCCGACTTTCTCGGCGATCTGCGCGTCGAGCGGCGAGTACACGCCGCCCGTGAACAGGTACTCCTCGTCCGCGAGCAGCCGGCGGAACGTCCGGCCCGGGGTCTCCATGACCGTCCTCCTAGGCGCCGAGCGCGAGGCTGTTGCCCGTCGCGCACCAGCGGCAGTATGGGGTGGCGTCGAACTTCAACGAGCAGCTCGGGCAGCAGGGGGTGCCGCACTCGGTGCAGCCGAGGTGGCGGTCGTGCCGCTCGATGGTCATGCCGCAGTCACACGCTGTTGCCATGGTGGTCTCCTCGAGGGCGCTCATTGGAGATCGAAGGGACTGCCCGCGCGCGGCACGGCCGTCTCCAGCAGGGAGCCCGCGCACGCCCGGCAGTAGGTGGTGGATTCGAGATCGATGGCGCACGCCGGGCAGCAGGCGGCGCCGCAGTCGTAACAGGCGAACCTGTGAAATCCGTTGCGCACGTCGTTGCCACAGCGACACGGGGTGTCCATCGCGTCTCTCCTCGGGGGCTGCCTTCGTGCTCTCACTGTCCCCCCGCGTGGGCGATCAGGCCAACTCAATGTTTTTATCGGCGCGATAAACAACTCTGATAGCCTGCGTCCGTGGAGATCGGACAGGTGGAGGCGTTCCTGGCGGTGGGGACGTTCGGCGGCTTCCGCCGCGCGGCGGACGCCCTGCGCGTGACCCAGCCCGCCATCAGCGCGCGCATCAAGGCGCTGGAGGAGTCGCTGGGCGTGTCGCTCTTCGACCGCGGGCAGGGGGCCCCCGCGCTCTCCGCGGCCGGCCGCGCCTTTCGCCCCCATGCCGAGCAGCTCCTGCGCGCGGTCGCGGACGCGCGCCAGGCTGTGCACGACCTGCGGCCGGCGAGCGGCGGCGCGCTGCAGATCGCCGCCGCGCTGTCGATCTGCACCTACCTGCTGCCGGACGTCCTCAAAAAGTTTCAGGCCGCGCACCCGAAGACGATGATCACCGTGCGCTCCGGGCACTCGAAGGAGATCCTCGAGATGGTGCTGGCGGGGGAGGCGGAGATCGGCCTCGCCCGCTCGCTGAACCATCCCGAGGTGCAGACGCTCAGCCTGCGCGACGACCCGCTGCTGCTGGTGGCGGCGCCGCGCTCGAGCCTGGCGCGGGCGCGCCGCGCCACGCTCAACGACATCGCGGGCCAGCCCCTCGTCTTCTTCGACCGCGGCTCCAGCGACTGGACGCTCACGCACGGCCTCTTCCGCCGCGCCGGGCTTGTGCCCAACGTCGTCCTCGAGGTGGAGACCATCGAGACGGCCAAGCGGATGGTCGAGCGGGGCATGGGCCTGGCGTTCCTGCCGCACCTGGCGGTGGCGCGCGAGCTTCGCCGGCGGCGCCTCATCGCGGTGACGCTGACCGACGCCGAGGTCCTCAGCCGCAGCCTGGACGTCATCCACCCCCGCCAGCGGCCGCTCAGCCCCGAGGCCCTCGCGCTGCTGAAGAGTCTGCGCGCGGCCCTCACGGAGGCGCCGCCGCCGCGCCGGAGCCGGGCCCGCCTGCGAAAGTAGCCGGCGGCGAATGACGAGGGGGGCCCCCGCGTCTGACAGGTGCTGCCATGAGACACCGCCGAGCGCTCGCCGTCGTGATCGCCGCCCTTCTGGTGGCGGCCGCGGTCACGGTCACGTGGCAGTGGCTCGGGGACGAGCGCCGCCTCGGCGCCGTGGCCGCCCGACTCCTCGCCCACCGTACGGGCCTGCCCATCACGATCGGTACCGCCCAGGGGGGCGGCGGCCACCTCACGCTGCAGGACGTCCGCCTCGGATCGCCTCCCTTCAGTGTCCGCGTCGGACGGCTCGACGTCACCGGCGGTCTGCTGTCGCTGCTGGCGTCCGCGGAGAGCTCGATCGACATCGTCGCCACCTCGGCGTCCGTCACCATCGCCGAGGGCGGCCGCGTCCCACCGCTGGACGCGCTGCGGGCGCAGCTCCTGTCGCTGCTCGATCGGCCGGGCACGATGCGCCTGACGATGCTCGGGGGCGAGGTGGAGCGCGGCGGCCGCACGTTCGTGTTCGACCTCACCGGCGACAAGGGGCGCGACGGCGTCGACATGGCGCTGTCCGTCGGGCCCCTGGCGCAGCGGGCGCTCACGCTCGGCGCGCGCGCGACGGTGGGGAGGGCGGGCGCGGTCCAGCTCGCCATCGAGCTGGCGGGCGAGCCCCGCCGCCTCGAGGGCCTGTGGCCGGCGACGCTGCCGCCGCCCACGGCGCTCACCTCCCGCGCCGACGTGGTCCTCGTCAAGGGCGGCGACGCGCACGCCAGTGGCCGCGTGACGCTCGGCGCGTCCGCCGTGGCCGCCGTCGTCGACGGCACCGCCCGCTATGACGCGCGGAGCGGCGCCCTCACCGCCACGCGCTACGTGCTCACCCGCGCCGACGGCGTGCGCCTCGAAGGCGACGGCGCGCTCGCCCCCGGCCCCGGGGGACGGCACATCGTCGCGCGCGCGGCGGGCACGGTCGACGGCGCCCGCGTCGACGGCCGTGTCCGCTACGACGTGGCCACCGGCGCCTTCACGGGGGACGCCCGCGTGCGCGGCGGCACCGTGCGCAGCCTGTGGACGCGACTGGACCTGCCGGGCGCGCCGCCGGAGGAGGCCGGCGTGGCGACCGTGCAGGCGCGCTTTTCCGGCGTGGACCGCACCGCCGGCCTCACGCTGGACGTGCACGCCGTCGCCGGCGGTGTGCGCCTGGCCCGCTGGCCCGGCGTGCCGGTGGACGCCACGCTGACGGCCGCCGTGCGCGTCGCTTCCGCCGGCGGCGCGCTGGTGCTCGACTCCATTGCACGCGCCACGATGAACGTCACCCGCGGCGGAGTGCCGGTGGCGGTCATCACCGGCGGCTCGCGCGGATCCGGGCTGTGGCCGCTGTCGATTGACGCCCGTGTGGCCGATGCGGGCCAACTGGCGCCCTGGCTGCCATGGCAGCCTGCGCTCGCCGGCCGCGCCCGGCTCACGGGCGAGCTGCGGCCGGAGGCGTTCGCGGGCGACCTCGTGGCCGACCTCGCGAGCGCGACGCTCATGCTGGGAGCGCCGGTGACCCTGACCAGCGTGCGGGCGGCGATGCCCGTGCGCTGGCATGCGCCCGCGGCCGGCACGGCGGGCACGATCCACGTCGAGCACGCGACGGGGCACGGCTTCGTCGCCCGCGACATTGCGAGCCCGGCCACCTTCACGGACGGGCGGCTCGTGCTCAGCGACGTGCAGTACACGCACTATGGCGGCCGCGGCACGGGCACGCTGGAAGCGTCCGCGCACGCGCCCCTGCGCCTGGCGGCACGGATGGCGGGACACGGCGTGGACCTCGCCGCCTTCGTACGCGAGGCCGGCGTGACCATCGCGCGCGCCACGGGCCGCGTCGACTACGTGCTGTCCATCCAGCAGACGGCCGCGCACGGCCTCTTCCTGGCGGGGCGGGTCGAGGGCGCGGGGGGCGGCGGTGAGATCGGCATCGACGCGCTCGAGCGCCTGCTGGCGTCGTCCACGATGGACGCGGACGGCAGCGGGCTGCTGCGCCGGACCCTCGAAAATCTCAGGACGTTCCGCTATGACGCGCTCGCCGCCGACGTACGCCTCACGGGCGCCACCGGCCACGTCGACGTGGCGCTGAACGGCCGAAAGCGCTTCGGCATCTTCCCGGGACCGGTGGACGCCATCAACCTTCACCGCGTGCCGCTGGACGTCCTTGCGCGGACGTTCGCCGGAGGATCGCCGCCATGATCCATCGCGTCCTCGTCGCCACCGCTGCGCTCCTCCTCGGCGGGTGCGTGGCAGTCACCGTCAACGTCAACTTCCCGCAGGAGACGATCGACGACGCGGCGTCCTCGATCGAGGACCGGGTGCGCACGCCGTCTCCGGCCGCCCCGGCGCCGAAGAGCGGGGCACCACGCTCGGCGCTTCCGGGCGTCCGCCGTGCCGGCGCCCTCCTCGGGGTGGGCGTCGCCCATGCCGATGAGGTGAATGTCGATGCCCGCCGGAAGATCCGGACGCGCACGCCCGAGGTGCAGGCGCTCGTGGACGCGCGGCGCGCCCGGTACGCCGACCTGTCGTCGCTCATGGCGAAGGGATGCGTGGGGGAGCGCGCGGACGGCACCGTGGAACGGCGGCCGGGCTCGGCCTGTCCGGATGTCGCCGCGCTGCTGTCCGCCGAGAATCGCGACCGCGCGGCGCTGGTCCGGACCCTCGTCGCGCAGAATGCCATGCCGGCCGCCGACCTCGCGCGCGTGCAGAGCGCGTTTGCCCGGCGCAATCACGAGCGTGCGCCCGCGGGGACGTGGGTCCAGGACGAGGCGGGGAGGTGGCGGCGCAAGTAGGCGATGGCGGCTGAG
This sequence comes from Candidatus Rokuibacteriota bacterium, assembly GCA_040902295.1. Lineage (GTDB taxonomy): Bacteria > Methylomirabilota > Methylomirabilia > Rokubacteriales > CSP1-6 > JBBDXO01. The sequence continues at coordinate 5,313 of JBBDXO010000291.1, read as the reverse complement.
ACGCCGGCCGCCTACGTCTCGTCGTGCGCGTGTCGTCGGCCCGCCTGCGAGGCGATCGCGGCCGCCGTTGCGGCGAGGGCGAGGCCCAGCGCAATGCCGCCGACCGAGTCGGAGGGCCAGTGGGCGCGCAGGATGACGCGGGCCATGCCGACGAGGACGATGCCGGCGGCCGCCGCCACCCGCACCCACGCGCGCGCCACGGGGGGCAGCGAGCCGGCGAGGAAGATCACGGCGCCGAAGAAGGCGGCGGCCGCGGTGGCGTGGCCGCTGGGGAATCCCATCGCGGCCTCGAAGGGGCGGGATCGTCCCACGAGGTGCTTCACGGCGGTCTCGGCCACCGGGGCGGCGATCAGCAGCGCGGGCCAGATCCACCACTGCTGTCGCGCGCGCGGGAAGACCACGTACAGCAGCAGCAGGCCGGGCAGCAGACCCCGCCAGTCCCCCATCGCGTTGACCACGCGCATGACCGCCACCATCGGCGGCGAGGCCAGGCTCAGAAGCGCTTCGCGGACGGCGGCGTCGGCGGGCAGGACGCCCACGAGCAGTGCGCCGAGCGCGAGGGCGAGGAAGCACGACGAGGCGAGGAGCAGCAGTCCGCGCGGCCGGGCCAGCGCGGAGGGGATCATTCGGGCTCGGAGCTCCGCTTCGTGAGCAGGGCGACGATGATGACGACGATCATCCCCGCCAGCAGCGCCAGCCCCCCGAACACGAGCGCCGAGGTGAGGGGGCTCCAGGACTGTGACGTCACGGCCACGCCCGGGTGGTCGGCCCACGCGGGGGCGACGAGCGCGAGCACCAGGCCCACGCTCACTTGCCGCCGTTGGGCCTCAACGCCATGCCGTGCGGCGCCTTGCCCACCGCGATGGAGTGCACCTGTGCGTGGGTGGCGAGGTCGATGACGGTGACGGCGTCCGCATAGCGGTTGGTGACCAGCGCATAGCGGCCGCTCGGCTCCATGGTGACGAGGTCGGGATAGGCTGTCTGGGGCACGGTGGCCACGATCTTGTCGTCGGCGGTGCGCACGACCACGATCTTGTTCGCCCGGCGCAGCGTGACGTACAGGAACTTGCCGTCGAGCGTGAGCGTGGACTCGTGCACGATGCCGGGGATCTTGATGGCGCCCACCGGCGTGTTGGTGGCGGTGGCGATCTTCACGATCTCCTTGTTCTCGCCCGCCGCCGCGTACAGCAGGCTGCCGTCCGCGGTGAGCGCCAGCCCCATGGCGTCGCCGCCGCCGTGGATCACGCGCGCCGCGATCTCCCGCCTGGCAACGTCGATCACGGTGAGGTCCCCCGCCGTCTCGCCGGAGACGTAGAGCAGGCGGGCGTCCCGCGAGAAGATGGCGTGCGCGGGCCACGTGGACACTTCCACGCGGCCGTCGATCTTCTGCGTCTTGAGGTCGTAGAAGATGATCTCGTCCTGGCTCGTGTCGCTCGACCAGTCGAGCACGAGCAGGTGCCGCCCGTCCGGAGTGAAGGCGATGTTGTACGGGTTGCCGCCGATCTTCACGCGGCGGACGAGCCGGCGCGCCTCCGCGTCGATCACGCCGAGGTCGTGGCTCTTGTCGTACACGACCCACGCCGTCTTGCCGTCCGGGTGGAACGCGATCCGGTTGGGCTTGCCCTTGCCGACCGGGATGGTCGCCAGCACCTCGAAGGTATCGGTGTCGATGACCGATACGGAGTCCGACTTCGTGTTGGTGACGAACAACGTGGCGGCCGCCGCGGGCGCGGCCCCGGCGGCGGCGAGGGCGGCGGCGGCGATCAGGACCACAAGCCACTTCACGACGATCCTCCCGCGCGCCTCACGGCGCG
>JBBDXO010000291.1:0-3489 GCA_040902295.1 Candidatus Rokuibacteriota bacterium | reverse complement strand
CCCCCCCCGCCCCCCTCTTCTCGATGGCGACGATGGCCAGGTTGGGGGGCGTGCCCCGCAAGGTGAATCGTACCGCGTCTCCGATGGCCGCCCCCTCGTGAATCGTCGGGGAGGCGGCGCGGAAGCCCATCGTCATGGGCGGCATGTAGCCCGGGATGTCGTCGTGGGTGATGACGATCAGGTTCATCTCCGGCAGCACCGCCCGCACCACGCCGGTGGCCCGGTACTCGCGCTCGCCCGAGGAGGCGGCGGCCCGCGCCACGGCGAGCTCGCGCGCGAGGTCGGCGGCCTGGCGGCCCCACCAGAGATACCCCGCGCCGACGCCGAGGGCGAGGGCCAGGTTCAGCAGCAGCACGACGCGCCACACGGGCATCAGTGCACGTGCTCGGAGGGCGGGGGCGCGACCACCTTTTCCTCGTTCAGGGTCTGCAGATTCGCCAGCAGCCGCCCCGTGTCCATGGCGCCCGCGGCCTGCGCGCGCAGGTAGCCCTGCCGGTCCACCAGGAACTCCGCGTGGGGCCCTTCCGCGAAGAGCGTGTAGCCGGCGAGGATCTCGGCGGCGCCGCCGGTGACCACGGGGAAGACGGCGCCCGCCACACGGGAGAGGCGCTTGATGGCATCGGGGGCGGCGTCGGTGGGGACGGCGATGATCTCGGCACCTAGCGGCACGAGGACATCATAGCGCTGCGCCAGCTCCACCAGGCGCGCGGTGGACGCGGGCAGCGTGTAGAGGACCACGAGGACGGCGCGCCGGCCCCGATACTCCCGCAGGGCGCGGGCCGAGGTCGGCCCCACCGTGAAGCTGAAATCGGGCGCCACGATACGCGGCCGCTCGGGCTCCACGGTGTCCGTCAGCGTCCGCGCGGACTCCGCCGCGCCGAGCGCCCGCACGACGTTCACGAGATCCCAGCGTCCATCGACGTCCACGCGATCGGCGAAGGCGGGCATCGCGCGCAGGCCGTGGCTGATCCACCAGAAGAGATCGCCGGCGGTGTGCAGCGCGGCGTGATGGGCGCGCAGGTCGGGCGGGCGCGGGTCGAGAGCCGGCGCCGCGGGCCCGTCGCCGGCGCCCCGCGGCCCGTGGCACGCCGCGCAGTGCTCGCGATAGAGCGCCGCTCCCGCCGCGATCGACGCGGCGGAGTAGGCGACGGCGGGCCGCTGGTACGTCGTGGGGTACGCGTCGGTGACGAGGGGCGGCACCGCGAGGGCAAGGCCGGCCACCACCGTGACGGCGCCGCCGGCGAGCAGAGGCAGCCGCAGCCGCCGCACCATCAGGGAGGCGAGCGCGGCCACCACGCCCAGCACCGCCACCTGGCTGCCCACGAGCACGAGCGGACGCAGCTCGGGCACGCCCGCCACCGCCTCCCAGGAGAGGCGGAAGGTGAGCGGCCACGTGGGCTGCTCGTGCCGGCCGGGAGGGGTCGCCGTCATGGCGGCCACGATGCCGAGGATGGCGAGGCCGATCACGGCCTCGCCGAGCACGGAGGCCCGCAGGCGTCGCATCGCCGGCAGCCCGATCGTCGCCGCCTCGCCGGCGAGCGCGGGCACCACGCGGCGATTGCGCGCGGCCAGGGCCAGCATGACGGCGACGAGCAGCAGCTTCACGCTGAGCAGCCGTCCGTGGGGGGTGCCGATGAGCCCGGCCACCGTGCCGACCTCGATGAGCGTATTGACGGCGCCCGAGGCGACGATGACGGCGACGAGGAGCAGCGCAGTCGTCGAGAAGCGCCGGGCGGCGAGCACGGCGTACGGCCGCGCGTCCGCGCCGTCGGGACGCGCGGTGGCGTGCAGCAGGCTGGCGAGGTGCAGCAGGCCGCCCGCCCAGATGCCGGCCGCGAGGAGGTGGGCGACGTCGGTGGCGATGGCGCCCGCCGCGCTCGGCTCCACGGCGGCCGCGTGGCCCGCGGCGGCGATGAGCGCCAGCGCCGCCGCGGACAGCAGCAGCGCCTGCCAGCGCGCGGCGCGCCAGTCGAGGCGGCGGCTGAGGTCGCCGCGCATGGCGAGAAACGCCGCCAGCACGACGAGCAGGCCGTGACGGACGAGCCACACCGTGCCGCTCTGCGTCTCCAGCAGCACGCGCGCGAGCGAGCGCCACTCCAGCGCCGCCGCCGGGCGCCCTTCGAGCACGGCGGTCTGGTGGGCGAGCACGCCGATGCCGGACAGGATGGCGGCGGCCGCGAGCGCGCGGCAGGCGGCGCCCACGCGCGCCTGCCAGCGCAGCGCCGTGGGCCGGTCCGTGGGGCCGGCGATCAGGAGCATGCCGCCGCCGCCGACGAGGAGGACGGAGCAGGCGAGATGGATCCAGCGCACGAGGAGACCGAGAAGATCGATGCCAGTCAACGACACTGAATGTTACATGATCGGAACCGGGATTGAGCCCGGGCCGTTCCGACAGTAGAGTGACTGTCGTGCCTGCCGCCGTCCCCCGCCGTCCGTCCCTTCGCGCGATCACGGGCGCGCTGGCGTCCGTCAGCCTGGTGCTCGCCCTCGTGGCCGTCGTGGGCGCGCACTCGTTGCTGGACCGTGCCGAGCCGCGCGCGGGCAGCACCCTGACGACCTCGCCGCCGCGCGTCCGCCTGTGGTTCACGGGCGCCCTCGAGCCCGCGTACAGCCGCGTGCACGTCGTCAACGCCGCCGGCGAGCGGGTCGATGCCGGCGACAGCGAGGTCGCTGCGGCCAACCGCGCGGTGCTCACGGTGTCGCTGCCGGCCCTGCCGCCCGGCGCCTACACGGTGGTCTGGCGGATCGTGTCCGTGGACACGCACGTGAGCGAGGGCACGTTCAGCTTCCGCGTCAGACCGTGACCATGCCCGCCGCCGCCCCGGTGCGCGCCGTCTTCTTCGACGTCGGCAACACGCTCGTGCGGATCGACTACGGCGCCATTGCGGCGCGCCTGGCCGTGCACGGCATCGCCGTCAGCGCGGAGGCGCTGCAGCGCGCCGAGCAGCGCGCGCGCGTGCGCCTCGACGCCGATCTCGGCGTCGTGCCCGCCGACCGCCGTTCGACGGAGACCGGCGACACGCACACCCGCTACCTGCGCTACACCCTGCACGGCGCCGGCATCACCGACGAAGCCGTCATCGCCGCCGTCAGCGAATGGCGCCGCACCTACAACAGCCCCATCGGCCTCTGGAACACGCCGGACCCGGATGCCGCGCGCGCGCTCGAGGAGACCCGCGCTGCCGGCCTGAAGATCGCCGTCATCTCGAACTCCAACGGCACCATCCGTACCCTGCTCGAGCGCCTCGACCTGCTGCGGCTCATCGACGTCGTGCTCGACAGCGGCGAGGAAGGCGTCGAGAAGCCGAACCCGGAGATCTTCCGGCGGGCGCTCGCGCGCGCCGGCGCGGCGGCCCACGAGGCCGTCTACATCGGCGACCTGTACTCCATCGACGTCCTCGGCGCGCAGGGCGCCGGCCTGCGGGCGATTCTCCTCGATCCCGGTGGCCACTGGGGGGAGCGGGACTGCGACACGGCGACGACGGTGCT
>JBBDXO010000290.1:0-1654 GCA_040902295.1 Candidatus Rokuibacteriota bacterium | reverse complement strand
TCCCGAGCGCGAGGCCGTGGATGAGCCACGCTTTGATGCGGTTCACGCCGCTCCGTCACGACGCTTGATGAGCGTCGTCTTGTCGATCTGGAACACGACCTGGTCACGCTGGTTCAGCACGTGGTCGCGAAAGACCACCAGGCCGCGGTCGCCCGCGGAGGTCTCGCGCTTGGAGAGGACCTCGACTTCCGTGCGGATGGTGTCGCCCGCGCGCACCGGCGAGTGGAAGCGTCCGTGGTCCACGGACAGGAGCGCGATGATCGAGTGGCGGAAGAGGCCCTCCGTCATCGCCGTCGACACCGACATCGTGAACGAGCTGGGCGCGATGCGCCCTTTGTAGGGGGTGCGCTTGGCGTACTCCTCGTCGATGAAGAGCGGCACGTGGTAGCCCACGAAGGCGCAGAAGAGCGACAGGTCGCCCTCCGTCACCGTGCGGCCGTACGTCGGGTAGCGCTTGCCGACCTCGAAGTCCTCCCAGTAGAGCGACATGGCTCAGCCTTTCAGCACGGCGACGGCGGAGATCTCGATGAGCGCGCCTTCGCGCAGGAGGCCGGCCACGATGACCCCGGTGGAGGCGGGGCGCGCCTCCTTGAGGAACTCGCGCCGAACACCTGCCGTGCCCCTGTAGTTGTCGGTGGTGGTGATGTAGTCGATCGTCTGCACGATGTCCGCGCACGAGCCCCCCGCCGCCTCGAGCAGCCGCTCGAACTTGCGGAAGATCTGCCGGGTCTGCTCCACGATGTCGCCGGGCGCGGTGATCCGGCCCTCGTCGTCCGTGCCCGTCGTGCCCGACAGGAACACGGTGTCGCTCACCCGCAGGGCGGGCGCGTAGGTGTAGCGGCTGGACCACGGCCCGCCGCCGGTGACGATCTCCCGTCCTTCTCGTGTCATGCGCTTGTCCTCCGTTCCGACGGCAGCATGCGGTAGACGTGGAATCCCTCCAGCAGGGTCTCGCCGCGCTGGTTCGTGAGCGAGGTGGCGATGCGGATGAAGCGGCGCTTGCCCTCCTGCCAGATCTTCTCGACCGTGAGGCGGGGCGTGATGGTGTCGCCCACGAGGGCCGGGCTCACGAAGCGGCACCCCTGCTCCACGAAGACGAAGCCGTCGATGCGGTGCATGGCCGAGGAGGCGCCCAGCGCCGTCATGGACGCCAGCAGCAGGCCGTGCGCGAGCGGCTTGCCGAAGCGGGTGGTCCGCGCGTACTCGACATCGTAGTGGATGGGATGCGCATCGCCGGTGAGACCGGAGAAGAACAGGAAGTGCGCGTCCGTCAGCGTCTTGGAGGGCGTCAGGAAGGTGTCGCCCACGGCCAGCTCGTCGCTCATCGTCATCACTCTCCTGCGCCGGCCGGGGCGGACCGCCGGTCCACGAACCGCTGCGCCCCCCACCCGAGCAGCGTCCCGCAATCGTTGCGCCGCACGGGCAGGCCGACGTCGCCCGCCAGGCGCACGTACTCCGCCGCCTTGCCGGGCACGAGGGTATAGGGACGGATCTCGTGGATCATGCGGCTGTCCTCCGGGCGTTCGTCACGCCGTCATGGCTCGAGAGCGGTCACGAGGAAGTCCACGAAGCTCTCCGCGATCGCTTCCGAGGACAGCCCGCCGCCGGGGTGGTACCACTTGGGGATCCAGTTGATGGCGCCGAGGATGGCGAA
>JBBDXO010000289.1:4434-11212 GCA_040902295.1 Candidatus Rokuibacteriota bacterium | reverse complement strand
GAGGCGTATCCGCGATTCAGCCTGGAGGCGGCGGTCGCGCGCGCGCCGGAGGTGATCATCCTCGCCGATCACGCAGGTGGTGGATCGGCGGCGGGCAAGGCGTCCCCGGAGAAGTGGCGGCGCCTGACGAGCGTGCCCGCCATTCAGGCCGGGCGCATTCATTCCGTCGATCTCGGCGTGCTGCATCGCTACGGCCCGCGCGTGGCCGACGGGCTCGAGATCCTGGCGCGCATTATTCACCCCGAGGCCTTCCGGTGACGCTGTCGAGACGGCAGCGCATCGTTCACCCCGAGGCCTGCCGGTGACGCTGCGTAGCCGGCTTCTCGTCGCGCTCGCCGTGCTCGGCGCCGCCCTCGTGGTGGTGGCGGGCATCGCGCTCTTCGTCGGCAGCGCGGCGCTGTCGCCGCGGGCCGTCGCGCGCGTGCTCGCGGGACGAGCGGAGGCGGGCTCGGTGGAGAGCATCGTGACGCTGGGGCTGCGCCTGCCGCGCATCGCGGTGGCGGCGCTGGCGGGAGGGGCGCTCGCGGTGGCGGGCGTGGCCTTCCAGGGGCTCACGCGCAACCCGCTCGCGGAGCCCTCCGTGCTCGGCATCTCGAGCGGCGCCGCCTTTGGCGTGGTGGTGGCCCAGATCTTCGGCCTCGGCCTCACGCCCCTGGAGGCCCTCGGCGTCACGGCGTTCGCCTTCGCGGGCGCGCTTCTCGCCGCCGCCGCCGTGTACCTCATCTCGGCCGTGCCCGCGGGCCTCTCCATCCAGACGCTGCTGCTGTCCGGCGTGATCGTGGGCATCTTCTTCTCGTCGGCGATCACGGTGGTGATCTCGATCGTGGACTTCAACCGGCTCGGCGGCGTCATTCACTGGCTGCTCGGCAACCTCGCGCCCATCCCGCCCGCCTCGCTGGCGATGTTCGCGCTCCTGTCGCTGGTGGGCTTCGTGCTCATCGTGGGCCAGGCCCGCCAGCTCAACGTGCTCGCCCTCGGCGAGGAGGCGGCGCTGCAGCTCGGCGTCGATGCCGAGCGGCTGAAGCGGCGGATCTTCCTCGGTGCCGCGCTGCTCACGGGCACGGTGGTGGCGTTCGCGGGCCCCATCGGCTTCGTGGGCCTCATCGTGCCGCACATGCTGCGCCGGGTGCTGGGCGAGGACCACCGGCTGCTCGTGCCCACCGCGCTCGTGGCGGGCGGCGCCTTCCTGCTCGCCGCCGACACCATCGCGCGCAACATCGTGGCGCCCGCGGAGCTGTCGGTGGGCGTGATCACCGCCTTCTGCGGCGCGCCCTTTTTCATCTACCTGCTGCGAGCGCGCGGACGGGCGGAGGCATGACGCCGCTCGTCGAGTTCCGCGACGTGGTCTTCACGTATGCGGCGCCGGCGCGCGCGCGCGCGCGGCGCTTCGCGTTTCCCTCACTGGCCTTCTCCATCGACGAGGGGGAGATCTTCGGGATCATCGGCCCCAACAGCGCGGGAAAGACGACGCTGCTGCGGCTGCTCACGCGCGTGCTCACCCCCGCACGCGGCGACATCCTGCTCGACGGCCGTCGCGTCCGCGAGCTGACGCGCTGGCAGCTCGCGCGCGAGGTGGCGGTGGTGCCGCAGGAAGCGCCGCGGCCGTTTCCCTTCACCGTCGAGGAGCTCGTACTCATGGGCCGCTATCCGCATGCGCCGCGGCGCTTCTTCGAGGACGCGGGCGATATGGCGGCCGCGCACGAGGCGATGAGCGCCACGGGAACGCTCGCGCTCGCGCGGCTGCCGCTCGATCAGCTCAGCGGCGGCGAGCGGCAGCGCGCGCTCCTCGCCCGCGCGCTGGCGCAGGGGCCACGGCTGCTCGTGCTGGACGAGCCCACCGCGCACCTGGACCTGCGCTACCAGGCGGAGACGGTGGAGCTGCTGCGCCGGGTGAATCGCGAGCGGCACGTCGGCATCCTGCTCGTCTCCCACGACCTGAACCTGGCCTCCGAGCTGTGCGATCGCCTGCTCCTGCTGAGCGAGGGCGAGGTCGTGCGCGTGGGCACGCCCCTCGAGGTGCTGGAGCAGACGGTGCTCGAATCCGTCTTCGGCTGCCGCGTCACCGTCGACAAGAACGACACGAGCGGGCGCCCCATGGTGCAGGTGGCGTGGCCGTCCGCCGACAGGAGGTGAGGCACCGGCAGCGTTGAGAGTCGTCCCGGAGGCAGGGAAGCCGGTGAGGCGGGCATCCGCCGAGGCCGGCACGGTCGCGCCACTGTAAGTGGGGAGCGCCGTCCATGCCGGGTCACGCGCACTGGGCGCGGCAGACCCGGGCCACTGTCCGCAAGAGCGGACGGGAAGGTGTGGACGCACGTGACGATCCACGAGTCAGGAGACCTTCTCCGGAGACATACGCTTCCAACTCTTTCGCAGAAAAGGAGTGAGGCAATGGCGCGGACATTGATCGTGATGGTGATGGTGCTGGCGGCCTTCGGTGTGGCCGCCGCGCAGGACGTGAAATCGCTGGAGCCGGTGGTGGTGAGCGCCACGAAGATCGAGACCCCCGCCGAGGAGGTGGGCACCAGCGTCACCGTCGTGACCGGCGAGGAGATCGAGACCCGCCATTACCCGACCGTGGAGGATGCGCTGCGCCACGTGCCGGGCATCGAGGTGCGGCGCTCCGGCAGCTACGGCAAGTCGTCGGCCATCTCCATCCGCGGCGCCAACCCGAGCCAGGTGCAGGTGCTCATCGACGGCGTGCGCGTGAAGAGCCCCACCCTGGGGCAGATGGACTTCGCCGACGTCTCCCCCGACCTCATCGAGCGCATCGAGGTCATCCGCGGCCCGCAGTCGACGCTGTACGGCGCCGACGCCATCGGCGGCGTCATTCACATCATCACGAAGAAGGGCCGGGGGCCCTTCCAGGGGTGGCTGCAGCAGGAGGTCGGCAACTACCACACCGCGCGCACCTCCACGGGCTTCAGCGGCGCCTACCGCCTGCTCGACTACGCGTTCTCCTTCTCGCATCTCGAATCCAACGGCCACGTCGTCAATGACGCGATGAATCAGAACGCGGTAAACCTGCGCCTGGGGCTCAGCCTGCCCCTGCAGACGTCGCTGGCCTTCATCATGCGGTGGAACCGCACCGAGACCGGTCTTCCCGCCGAGTTCGAGGCGGTGCCGGCGCCCATCACGCCCAACTTCTTCGATCCCAACACGCGGCAGGAGACCGAGACCCTGACGCTGACCCTGCAAGGGCATACGCGGCCGGTCACGTGGTGGGAGAGCGACGTGCGCCTGTCACGCTACGCCAGCACGCTGGACTTCATCGATCCTCCTGATCCGTACGGATGCCTGCCCATCACCTTCGGCCCGCCGTGCGACTTCCCGGGGAAATTCGACGTGGAGCGGCGCGAGATCGAGTGGCTCAACCACTTCCACGCCGGCACGTGGAGCACGAGCACCATCGGCCTCGAGTACCGGGAGGAGTTCGCCGAGGTGACGGGCACGAACGAGTTCTCGCCGCGCAGCGACACCAGCTCGGCCTTCTTCCAGCAACAGTTGCGCTTCTTCGACCGGCTGTTCATGGCGGCGGGCGTCCGCGTGGAGGACAACAGCGTCTTCGGGACCTCCGTCACCGAGCGCGGCTCGCTGTCATATCTGATCAAGGCGTGGGGCACGCGCCTGCGCGGCAGCGCAGGCTCCGGGTTCCGGGCCCCCACCTTCAACGACCTGTTCTTCCCGGGCTTTTCCAATCCGGACCTGCAGCCCGAGGAGAGCTTCGGGTGGGACGTGGGCGTGGACCAGAAGCTCTGGGACAACCGCGTGCGCCTCGGGCTCACCTACTTCGACACGCGCTACCGGAACCTGATCGCCTGCTGCGTCTTCCTCGACGGTCCGCCCTTCGTCACCACCGGCAACATCGGCCGCGCGCGCAGCCGGGGCGTCGAGTTCGCCTCCGAGGTCGACGTGCTCGACACGCTCACGGCCGGCGTCAACTACACGTACACCGACACGGAGAACCTCGTGACCGGCCGGCCGCTGCCGCGCGAGCCGCGCCACCGGTGGAGCGTGCGCTTGACGTGGGAGCCGCTGCCGCGGCTGTTGCTCTTCGGCGAGGTGTTGACGCGCTCGAGCCAGTACGAGGCGTTGGGCGACACCTACAACCGCGGCCACACGCGCGTGGACGTGGGCGGCACGTACCGCCTGCTCAACCGGTACGCGCTGCTGCAGGCGCTCGACCTCACGGCCCGCGTGCAGAACCTGCTCGACGAGGGATACTCGGAGGTGAGGGGCTTTCCAGCCCTCGGCATCCACGCGCTGGTAGGGCTGCGGGCCTCCTTTTGATCGACGGCGTCGAGGTGACGGTGGGTGTGGAGGCGGTGACCGTGACGTCACCGCGCCTGCTCACCGTCATCTCGTCGGCCGCCACGGGCGGCGGCATGATGGCCGCGCGCGCCATCGTGAACCTGCACGTGGGCAAGGACATGCCGTGGCGGGATGCCGGCCTCACCGTGGAGGCGTTCATCCGCCGCCAGGCGATGGCGCGCCCGGTGGTGGGGCTGCTCACCGCCGCCGCCACGGAGAAGGCGCAGACGGTGGTGGAGCGGGGGGCGGGGGTGACGGCCCTCGTCGTGGCCACCGTCGGGCTCGGCAACGTGATCGACGCGGGGGCGGGCGCGCGCGCGGCGGCCGCCCCCGCCACCATCAACACCATCGTCGTCCTCGACGCCGACCCGGAGCCCGCCGCCCTCGTCAACGTGGTGATGACCGTCACGGAGGTGAAGACGGCGGTGCTGGCGGCGGCGGGCGTGCGGTGCGCGGATGGACGGCCGGCGAGCGGGACGTCGACGGACGCGGTGGCGGTGGCGGCCACCGGTCGCGGCCCGCGCTGCCGCTTCGGCGGTCCGGCGAGCGATCTCGGCTGGGTGGTGGCGCGCGCGGCACGGCAGGCGCTGGAGGCGGGCGTGCGCCGGTGGATCGCGGAGCACCCGTGAGAGGCCCGCGCCTGCGCGCGCTGTCGATCTCGATCGTCCTGCATGCCGGCGTGGTGGTGCTCGTGCTGGCGCTGCTGGGGGAGGGCGCGCCGCCCGCGCTCTTCATCGATCTCACGCAGCCGTTCGACGGACCGTCGGCGGGCGCCGCCGCCTCGCCGCCGCCCGCGGCCGCCTCGTCGCCATCGGCGACGGCGGGTGCCTCGGCGCCACCACCGTCCGCGCCTGCCTCGCCGCCGCCACGCCCGGCGCCCGTGGCGCGGCGGACCGCGCCTGCGCGCCGGGCGCCCACCGACGCCGAGCGCGTGCGGCCGCCGGTGGCGTCCGCGCCGTCTGCCACCTCCGCGTCCAGGTCTGCGCCCGCTCCGGCACCTCCGGCCGAGGCCCCCGAGCCTGCCACAGCCGCCTCTCCGCCGTCGTCGCCGGCAGCCCCATCGTTGCCGCCGCCCATGGTCGTGTTCCCCGCGCCCGCTGGGACACCAGCGCCGGAGGCGTTGCCATCGACGGGTGGCGTCGCCGGCGGCGGAGCCGGGGATACCGCCGCGACGGAATCCGGGGCGGTGTCGCCGGCGGCGCCGCCGGGCAACGCGCCGTCGCCGCCGGCATCGCCATCGGGCGGCGCCACGTCGCCGCCGTCATCGCCACCGGCCGGCACCGGCACCGGCACGGGCGGCGACACCGCGCGCGGCGAGCGGCGCGGGCCGGCGACGGCGGCACTCACCGTGCCGGGGGATGGCGGCCGTCCCGGCGCGGAGTACGGCGCGTACCTGGCGCTGGTGCGGCAGCGCATCCAGGAGGCGCTGCGCTACCCGATGGCGGCGCGGCGGCGGGGCCTCACCGGCAGCGTGCACGTGGAGATCACGGTCGAGCCCAGCGGCGCCATCGCCGCCGTGCGGCTCGCGGCCTCGTCCAGCCATCCGCTGCTCGACGAGGCGGCCCTCGAGGCCGTGCGCGGCCTGCGCCCCGTGGCCTTTCCGCCCGACGTCGCCCCCCGCTCGCTGCGCGTGCGGCTGCCGGTCGTGTTCGAGCTACGGTGAGAAACCGGAAAACGAGGAGCGCCCCAGCGGAGCCGGGGCGCTGCCGAACAGGTCGGGGGGCTTGGGGGGCCCTTCGAGGCCCCCATCGAGTAAAATCCCGGCCATGGCGCAGACGATGGAGCAGAACCTCGACGGCACCACCACCGAGTACGACGACATCGACGTGGCCGGCGAGGGCGTCCAGCGGCTGCTCGTCGAGATCTTCACGGACCACTGGGCGGAGGTCTTCGCGGGGCCCATCATCGAGGGCGCCGCGTACGAGATCCGCTTTCCCGAGGCACCGCGCCTGTCGATGCTCGACGGCTACCTCACCGTCGACGTGGGCGCCTGGCACTTCCACCTGTGCGTGGGCGACCATCGCGGCGCGCCGGGCGACCTCGCGCGCGTGCGGCGCGTGGCGCGCGCGGCCTTCTTCCGCACCGAGGGCGGCTCGTGCGTGCCGGGCTCCTGGGGAGTGCGGCTCTGGAACGGACGCGGCGAGCAGATGATCACCGTGTTCTTCCCCAACCCGTATCTCGACGAGCAGCAGCACCGCACCCGCGAGCCGCGCTGGGAGCAGACGCGGCTGTGGCAGGGCCTGCGCGACCGGTATGCCCGCCCATGAGGGGCTGAGCACCCCACTCCTCGCGCTGGCGCTCGCGCTCCTCATCGATGCCGTGGCCGGTGATCCGCCGAGCCCGGTTCATCCGGTGGCGTGGCTGGGCCACCTCATCGCCCGCGGGCGCGGGGCGCTGTGCGTCGGCTCGCCGGCGCGGCTGCTGATGGCGGGGGCGGCACTCACGATCGCCCTGGCCGCCCCCGCCGCCC
>JBBDXO010000289.1:0-4424 GCA_040902295.1 Candidatus Rokuibacteriota bacterium | reverse complement strand
GCCGCGGGGGCCCGGGCGGGAGCGCTGCTCGCGATGCTGGCGCGCGCCGCGGGCGGCCCGGGTGTCGTGATCGAGGCGCTCGCGCTCACGACCATGCTGTCACTGCGCGACCTCGCCCGCGCGGCGCGCGGGGTGCAGGCGGCGCTGCGCCGCGGCGACCTCGACGGTGCGCGCGCCGCCGTCGGGCGTGATCTCGTCAGCCGGCCCACGGCGCTCCTCGGTCCGGGCCAGGTGGCCGCGGCCGCCATCGAGTCGGTTGCCGAGAACCTCACGGACAGCGTGGTTGCCCCGGTGGCGTTCTACCTGGTGTTCGGCCTGCCCGGGGCCTTCGCCTATCGGGCCGTCAACACGGCGGACGCGATGATCGGCTACCGGCAGGGGGCGCTCGAGCACTTCGGCAAGGTGGCCGCACGGCTGGATGACGCGCTCAATTTCGTCCCCGCGCGCCTGGCCGCGCTGGCCATCGCCGCCAGCGCCGGCGCGGGGGGTGGCCGCGCACGAGGCGCGTGGCAGACGATGCGCGCCCAGCACGGCCGCACCGCGAGCCCCAATGCCGGCTGGACCATGGCGGCGATGGCCGGCGCCCTCGGCGTCAGGCTCGAAAAGCCTGGACACTACGTGCTCGGCGCCGGTGCTGCGCCCACCCCCGAAGACATCGCCACAGCGGTGCGGATCATGACCGTCGCCGCCACGGTGGCCATCGCCTCGATGGCCTTGTCTGCCGTGCTCTTGCGCGTGGTCAGCTCATGAACAGCATTCAGGTCAGCCCTCCGTCCACGGCGAGCACCTGGCCGGTCACGTACGCGGCGCGGTCGGAGCACAGAAAGACGATGGCGGGCGCGACGTCCTCCGGCCGGCCGGCGCGGCCGAGCGGGATCGCCGCCAGCAGCTCGGCGCGGACGTCGGCGTCGAGGTCGGCGGTCAGCGCCGTGTCCAGGAACCCGGCCGACACACAGTTCACGGTGACGCCGAGCGGCCCGACCTCGCGCGCCAGCGCCCGGCACATGCCGACGAGGCCGGCCTTGGCGGCCGCGTAGGCCGTCTGGCCACGGCGTCCGACCAGCGCCGTGGGTGAGATGACGTAGACGATGCGGCCCCAGCCCTGGGCGATCATCGCCGGCAGCGCATGGCGGGAGGCGAGGTAGCCACCGCGCAGGTGCACGGCCAGGAGGTCGTCGAAGTCGCCGTCGCGCGTGGCGAGCAGCAGGCGGTCGCGTGTGAAGCCGGCCGCGTGCACGAGCACGTCGACGGCTCCCACGCGCGCGAACAACGCTTGGACCGCGGCCGACGATCCTGCATCGCAGCGCAGGAGCGACACGGCCAGTCCCTCGGCGGCCAGGGCGATGCGTGCGGCATCCGCCACGGCATCGTCGTGCGCGTACGTGGCGACGACGTCGTGACCCTCCCGGGCCAGCGCCCGGGCCACGGCGAGGCCGACGCCGCGGCTGGCGCCGGTCACGAGCGCCCGGCGGCGGCGCGGCGGCACGCCGGCTGTCATCCCCGGTCGATCGACGGACGAAGCGATTGGGCCACCGCGCTGCACTATACTGTGGCGGATGTTCGAATCTCGCGAAGGCGCGTTCCGCGGCGGCACGCCCGGCGTCATCGAGGCCGCCGGCCCCTCCGCCCTGTCGGACCCGCCGCGCTGGCACCGGCACTCGTACAACCGCGCGCGCCTCTATCGGATGGCGGAGGGGCTGGCCTGGATTCCGCGCCCGGGCCGCCTGGCGCTGGCGCGGAGGCTTGGACGGCTGGCACGTCGCTTCCTGCCCGTCGAGCAGGCGGCGGTGCGACGGACGCTGGAGGTGACCGCGGGCGCGTCGGGCGCGCGCCTGGACGCGCTCACCGCGCGCGTCTTCCAGGATTTCGCGATGTGCTTCAGCGATCTCGTCTCCACCAACCGCCAGCCGCGGGCGCGCCTGTCCGCCTACGTGGAGTCGGTGAGCGGGGGCGACGACGTGGCGCTCCTGCCGGGCGGCCTCGTGTCGGTGACCGCGCACGTCGGCAACTGGGAGCTTGCCGGGCGTCTGCTCGCCGGCGAGTCGGCCCGCCGCACCAACGTCGTCGTGACCGCCGAGGAGGCGCCCGAGCTGGAGCGCTGGGTGCGGCGCAACGGTGACGGCATGCGCTTCCTGCCGCGCAGCCATCCGCGGATCGGCGTCCAGCTCGTGTCGGCCCTGCGGCGGGGCGAGGTGGTGGCCCTGCAGGGCGACCGCGCCATCGGCACGCGCGGCGACGTGGCCATTGCCTTCTTCGGGCGCCCCGCGTTCTTTCCGCTGGGGCCCTTTCTGCTCGCGCGCGCGGCCGGTGTGCCCGTCGTGCCCGCCTTCTGCGTGCTCGGTGCCGGCCACCGCTACACCGTGCGCCTGGCGCCGCCGATCGCGGTGGAGCGCGGCGACGAGGAGGGCGCGGCGCGCGTGTGGGTGGGACTGCTCGAGGACATCGTGCGCGAGCATCCGACCCAGTGGTTCAACTTCTTCGACGTGTGGGCGCCGTGAGGGACGCCCCGGTGGCGGTCCAGCCGGGCGCCGGCACGAGCGCCGCCGTCGACTTCGCCCGCGTGGACGCCATCGCCGCCACCGTGGCGCGTCTGCTGCCGCCGTCGGTGGCGCCGCTCTTCGGCCTGCGCTTCACGCGCTCGGACTTCCTCTTCGACGAGTACGTGCACCGGCTCACGCTCCAGGTCTTCGCCGAGTGCGGTCTCGAGCGCGCGCTCGGGGAGTGGAGCACGCCCGGCGACGTCGCCGCGCGCTGCGGCCTGGATCCGCAGGCGAGCGCGGTGCCGCTGGACTGGATGCTGCGGCACCTCGCCGGGCGCGGCGCGCTGGCGGGCGACGCCGGTCGCTTCCGCGCCGGGCAGGCGGTGGCCGTCTCCGCTCCCGCCCACGTGCTCGCCGAGCAGCGCCGGCACGATGCGTCGTGCCTGCCCGCGTACACGCTCGCGGAGACGGTGGCACAGGAGTACCCGGCGTTTCTGCACGGCGAGCGCTCGGGCGAGGAGATCCTGTTCGCGCCCCGGCGGCTGTCGTTGTGGACGGGCTATTTCTCCGGCGACAATCCGCTGTACGCGGTGAACAACGGTGTCGGCGCCGCTGCCGTCGAGGCATGGATGCCGGAGGGCGGGGGCACGCTTCTCGAGCTCGGCGGCGGTCTCGGCAGCGGCGCGCTCGCCCTGCTGGACCGGCTCGGCACGAGCGGGCGCGCGGGCGACATCCGGGAGTACCGCTTCACGGAGGTGGTGCCCGCGTTCTTGCGGCGCGGCGAGCGCCTGCTGCGCGAGCGGATGCCGGAGGCCGCCTTCCTCACCACCGCCGCCCTCGACATGGACCGGCCCTTCGGCGAGCAGGGCGTCGCCCCGGGCAGCATGTCCGTCGTGTACGCGGTGAACACGCTGCACGTCGCGCGCGATCTCGCCTTCACGCTGGCCGAGATCCGCGGCGCGCTGCAGCGGGGCGGCCGGCTCGTGCTCTCCGAGTGCATCCGGCCGCGGGCCGGGCAGACGATCTACCCGGAGTTCATCTTCAACCTCATGCAGACGTTTCGCGCGCGCGGCTTCCTCACGCCGGAGCAATGGTCGGCGGCGCTCGGCGACGCCGGCTTCACCGGGGTCACCTTCCTGCCCGACGTCGCGCGCATCCGCGATGTGTTTGCCGGCTTCTACGCCGCCGCCATCGGAGCCACCCGTGACTGACGAGCGCAAGCCGCGCACCGCTCCGCACCCGGTGCTCACCGACTACTACGGCAGCGACGCGGAGCGGGCCGGCTTCGTGACGTCGCTCTTCGACAGCTCCGCGCGTCACTACGACCGGCTGTGCCGGCTCATGTCGTTCGGCTCCGGGCAGTGGTATCGGCGGCAGGCGCTGCTGCGCGCGGGCCTGAAGTCGGGAATGCGCGTGCTCGACGTGGCCACCGGCACCGGCCTCGTGGCGCGCTCGGCGGTCCAGGTCGTCGGCGACCCGCGCGCGGTCATCGGCCTGGATCCGAGCGCCGGCATGCTGCGGGAGGCGCGCAAGTCGTCCCCGTCGCCGCTCGTGCAGGGGCAGGTGGAGACGCTGCCCTTCCGGGGCCAGCGCTTCGACCTGCTCACCTTCGGCTACGCGCTCCGCCACGTGACCGACCTCGAGATCGCGTTCACGGAGTGCCGGCGCGTCCTCAAGCCGGGCGGGCGCCTGCTCGTCCTGGAGATCTCACGCGCCCCCTCGCGCGCGACGCGGGGGGTGCTGCGCCTGTACTTCCTGCACGTGCTGCCCGCGATCATGTGGCTGAGCACGCGCAGCAAGCCCGCGCGCATGCTCTCGCAGTACTACTGGGAAACCATCGACGCCTGCGTCCCCCCCGAGACCATCCTCGAGGTCTTGCGTCGCAGCGGCTTCGTCGACGTCCGCCGCCACGTCTACGGCGGCTTCCTCAGCGAGTACGTGGCG
>JBBDXO010000288.1:0-11319 GCA_040902295.1 Candidatus Rokuibacteriota bacterium | reverse complement strand
GCGTGTCACGGGACGTCCCAGAAGACGGGCTCGGGAGTCAGCCGGACGCCGAACCGACCCGCCACGACGTCCTGGAGGTGACGGGCGAAGGCGGCGATGTCGGCGGCGCGGGCGCCGTCGTGGGCGACCACGGCGAGGGTGTGACGGGTGGAGAGGCCGACGGGACCCCGGCGGAGGCCGCGCGCTGCGCCGGCGCGCTCGATGAGCCAGGCGGCGGACAGCTTGATGCGGCCGTCGGGCTGCGGCCACTGCGGCATGGCGGTGTCGGGCAGCGCCGCCTGCACGCGGGCGGCCTCGCCGGCGCTGACGATGGGATTCGTGAAGAAGGAGCCGCAGCTGCGGCGGTTGGGATCGAGCGGATCGAGCACCATGGACTTGGCGCGGCGCACGCGCAGGACGGTCTCGCGCACGTGGGCGAGCGTCGGCACCGCCACCCCCGCCTCGCGCAGGCCGCGCTCGACGTCGGCGTAGCGGACGGCGGGCGCGCCGTCCGGCCTGAGGCGGTAGGTGACGGCGAGCACCACCCAGCGGCCCGGCTCGCCGCTCTTGAAGGTGCTGTCGCGATACGCGAACGCACAGTCGGCGCCCGGCAGGGTCACCACGCGCCCGCGCGTGCGATCGAGCGCGCGCACCGCGGTGATGGTCTCGCTGACGTCCTGGCCGTACGCGCCCACGTTCTGAATCGGGGTGGCGCCCACGAGGCCCGGGATGCCGCTCAGGCACTCGAGCCCCGCCCAGCCGCGCTCGACCGTCAGGCGTACGAGGTCGTCCCACGGCTCGCCGGCCGCCGCCGTGACCAGCACGGAGACGCCGTCCGGCCGCGTCTCCACCCCGCGCAGGCCGACGCGGACCACCAGGCCGTCGACGCCGGCATCGGCGATGAGCACGTTCGATCCGCCGCCGAGCACGCGGGCGGGCAGGCCGCGCGCCCCCGCCCATGCGAGGGCGCCGGCGAGGGCGGCTTCGTCGGTGGCGTCCACGAAGTAGCGTGCGGGCCCGCCCACGCCCAGCGTGCAGTACGGCGCGAGGACGACGTGTTCGAGGGGGATCACGAGGGACGCGCGGGCAGGTAGCCGAGCAGAAGCACGTTGAGCTGCACGAGCAGCAGCTTGTTCCACGCGGTGCTCGCCGCCAGCGCTTCGCCCGCGTCCGCCAGCCGTGACTGGAAGAGCTGCGCCAGCGTCGTCTGGGCCAGGCTCATGGTGGCCACCATGAAATGCGCCGGCACCACGCCCCCGGGCCCCTGCGCGCGATGACTGTGCGAGAGGCCCACCGCGAGCAGGTAATAGGAGAACTCGTGCGAGGCGGCGGCCTCCGCCGTCAGGCGCAGCCACCGGCCGAGGCTGTGCTTGCGGCGCTCCAGGCGCGCGAGGTCCGGCGTCCCGTCCTCGCCGGTGAAGAAGCGGGCGGTGGCCGGGAACTTCAGGAAGTGCTCGTAGACGGCGGCGGTGAACGCGGCCTCGTGCTCGAGGACCATCGGCGCCGTGCGCCGGATGACGGCGATGTCCGCCTCACCGAGGCCGGCGAACTCCGACAGCTCGCGGATGAAGCGCGGCATGTCGGTGCCGGGCAGGTACGGGGTATACGTCGTCACGGGTGCAACCGTGTGGCCCGCCAGGCACCGCCCGTAAAGCCCCCCGCGGCCGGCGTGAGCGCGCGCGTCCACCGCGCGCGGTCGTGCACGCGCGCCGGCTGCCCCGCCCACAGCTCCACGCGCTCGCACCACACGCGATAGCCGCCCCAGCGCGGCGGGCGGGGGATGGCCTCGCCTTTCGCCGCCGCCACCCGCGCCAGCAGCTCGGCGCGTGAGCCGAGAGGCCGGCTCTGCTCGCTCGCCGCCGCCGCCGCCCGCGCGTCGGGCGGACGGCTGTTCCAGTAGGCGTCCGAGTCCGCATCGGGTGCCTCCGTGACCGGGCCCTCGACGCGCACCTGGCGCTCGAAGGCGTCCCAGTGGAAGACGAGCGCGGCCTGGGGCCGCTCGGCGAGCGCCCGGCCCTTGTCACTGTCGCGGTCGGTGTAGAAGACGAGCCAGCCCGCGGCGGCGTCGAAGCCGCGACAGATCACCATGCGCGCGCGGGGACGGCCGCCGGCATCGGCGGTGGCCAGCGTCATGGCCGTCGAGTTGCGGATCGACGCCGCGGCCTCCGCCATCCACTGCGCGAGCAGGGGCAGGGGATCCTCGGGCAAGGGCTCGGGCAGGGGCGGCTTCACGCGACGAGTGTAAGGGCGAGGGGCCTTTCCGTTAAAGTATCGGCCATGATCGACACGGCACGGCAGTGGATCGACCAAGCGCGCCGCATCGTGGTGCTGACGGGCGCGGGCATCTCCACCGAGTCGGGCATCCCCGACTTCCGGGGGCCGCAGGGGCTGTGGACGCGCGATCCCGCGGCCGAGAAGATGGCGACGCTGCAGCACTACATGGCGGATCCGGAGGTGCGCCGGGCGGCGTGGCGGAACCGGCTGGAGTCGCCCGCGTGGACGGCGCAGCCCAACGCCGGCCATCGCGCCCTCGTCGCCCTCGAGCGGCGGGGCACGCTCGACCTGCTCGTCACCCAGAACGTCGACGGCCTGCACCAGCGGGCGGGGTCCGCTCCCGAACGGGTGGTCGAGATCCACGGCACCATGCGCGAGGTCACGTGCATGGCGTGCGGGCAGCGGGCGGCCATGGAGCGCGCGCTCGCGCGCGTGCGGGCGGGCGAGGACGACCCGCCCTGCCGCACGTGCGGCGGCATCTTGAAGTCGGCGACCATCTCCTTCGGCCAGGGGCTCGTGCAGCGCGACCTGGCGCGCGCGCAGGAGGCGGCCCGCCGCTGCGACCTGATGCTCGCCGTCGGCACCAAGCTCTCGGTGTACCCCGTGGCCGGCATCGTTCCCGTCGCCAAGCAGGCGGGCGCGCGCGTCATCATCGTCAACGCGGACGACACGGAGATGGACGCGATCGCGGACGCGCTGGTGCGCGGATCCATCGGTGAGGTCCTGCCGCGCATCATCGGCGAAGACAACTCGTCGCCGGCGGCCGCCGGAACGGGCGTACAGTAGGCGTAGGCAGCATTGGCAACGAGTGCGGTCGGGCTTCGGCACGAGCCCGGCGCACGGACGGCGGCCTCTCCCGGACGAACGGCCGTGAAGCGGCGACGACGGCGCGGGCGCTGATGGAGAGCATTCGATGCGCGTCATGGCATTCTGCACCCCTGCACACCCGGAGTGGCGCTGGCGGATCTCGAATTATGCGGGCGCGGTCGTCGAGGAGTCCCGCGATCGCTTCCAGACCATCGCCGCCGCCGTCGAGGAAGGCACGAAGGTGCTCGCGAAGATGGACGTGGTCGACGTCTCCGACCTCGTCCGCGCGCGCTGGTCCCCCCGCCGCAGCCGCTGAGCCCCGGCCTCACCGACCGCCTCCCGTGAATCCCGGCTGGCGCGGGCGGGCGGTCAGGCGGCGGTGCCCTCCGCCGCCCGCGCCGCCTCGCCGAGGGTCATGTGCTCGCGCACCAGGAAGAGCCAGCCGAGGAGGGTGATGGGCACGAACTGGCCGGCGTGATACAGGAGCGCGTAGGCGACGGCGGTCGATTGCGGCACGCCGTAGATCGTGACCGCCAGCACGGCGGCGGCGTGCCAGACGCCGACGTAGCCGGGCGCCGAGGGGACGGCGATACCGAGCCCCACGAAGGCGAGCACGGTCCAGCCGGCGACGAAGGGCAGATCGAGGTGGACGGCGCGGAGCATCGCCCACGCCGACACCGCCGGGCAGAGCCACAGCACGACCGTCCATCCCATCATCGGCACGAGGTGCGCGCGCGTCCGGACGCCTTCGAGGCCGCGCAGGCCGACGTCGAACGCGCCCGTCGTGATGCGCGCCAGCCTCGGCCACCGGGCCGTCCACCTCAGCATGCGCCGGCGGGCCGCGTCGGGGTGCTGCGTGACCGCGGCGAGCAGGGCGATGGCGACGACGTCGAACAGCAGCAGCGTGCCGGCCGCCCACTGGAAGATCTCCGGCACGGCAATGACCAGCACGAGCGCGCCCAGGATGAGCAGCAGCGCGAGGCTGTCGAGGACGCGCTCCACCGCGAGGGTGGCCGCCACCAGCCAGAAGCTCGTTGACGCCGTGGCGCCGGAGGCGGCGCGCAGGCGCCGCGCCACCACGTAGATGCGCACCACTTCACCCGCGCGCAGGGGGAGCACGTTGTTGGCCATGTAGCCGATCATCATCCCGGGGAGGATGCCGGGCGGCCGCTCACCGGGCGGGAAGAGGTAGCCCCAGCGGCGGCCCCGCGCCCACAGGCCCGCGGGACCAAGGGCGGCCGAGAGCAGCGCCCAGCCCCACTGCGTGCGCGCGAGCTCCCGGCCGAGCTCGCGCAGGTCGACGGTGGAGAGCAGGTACCAGAAGAGGGCGACGCTGATCGCGACACCCGCCAGCAGACGGACGCGCTTCAGAGGATTTCGGCGACGCCGGTCAGGCGGGTCCGCCTTCGACGCGGATCATCGTGGTGGCGGTGGCGACGTCGGGCATGCGGTCGATGGCGGCGAGGGCGGCGCGCATGTCGCGCTCCCGCGCCTCGTGGGTCAGCATCACGACGGGGACCGCCTCGCTCGTGCCCCGCCCTTTCTGGATGACGTTGGCGATCGAGATGTCGTTGTCGCCCAGGATGCCCGCCACGCGGGAGAGGACGCCGGGCCGGTCGAGCGCCATCACGCGCAGGTAGTAGCAGCAGCGAATCGTATCCATCGGTCGCAGCGGGAGCGCGGAGGGCGCCACCGACGGCAGCTCGAGGGCGAGGGCCGGGATCCCGTGCGCGATGCGCCGGGCGATCTCGAGCGCATCCGACCACACCGCGGAGGCGGTGGGCATCTGGCCGGCGCCGCGGCCGTAGAACATGAGATCCCCCACGTTATCGCCGGTGAGGAAGACGGCGTTGAAGACGCCGGAGACGGCGGCGAGGGGCGAGGTGGCGGGGATCATCGTCGGGTGCACCCGCACTTCCACGCCGCCTTCGGCGGCCTTGGCGATGGCGAGGAGCTTGATCCGGTAGCCGAGCGCGCGCGCGAAGTCGATGTCCTGGGCGGACACGCGGGTGATGCCTTCCGTGTGAATGTCCTTGAGGTCGACGAAGGTGCGGAAGGCGATGGAGACGAGGATCTGCAGCTTGTGCGCGGAGTCCATGCCCTCGATGTCGAGGGCGGGATCGGCTTCCGCGTAGCCGTGCGCCTGCGCCTCCTTGAGCACCGTGGAGAAGTCGAGCCCCTCGTCGGTCATCTTGGAGAGGATGTAGTTGCAGGTGCCGTTCACGATGCCGGCGAGCGACAGCACGCGGTTGGCGACGAGGCCTTCCTTCACGGAGCGGATGAGCGGGATGCCGCCCGCCACCGCCGCCTCGAAGCCGAGCGTCACCGACCGCCGCCGCGCCTCCTCGTACAGCTCGGCGCCGTGGTGGGCGAGCAGCGCCTTGTTGGCGGTGACCACGTGCTTGCCGGCGGCGAGCGCCCTGAGGATGAACGTGCGCGCAGGCTCGAGGCCGCCCACCAGCTCGATGACGATGTCGACGGCGGGATCGCCGAGCACGCGCCCGGCGTCGTTCGTCATGGGCAGCGACGCGATGTCGAGCCCTTCGCGCGGGCGGGTGAGATCGGTGTCGGCGACGGCGGCGAGGGCGAGGCGGCAGCCCGCCCGCTCCTCGAGCATGGCGCGCTGGGACTCGAGGATCTTCACCACCCCGGCCCCCACGGTGCCGAGGCCGAGCAGGCCGAGGCGGATGGTCTTCACGCTCAGCGGTGGAGCTGCTTGAGGCCGCGCAGCGCCTGCTTGATGCGCTGCTCGTTCTCCACGAGGGCGAAGCGTACGAATCCCTCGCCATACTCGCCGAAGCCGATGCCGGGGGACACCGCCACGTGCGCCTCCTGGATCAGCATCTTGGAGAACTCCAGCGAGCCGAGGCCGCGGTACTGCTCCGGGATCGGTGCCCACACGAACATGGTCCCCTTCGGCTTGGCCACGGACCAGCCGATCTTGTTCAGCCCGTCCACGAGCACGTCGCGCCGCTTGCGGTACACCTCGTTGATGTCCTTCACCACCGACTGGTCGCCTTCGAGCGCGATGATGCCGGCGATCTGGATGGGCTGGAAGACGCCGTAGTCCAGGTACGACTTGATGCGGGCGAGGGCGTGGATCATGCGCGGGTTGCCGCACGCGAAGGCCAGCCGCCACCCGGCCATGTTGTACGACTTCGTCATCGAGAAGAGCTCGATCCCGACGTCCTTGGCGCCCGGCACCTGCAGGAACGAGGGCGGCGTGTAGCCGTCGAAGTGCAGATCGGCATACGCGAAGTCGTGCACGACCATGAGGCGGTGCTCCTTGGCGAAGGCGACCACCTTCTCGAAGAAGGGCACGTCCACGCACATCGTGGTCGGGTTGTGCGGGAAGGAGAGGATGAGGACCTTCGCCTTCGGCCACGCCAGCTTCGCCGTCTCCTGGAGCCGCTCGAAGAAGTCGCCGTCGGGCGTGAGCGGGACCGAGCGCAGGTCACCGTCGGCGATGACGACCGAGTAGGAATGGATGGGGTACGTCGGATTCGGCACGAGGGCGCCGTCGCCCGGCTGCAGGACGGCGAGCATGAGGTGCGCGAGCCCTTCCTTGGCGCCGATGGTGGCGATGGCCTCGGACTCGGGATCCAGCTCGACGTCGTAGCGGTCGCGATACCACTTGGTGATGGCTTTGCGCAGGCGCGTGATGCCGCGGGAGGCCGAGTAGCGATGATTCTTCGGATTCTGTGCCGCCTCCACGAGCTTGGCCACGATGTGCTTGGGCGTGCCGAGGTCCGGGTTGCCCATGCCGAGGTCGATGACGTCCTCGCCCCGGGCGCGCGCCTTCGATTTGAGGTCGTTCACGATGGCGAAGACGTAGGGAGGCAGCCGCTTGATCCGATAGAATTCGTCCATCTGTGCTCCTCTCTCGAACGGCCTCCCGATGATACCCAAGCGTTGCGCAGAGTGTCAACGAATGGACCCGTCCGCGGCCGTCGTCATCGCCGTGACGCGATGGACCTTCGCGGTGCCGTTGTGTCAGCCGCCACGGACGGTAAGTGATTGATTGTAGTGCGATGGCCCTTCGGCACGCCGCTTGCGACTACGTACGGCATGATGGGTGATGAATCGTCCGTTGACACGATCCCGGCGCCGGTGCTAGAAACCGCTCAGCCCGGTGTGCCTGAAGGCTGGCCACGCGACGGGCGGGGGAGACCCAAGCGATTGGATCGCCGTAAGCAGTTCAGCCTTCTGCTCGTGCGCGGCGATGGGATGCGGGTGCTGCGATTCAACTTCGCCCGTCCCGTCGCGGTCGGCTCGTTCGTCGCCCTCGCCGCCGTGGTCTCCGTCGTGGGCGCTGTGGTCGGCGACTACCTCAAGCTCCGCCACCTCACCGCGGAGGCCGTCACGTACGCCGACCAGATCGCCGAGCAGCGCAAAACCATCGGGGTCTTCAACCAGCGTATCGCCGCCCTCGGCAAGGAGATGTCCGGCTGGCGGGAGATTCACGCGCGCATCCAGCAGCCCTTCGGGCCCGAGCGCGCCGCCGCCGGCCGCGACAAGGGCATCGGGGGCACCACGTCGAGAGCGGAGACCTCGCCGATGCTGTCGCCCGGTGACGAGCTGAACCGCCTCGCGGAGACGGTGACGGAAGCCGGCGATAACCTGCGCGCGCTCGACCGGCTCATGGCCCGCGCGGGCAAAGCGCTCGCGGCGCTGCCGTCGCGCTGGCCGGTGCGCGGGGCGGTGAACTCGGAGTTCGGCAACCGGCTGTCGCCCTGGACGAAGAGCACGGAGTTCCACGGCGGCCTCGACATCAGCGCCGGCCCCGGCACGCCCATCTACGCGCCCGCGCCGGGCACGGTGGCCTTCGCCGGCCGCCAGGGAGAGTACGGCAACGCCATCATCGTCGACCACGGTCAGGACATCCGCAGCCTCTACGGCCACCTCGCGAAGATCGCGGTGAAGAGCGGCCAGACGGTCGAGCGCGGCGCGGTCATCGGCTTCACCGGCAACACCGGCCGCTCCTCGGGCCCGCACCTGCACTACGAGATCCTCGTGAAGGGCAAGCACGTCAACCCGCGCGCGTACATCTGGGACTGACGCGCGCTGGCCGGAATCGACGACCCGGGGTAAGATCGCGGCAGAGGTGACCTCGATGGCCCATCCCGCCTGGCAGGTGAGTGGCGAGTACTTCGAGACGTGCAGCTGCGACTACGTCTGTCCGTGCATCCTCACGAACCTGGCCGCGAAGCCGACGAAGGGCGAGTGCACCTTCGCGATGGCGTTCGAGATCAATCGAGGCCGGTTCGGTGACGTCACGCTCGACGGCCTCCGCTTCGCGGTCGTCGGCTCGACGCCCGGGGCCATGGGCGAAGGGAACTGGAAGGTCGGCCTCATCATCGACGAGCGGGCCACCGCCGCGCAGGAGCAGGCGATCACCGGCATCGGCAGTGGGGCGGCCGGGGGGCCGATGGGCGCGCTCGCCCCGCTGGTCGGCACGTTCCTCGGCGCCGAGAAGAAAGCCATCCGCTTCGAGAAGAACGGGCTCAGGCGCACGGCCACCATCCCCGGCGTGCTGGAGCAGGAGGCCGAGGGCGTTCCGAGCGCGGGCACACCCACCGAGCCGCTCTTCGTCGACAACACGCTGCACCCGGCCAACGCGCGCCTCGCCCTCATGCGCGCGCTGCGGAGCCGGCTCACGGTGTTCGGCCTGCGCTGGGAGGACACCAGCGGCCGCAACAACGGCCACTTCGCGCCGTTCGACTGGCAGGCCACCGCCGCGACGTGATCGCGCGGGGCGGCTCAGCGCCCCGAGTGCTTGGCGAGGAAGTCCAGCGACAGCCGATTGAACTCTTCCGGACGCTCCCACAGGTAGCCGTGGCCCGCCTCCGCCATGGTGTGGAACTCGGCGTGGGGCATGCGGGCGGCGATCTCGCGCGCAAAGCGCGGGGGCACCAGGATGTCGTGCTCGGCCACCGTGATGAGCGTGGGGCAGCGGATGTCGCCGAGACGGTCGAGCGCGTCGTGCGTGCGCACGGCGTCGCCCTGGCGGAGGAACCCCGTCAGCGACTGCGGATACGGGTTGGCGAGGCTGTTCTGGACGACCAGCTCCACCAGGTGCGGGCGCTCGTTGTAGGTGGCGGGCGCGAAGAGCCAGAGGGCGATCGTGCGCAGCCACTCCTCGCGCCCGACGGTCGAGCGCACCGTGCGCCACACCTCGCCGAGCGCGGTCAGGTAGCGGTCCGGACGCCCGCAGGTGGCGTGGAGCTGGAGCGTGCGCACGCGGCGGGGATGGCGTAGCGCCAGCTCCTGCGCGATCATGCCGCCCATCGACACCGACACCACGTGCGCGCTGTCGATGTCGAGGGCATCGAGGAGCCCCGCCCCGTCGTCCGCCATCAGCGCCGTCGTGTAGGGGACATCCGGCGTGCTGCTCTGCCCCACGCCGCGATTGTCGTAGGCGACCGTCCGGTACCGCCCGGCCAGCGCCGGCATCTGCAGGCCCCACGCGAGGTGATCGCCGCCGAAGCCCATGATGAGCAGGACGGGCTCGCCCGCGCCGGCCTCCACGTAATACATCGAGATGTCGCCGACGGTGACGCTGGGCATGCCGCGGAGGCGTCAGGCGATGGCGGCGCCCGTGCGCACCTGGCAGGCGACCCAGTGGCCCGGCGAGATCTCCTTGAGCACCTGCTCGTTCTGGGAGCACGACGGCACGCGCAGGCCGCAGCGGGTGTGGAAGCGGCAGCCGGAGGGCGGGTTGATGGGGCTGGGGACCTCGCCCTCGAGCAGGATGCGCTTGCGCTTCATGGTCGGGTCGGGAATCGGCACCGCCGACAGGAGCGCTTCCGTGTACGGGTGCTTCGGGTTCGTGTACAGCTCCTTGGCGGGGGCGATCTCCACGATCTTGCCGAGGTACATCACGGCCACGCGCGTGGAGATGTGCTCCACCACGGAGAGGTCGTGCGCCACGAAGAGGTAGGTGAGCCCGAACTTCGCCTGCAGATCCTCGAGCAGGTTGATGATCTGCGCCTGGATCGACACGTCGAGGGCGGAGACGGGCTCGTCCGCGATGATGAGCTTGGGGCTCACCGCGAGGGCGCGCGCGATGCCGATGCGCTGACGCTGGCCGCCCGAGAACTCGTGCGGGTACCGGCGCAGGTGGTCGGCGGACAGGCCCACCGTCTCCAGCAGCTGCACCACCCGCTCCTCGCGCGCCTTGCGCGTGGGCGCCAGCTTGTGGATCACGAGCGCCTCACCGATGATCGAGCCCACCGTCATCCGCGGATTCAGCGACGCGTAGGGATCCTGGAAGATGATCTGCATGCTCTTGCGCAGGGCGCGCATCGACCGCTTGTCGATGGCGGTGATGTCCTGCCCCTCGAACCAGATCTCGCCCGACGTGGGCTCGATCAATCTCAGGATCGTGCGGCCGGTGGTCGACTTGCCGCAGCCGGACTCGCCCACGAGGCCGAGTGTCTCCCCCGGCATGATGTCGAAGGAGACGTCGTCGACCGCGTGCACCCGCGCGACTTCTCGCGAGAACAGGCCTCCCCGGATCGGGAAATACTTCTTGAGGTTCTTGACCTTCAGGAGCGCGTCTGCCATGGCGCGACCTCAGTAAAGGAAACAGGCCACCTTGTGGCCCGGCCGGACTTCTTTGAGGGGCGGCGTGTTGTCGAAATGCATCGGCTTGGCGAGCGTGCAGCGCGGGGCGAAGCGGCAGCCCGGCTTCGCCTCCCCGCGCAGGGTGGGCACCGTGCCCGGAATGGGCTCCAGCCGCTGGCGCTTCAGGGCGGCGAGATCGATGCGCGGGATGGAGCGCAGCAGCCCCTGCGTGTACGGGTGCAGCGGCTCCTTGAAGAGCTCGCCCACCGGCGCCTCCTCCACCACCTGCGCGCCGTACATGACGATCACCCGCTGCGCCGTTTCCGCGATGACGCCCATGTCGTGCGTGATGAGCAGGATGGCCATGCCGAGCTTGGCCTTGAGCTCGTTGAGCAGCTCGAGGATCTGCGCCTGGATGGTGACGTCGAGGGCGGTGGTGGGCTCGTCGGCGATGAGGAGATTGGGATTGCACGACAGCGCCATGGCGATCATGATCCGCTGCCGCATGCCGCCCGACAGCTGGTGCGGATATTCCTTCACGCGCCGCTCCGCGTTGGCGATGTGCACCAGCTTCAGCATCTCCACCGTCTTGTCCATCGCGTCGCGCCGCCCCAGGCCCTCGTGCAGCCGCACCGCCTCCGCGATCTGCTCGCCCACCGTGAACACGGGGTTCAGCGAGGTCATGGGCTCCTG
>JBBDXO010000287.1:0-11405 GCA_040902295.1 Candidatus Rokuibacteriota bacterium | reverse complement strand
GAGCAGGGCAAAGGCAGCACCGTGTGCTTCACCCTGCCCGTCGGCGCTGCCTGAGTCCTCACACCACGCGCTGAAGAAACGCGGCCGTCAACGGCCACGACAGGTCCGCGTAGTACGGCTGGAAGCCATCGCCGTCGGGATGGCGGAAGCCGTGGTTGGCATCCGACCAGTAGCGCCACTCGACGAGCTGCCCGTTGGCGAGGAAGCTCACCCGCAACTTCTGGCTCGCCGCCGGGCTCGCCCCGCCGGCTCGAGGCGCTGCACGACGAACTCGCCCTACTCGTCTTGCCCCCGCGCCCCTCGGAGCGGCTAGACTTCACCGGCCGGCGTTACAGGGGCCTCAGGGACGGGCGCTCCACGCCGCCCACGCCAACGCGAGCCAGCCGAGGATGAACGCGGCGCCGCCGATGGGGGTGATCGCGCCGAGCGCGCGCACGCCGGTGACGGCGAGAAGGTAGAGGCTGCCCGAGAAGAGCAGCGTGCCGGCGACGAAGAGCCAGCCGGCGGTGGTGACGGCGGCGCCGGGCCAGCGCGCCGCGGCCCACGCCACCGCCAGCAGCGCGAGCGCGTGATACATGTGGTAGCGGGCGCCGGTCTCGAAGGTCTGCAGGGCCTCGGGCGACAGGCGGGCGCGCAGGCCGTGGGCGGCGAACGCGCCCAGCGCCACCGCCAGTGCCGCCGACACCGCCCCCACCCCGAGGAACACGCGATCCATCGGCGCCTACGACGCCGGCGGGTGGGCGGCCACCGGCCGCCCGCGGCCGGTGACGGCGCGCCGGCGACTGCCCACCCAGCCGCCGAGGTCATCGAGCAGCGAGTAGGCCACCGGCGTCACCAGCAGCGTGAGCAGGAGCGACAGCGTCTGGCCTCCGATGATGACCACGGCGATCACGCGGCGCTCCTCGGCGCCGGGACCGCTGCCCACGGCGAGCGGAATCATTCCCGCCACGAAGGTCAGCGTGGTCATGAGGATGGGCCGCAGCCGGTCGCGGTTGCCCTGCAGGATGGCCTGCGCCCGCTCCATGCCGGCCGTGCGCAGGTTGTTGATGTGGTCGATCTGCAAGATGGAGTTCTTCTTGACGACGCCGAAGAGGACGAGGATGCCGAGCGCCGAGTAGAGGTTCAGCGTGTTGCCGGTGGCCCACAGCGACAGGAGCGCGAAGGGCACGCACAGCGGCAGCGAGAGCAGGATCGTGAAGGGATGCGTGAGGCTCTCGAACTGCGCGGCGAGGATCATGTACATGAAGACGATGGACAGCGCGACCGCCCACGCCATCTCGGTGAAGGTGTTCTCCAGCTCCCGCGCGCGGCCGGAGATGACCGTGTCGTAGCCGGCGGGCAGATCCATGCGCGCCACCTCGTCGCGCAGGGCGTCCACCCGGTCGCCGAGGGCGTACCCCGGCGCCACGTTGGCGCGCAGGCGGGCTTCCCGGTGGCGGTCGAGGCGGTCGATGCGCGAGGCCGCCCACGCGGGCGCCATCGTGACCAGGTTGTCGAGGCGGACGATACCTCCGTCGGCGCGCGGCACCCACAGGAACGGGATCGCGCTCGGATCATCGCGGTCCTCCTGGCGCAGGCGTAGCTGCACGTCGTACTCGTAGTTCGAGCGGGCGTCGTAGAAGCGCGTGACCTCGGTGTCGCCGCCCACCATGAGCCGCAGCGCGCCCGCGATGTGCGCGGTGTCCACGCCCAGATCGGCGGCGCGCGCGCGGTCGATGCGCACGTGCAGCTCGGGCTTGTCGAGCTTCAGCGTGGTGTCGGCATCCACGAGCCCGAGATCCTCGGAGCGCTGGCGGAGGCGCTCCGTGAGGGCGGCCAGCGTCTCCAGATCGGGGCCACGGAGGACGAAGTCGATGTCGATGAAGCTGCCGATGAAGCGGAAGCCCGAGGGGTTGCGCACCTGGGTGCGGACGTCGGGGCCGGCGATGCGCCGCAGACGCTGCCGCAGATCCTGCATGATCTGCTGCTGCGAGCGGTTGCCGCGAAAGGCGGCGCCGGGGTCGCCCCTCAGCAGGCCGCCCACCAGCCGCGTGAGCGAGAAGATTCTCTCCGCGTGCGGGTCCAGCCCCACGTAGACCCGCGCTTCGTTGACGGACGCCAGGAAGGAGCCGCCGGTGGTGGTGAGCACGAGGCGCACGCCGGGCACGTTCCGGATCTCGCCTTCGATGCGCTGCACGAGGGTGTCCATGGCGGGCAGGCTGGTCCCCTGGGAGGCGGCGATGCGCACCTCGACCTCGCCCTCGTCGACCCCGCTCGGCAGGTAGTCCCGGCCGAGCACGGTGTAGAGCGGCACCGCGGAGGCCACGATAACGAGGGCGAGGACGCTCACGACGAGGCGGTGACGCATGGCGAAGGCGAGGGCGACCATGTAGCCGCGCTCGAACCAGCGGTAGAACCCCTGCCGGGAGCGCGCCTCGTGCGCGTCACCGGGCGCGCCGCCGTCCGGGCGCAGCATACGGGCGCTCATCATGGGCGTGAGGGTGAACGACACGAGCAGGCTCACCAGCACCGCCACGCCCGCCGTGAGGCCGAACTGGAAGAGGAAGCGGCCGGAGACGCTGGACATGAAGGAGATGGGCACGAAGATCACCACCAGCGACAGGGTGGTGGCCATGACGGCGAGGCCGATGTCGGCGGTGGCGGCGCGCGCGGCCTCGAAGGGCGGCATCTTCTTCTCTTCCATGAAGCGGAAGATGTTCTCGAGCACGACGATGGCGTCGTCGATGACCACGCCCACCATGAGCACCAGCGCGAGCATGGTGACGCTGTTGAGGGTGAAGCCGAGCGCCTTCATCATCGCGAAGGTGGTGATGACGGAGGCCGGGATGGCCACCGCCGCGATCACCGTGGAGGCCCAGCTCCGCATGAAGGCAAACACCACCAGCGAGGCGAGGATGGCGCCCAGGACCAGGTGCACGTTGATCTCGTGCAGCGCGGCGTAGATGTAGCGGGACTGGTCTCGCAGGATCTCCACCCGCACGCCGGCGGGCAGCTGGGCGGCGGCGACGGCCAGGTTGGCCTTGGCCGCCTCGATGGTGGCCACCGTGTTGGCGCCGGACTGGCGGCGCACCTCGAGGACGACGGCGGGCGCGCCGTTGAGGCGCGCGATGGAGCGCTGCTCCTTCACGCCGTCCTCGGCGCGCCCGAGATCGCGGATGCGCACGGGCGTGCCGCCCCGCGTGGCCACCACCACCTCGTTGAAGGCCTCCGCGTCGGCGAGGCGGCCCATCGTGCGCAGCGAATGCTCGCGCGCGGCTCCGGTGACGTTGCCGCCGGGCAGGTCCGTGTTCTGGCGGACCAGCGCCTCGTGGACGGTGGTGATGGACAGCCGGTGGGCGGCCAGCCGGTCGGCGTCCACCCAGACGTTGATGGCGCGCTCGAGGCCGCCGACGATCTGCACCTGGCCGACGCCGATCGAGCGCTCGAGACGGAGCTTCACCACCTTGTCGGCCAGCTCCGTCAGCTCGCGGATGGGCCGGTCGCCGGACAGCGCCACCGTCAGGACGGGCGTCGACTCGTTGTCGAACTTCGACACGATGGGCGGCTCGGCGTCCCGGGGCAGGTCCTTGAGCACGGCGGCCACGCGGTCGCGCACGTCCTGGGCGGCGGTCTCGATGTCCTGATCGATGTCGAAGGCGATGATGACGATGGAGCTGCCGGCCGCGGAGATCGACCGCATCTCGTCGATGCCCGCCACCGTGTTGATCGCCTCCTCGAGGCGCTGGGAGATCTGGATCTCCACCTCCTCGGCGGCGGCGCCCGGAAGCGTGGTGCGAATGATCACCGTGGGCAGGTCGACGACGGGGAAGCGGTCCACGCCGAGCTTGAACCAGGACACGGCCCCCACCACCACCAGGCACAGCACGAGCATCGCCGCGAAGACGGGCCGGCGGATGCAGACCTCGGCGAGCTTCTGCACGGTGGCCTAGCCTGATCCCGGCGGCCGCGCCGCGGGCGGTGCCGGAGCCGAGGTGGTCACCGCCGCTCCATCCTGCAGCTGCGCCAGGCGCGAGGTGGCCACCTGCTCGCCCGGCCGCACGCCCTTGACGATCTCGATGAATCCGTCCATCCGGGTTCCCAGCGTCACCGCCCGCTGGCTCGCCGTACCGCCGTCGATCACGAAGACGCGCGTCAGCCCCGCGAAGTAGGACACGGCGCCCTCGGGCACGAAGGTGACGTCGCGGTCCTCACGGATCACGGCCGCGCCGCGGGCGAACAGGCCGGGCTTGAGGCGGCCGTCGGGGTTCGGCACCTCCGCCTCCACGAGCACGGTGCGGCTGGCCACCTCCACCGCGGGACTCACGCGCGTGACGCGGCCGGTGAACGCGCGCGTGTCGGCCAGCTCCGCCCGCAGCCGGACGAGCTGGCCGGGCTTCACCTCGAGCGCGGCGTGCTCGGGCACGGTGCCGCTGAACTTCAGGGGGTCGGTCTGCACGATGGTGAACACCGGCGTGTCTTCCACGACGAACTGCCCGGGGTTGAGGTGGCGCCGGGCGATGGCGCCCCGGATCGGCGAGGTGATGGTGGCATCCGCCAGCCGCTTGCGAGCCAGCGCCAGATCGGCCTCCCGGCGCCGCAGGTCGGCCTCCGCGACCCGGATCGCAGACACGGTGCTCGCGAGTTCCGCCTCCGCCGCCCGCACGCGGCTGGGGTACTGGCTCATCTCCACCTGGGCCGTCTCGTGCGCCGCCCGCATCGTCTCGTACTGGGTGCGCGCCACGTCCACCTCGCGCTGGGCGACCAGGCTTTCCTGGACCAGCGTGCGCATCCGCTCGAGATTGACCCGGGTCTCCTCGAGGGCGGCGGCGGCGCGGCTGATGTTCGCCTCGAACGAGCGGCGGCCGTCACGCACCTGCTGCAGCTGCGCCTGCGCGGCCTCGGTCTGGGCGCGCGCCCTCAGCAGGCCGTCGCGGGCGGCGCCCACACCGGCGTCGGCCTGCTCGACACCCAGGGCCAGCTCGCGCGGGTCGAGCTGCGCGATCACCTGCCCCGCCTCCACGCGGTCGCCGAGGTCGACGAGAATCTTCGCCACGGTGCCGCGGACGGGGGTGTTCAGGATCACTTCCTGCCAGGCGAGCAGGCTGCCCGTGGCGTCCACCGTCCTCTGCACGGCGCGGACCTCGACGGGGGCCACGGTCACGGCCAGAGCGGGCGTGGCCTTGCTCTTCGCCTCGACCATCCCCGACCGCTCCCCGCAGCCCGCCAGCGCCGAGGCGGCGACCAGCAACCCGACCGAAAGGGAGGCTCGTGTCACCACTCCGGCAGTGTAGTGCACTTCAGGCCGATCAGCGCCCCTTCGCCGCGGGCGCTACCGGATCATCGTCTGGGGGATCAGCAGGATGATCTGCGGGAAGGCGAGCAGGATGGCGACGTTGATGAGGTCGACGACGACGAACCAGCCGCACCCGCGGAACATGTCCCCCATGCTGACGTTCGGGGCGACGCCCCGCAGCACGTACACGTTGAGGCCGACGGGCGGCGTGATGAGGCCGATCTCGACCATGCGGATGACGAGGACGCCGAACACGATGGGGTGGACGCCGAGCTGCTGCACCGTGGGCAGGATGATCGGCACCGTGAGCAGGAGCATGCCGATCCCGTCCAGGAACATGCCGAGAACGAGGTAGAGCGCCAGGATGCCGATCAGCACGACCATGGGCGGCGCGTCGAGCGCCCCGATCCAGGCCGCCACCGCCCCCGGCATGCCGGTGAAGCCGAGAAAGTGAACGTAGATCAGCACGCCGGCCACGATGGCGAAGATGAGCGACGAGGCTCTCGCCGTCTCCACCATGGCCCCCCAGAACGTGCGCTTCGTGAGCCGCGGCAGGGCCATCACCAGCGCGCCGAGCGCCCCGACGCCGGCCGCCTCCGTCGGCGTCGCCACACCGGTGTAGATGCTGCCCATCACGAGCACGATGAGGACGACGAGGCCCCAGACACCGGTGAGGGACCGGAAGCGGTCGGGCCACGTGATGCCCTGGATCGGCGGTCCCAGCGCGGGGTTGAGACGGAAGCGCACGAGCAGCATGATCCCGTAGCTCACCGCCTCCAGCAGCCCGGGCAGGATGCCGGCCAGGAGCAGGGCGCCGATGGACTCCTCGGCGATGAAGCCGTAGACGACCATCAGCACGGAGGGCGGGATCATCGTGGCCATGGTGCCGCCGGCGGCGACGCAGCCGGTGGAGACCTTGTCGTCGTAGCCGTATTTCTTGAGCTCGGGCAGGGCCACGCGGCCCATCACCGCCGCCGAGGCCGTGGAGGCGCCGCAAGCGGCCGCGAAGCCGGCCGAGCCCAGGATCGTCGCGATGGCGAGGCCGCCGGGCAGATGGCCGAACCACTGGCGCGCCGCCCAGTACAGGTCGCGCGTGATGCCGGCGTAGTACGCGAAGAAGCCCATCAGGATGAAGAGGGGCAGGACCAGCAGGTTGTAGTTCGTGAGGTGGCCGATGATGGACGTGGCCGAGAGCGAGGCGGCCGGAT
The DNA here is from genome assembly GCA_040902295.1 of Candidatus Rokuibacteriota bacterium. GTDB lineage: Bacteria > Methylomirabilota > Methylomirabilia > Rokubacteriales > CSP1-6 > JBBDXO01. Next base: position 4,925 of record JBBDXO010000287.1, on the reverse strand, counting down.
CGTAGCCGCGCAGCATCCACAGCCCCAGGAATCCGCACAGGGCGGTGGCAAACGCGATCCGCACCCCCGAGAGCAGCAGCAGCGTGAGGGCGGCGAGCGAGAGGACGCCGAGGGTCACCGGGTCCACGGGCGCGCTCCCCTACTCGACTGCGTGCAGGTTGCCGCCCACGGGCTCGAAGGCGGGGAACCGGTTCGGAGCGGCCAGGTTCAGAAGCTGCAGGTACATCCGGATGGAGATGAGGAAGTACCCCAGCGTGATGGCGGCGCCCGACGGCCACGTGGGAAAGTACGGCGGCGTCATGGTGACGTCGTCGTAGACCCAGAGCTGGTAGGCGTGCTTGAAGCTGAAGTAGGCGAGGATGGCGCAGAGCACGACGCTGATCAGCAGCGTCCCCATCGTGGCGTAGCGCCGCGCGGTGGGGGCCAGCGCGTCCAGCACCAGGTCCATGCCGACGTGGCCGCGCGTGGCCTGCGTGTAGGACAGCGCCAGGAAGACGATCATCGGCAGCAGCAGCTCCGAGCCCTCGAGATGGCCGGGGATGGGCGCATTGAAGACGTAGCGCATCACGACCTCGGCGCCCACGAAGAGCATCACGCCGAAGATGATCAGGACGGAGCCGCACAGCAGCGCGTATTCGAGCACCCGCAGCACGGGGCCGACGAGGGTGGCGGCCGCCGCCGTCACGACCATCATGACGGCGACGACCACCAGGAGGATGCCGAGCTCGGACACGGTCCAGCCCCTCGGGCCGGATCTACTTGTACTTGGCCGATTCCGCCTTGATGAAGTTCAGGATCTCGCGCCCGGGGCGGCCGGCGGCCTCCTGCTCCTTCACCCACTCTTCCCAGATCTGGTTGGCGCCCTCGGCGAGCTTGGCGCGCTCCGCCTCGGGGAACGGCGTCACCTCGAGCTTCTGCTTGAAGACGGGGATCCACTTCTCGTCGGCGTCCTTGTAGGCCTTGAGCAGCGCGGCCGACGCCAGCTCCTGGGCCTGCGGCAGCTTGGCCTGCAGAGCGGCGGGCAGCTTGTTCCACGCCTCCAGGCTCACGCCCTGGAAGCACATGAAGCCGCTCATGGCCATGCCTTCCGTCACGTACTTCGAGACCTCGTACATCTTGTAGGCGCCGAACGTGTACGCGTACGGAAATCCGAAGCTGTCGATGGTGCCCCGCTCGAGCGCGGTGTACCCCTCGGGCGCCGTCACCATCGTGGGCACCGCGCCGAAGGCCTGCAGCGCCTTGGCGTTCAGACCGGAGATGCGCATCTTCACGCCCTTCATGTCGTTGACGCTCGCGATCCGCTTGTTGCCCATGAACTCGTAGGGGGGCAGGAAGGTGGGCGCGAGATACTTGATGTTCCAGCGCTCGGCCATCTCCTTGACGATGAGCGGGTGGTTGAGGACGGCGTGGTCCACCTTGGCGCGGTCCTCCGTGCGGCGGGGCGCCAGGAAGGGCAGCTCCATGGCGGCGAGCAGCGGAAACTTGTTCGGGTAGTAGCCGGCGCACATCTGCGCGCCTTCATAACCGCGGGACTTGATGGACTCGGGCGCCTGCCGCTCGGGACCGAGGGCGGCGCCATAGGCGATCTTGATCTCGAGGGCGCCGTTGGATTCCTTCTTGTAGAACTCCGCCATCGCCTCGATGCCCGCCGTGACCGCGCGGGGGGGACCGAAGATGTTGTGGTTCCAGACCACCGTCTGGGCGAAGGCTGGAATGGCAACGCTCGTCGCGGCGACGGCCACGCAGGCGGCGGCCGTGGCTCTGGCGAGCACGGACAGTCGGGCTCGGGACATCTTGCACCTCCATGGACACAATTGGTGATTCGGTAACGCGCGCACGAGACTTGAACGGACTCGCGGCAGAGGGTACCCGAACGCCGCGGCGCGTTCCTGAGCCTAGCGTGAGCGGCACAAATAGCGGACCCACGCGCGCATGTCAAGCGGAGATGTGACGGCTACAGGGGGACGCTGAGACGGGCGCCGGGCACGACGATGCCGCCGCGGCGGCCGGGCTGCACGCTGCCGTAGCGCTCGGCGAAGCACGCCGGCAGCGGGCGGCCGTCGGGCGGGCAAAGCCAGAGCCGCAGGAGGTGCCGCTTGCGCTCGGGCTCGGGCCAGTCCTCGAACTCGGTGCGGTCGTGGAGCACCTGGTGGTTGTGCAGCAGCTGGATGTCGCCGGGCTCGAAGTCCATGTAGAGGTGGAGCGCGGGGTCCTCCACCACCGTGTCGAGCAGGTCCATGGCCTCCACCTGCGCGGGCGTCAGGCGCGGCACCTCCGCAAAGCGCTGCGCCGACTCGATGTAGCGGCGCACGTACATGGTGGTGAGGCGGCCGGCGTGCCAGGTGAAGACGGGGATGGTGAACCACGGCTGCATCCCCGCCGGCACCTCACCGCGCCGGTCGGTGCAGATCGGCTCGAAGAGCACGGCCGCCAGGTCCGGCCGCCGGGCGCGCACCTCGTTGTGGACGGTCACCGAGCTCACGAGGCTGGACAGGCCGCCCGCCTTCGCCCGCCGCACGCAGAGCAGGCCCACGATGTCGCAGGAATCGGTGTGATAGTTCTGCCGCTTCGTGGTCTGGTAGATGCGCGCGTTGGGGTCCTTCTCGTCGCGCCCGACATCCCGCACGTGGCCCAGGACGTGCCCCGCGCCGTTCTGCGGCAGCGCGGTGCCGAGGTAGGCGCCGAGCCCCCAGTAGATGGTGGCCAGGTCGCGCAGGTCGTACCGGTCGGCCTCGAGCCCGCGCAGCAGGACGAAGCCGCGCCCGTCGAGCAGCTCGCGGTGGACGTCGTCCAGCACGGGGCCCAGCGTGGGCAGCGGAAAGTCGGCGCGCGCGATGGTGAGCAGGTCGCGGCCGCGCACGCGCGAGAGCGCGGTGTCCAGCTCTCGCCGCTCGTCGTCCGAGAAGCGGCGGATCCAGTCGTCGCTCTTCGCAAGCTCGGCCCCCCGCCATGCGGAGGGGCCGGCGATGGGCGCAGGCGGCATCATGACGGCATAATATGCCGCATGGCCTTCAAGAACCCACAATACCTCGTCGGCACCGATTGGCTCGCGCAGCACCTCGACGACCCGGCGGTCCGCGTGCTCGAGTGCACCGTGTATTTGCTTCCGGCCGACGTCCCGGGCGGCTTCACCGTGGAGTCGGGCCGCGCGAAGTGGGCGCAGGGCCACATCCCGGGCGCCGGCCACGTCGATCTCCAGGCCGAGCTGTCCGACCGCGCCTCGACGCTGCGCTTTATGATGCCGCCCGCCGGGCAGTTCGCCCAGGCGATGACCCGCCACGGCGTGGGTGACGGCGTGCGCGTGGTCCTGTACGACCGCTTCGTGAACATGTGGGCCGCCCGCGTGTGGTGGATGCTGCGCGCTTTCGGCTTCGACGCCGCCGCCGTCCTCGACGGCGGCTGGAAGAAGTGGACGCTCGAGGGGCGGCCCGTCGCCACCGATGACGGCGCGAGGGGGCCGCGCCCCTTCACGGCGAGACCGCGCCCCGCGTTGATCGCCAGCACGGCGCAGGTGCTCGCAGGCGTCGGCGACGGCGCCACCTGCCTCATCAACGCGCTCACCGAGGAACAGCACGCGGGCACGGGCGGCGTGAGCTATGGGCGGCCCGGCCGCATCGCGGGCAGCACGAACGTGGCCGCCCGCGGGCTCGTCGATCCCGCCACCCACGCGTACCTGCCCGCGGACCAGCTCCGCGCGAAGTTCGCCACCACGGGCGCGCTGGAGGCCGGCCGCGTGATCACCTACTGCGGCGGCGGGATCGCGGCGTCGAGCGACGCGTTCGTGCTGACCCTGCTGGGGCACGAGGGGGTGGCCGTGTACGACGCGTCGTTGTCGGAATGGGCGAACGACCCCGCGCTGCCGATGGAGCGGGACTGAAGGGGCCTCGCCAGCGCCACACCGTGGGCTCGCGCAGCGTTTGACGACGTCCCCACCCCGCCCTATGATGCCCCGCGATCGTGCTAGCGTACATTGCGAACACCGACTATGAGTGGTACCAGTTCCTTTTCGCCAGGCCCGACATCGATGAGGTGAACTTCTGGCGACCAGGGGGCCACGGATTCCGGGCTCTCTCGCCCGGCGGGCCCTTCTTGTTTCGCCTCAAGGCGCCCTTCAACGCCATCGCCGGCGTCGGCTTCTTCGTCCACTTCTCGGTTCTACCCGCGAGCTTTGCCTGGACCGCATTCGGCACGAAGAACGGCGCGGCGTCGGAAACCGATATGCGGGCCAGGGTCGAGACCTATCGTCGCCGCTTCGGCAAGCCGCTGGATGCCGCCGCTAACTACAAGATCGGATGCGTGATCATCACCGAGACGACGTTCTTTCCTCGAGCCGACTGGATCAGGGAGCCGAACGATTGGCGCCCCAACATCGTGGCCGGACGGACGGAGGACTTGGCAGCCGGCGAGGGAAGGCGCATCTGGGAAGAGGTCATTGCCAGGCTGCATGGGCAACGGGTCATCGAGACGGTCGCGGACAGCGCACGCTATGGGCCAGAGGTCGTCGTGCGCCCCCGTCTCGGACAAGGCGCGTTCAGGATTCTCGTTACCGACACGTACGACCGCCGGTGCGCCCTCACCGGCGAACGGACGCTGCCAGTGCTCGATGCTGCCCATATCCGGCCGTACGCGTCCGGTGGCATTCATGCGGTATCGAATGGCCTGCTGCTGAGGTCAGACCTGCACACCCTCTTCGACCGCGGCTACCTCACCATCACTCCCGAGCACCACGTCGAAGTGAGTCGTCGCATCCGTGAAGAATTCGAGAACGGCCGCGACTACTATGCGCTCCACGGCAGTCCGCTTCGTGTTCCAGGGGCGGCTGAGCACCAACCGGACCCGTCAGGGCTGCTCTGGCACAACGTCAATGTCTTCCGATCCTGATCGCGACATCGACGCCGCGGTGCGGTTACGTGCCTTTGATTTTC